>JBGCCY010000034.1:0-19725 GCA_045104975.1 Saprospiraceae bacterium
CACAATTAATTCTCGCTTAATACTGCTCAGCGGTTCATTATCCTTTTTTTCAATCAATGAAGCAAGCAATTGATCCTTGAGAAAATATCCTGTGATATGATCTTTTGAACCTTGAAAAAGTGGGACTCTAGAGAAGCGTAAATTTTTATTTTTTTCATAAAAATCTCTGATCGTTGTGTTTTCATCAGCAGCGACAACGACAGTTCGAGGAGTCATCACATCTTTAGCCAGAATCTTATTAAAGCCCAATAAGTTTCGAATTATTTTATGTTCGTTCTGTTTGAGTTCTCCACCTTTTTCTGCGATGTCTGTCATCGCTGTAAAATCAGCACGACTGAGTACACTTTTGTTTTTATCCTTTTTCAAAAACTTAGTGATCAGTTGGCTAAACCAAACTAAAGGATATAAAATTTTAATAATAATGTTCAAAGAACTAACCGTAAAAGGAGCCAGACTTCTCCAATTATTCGCTCCAATTGTTTTTGGAAAAATTTCTGATAAATACAAAATGGCTAACGTCATCACAACTGCAACTATCGCTTCCATTCCAATTGGTAGTGTATAATATCCAAAGAAATTTATATCCCAACTCCAAGTTGAATCTTTCCATATCGTTGCCGCTTGTGCACCCACTCCCATTGCTCCAACGGTGTGCGCAACAGTATTCAAAGTCAAAATTGCAGAAAGTGGTCGATCAATATTTTCTTTAAATTCTTTTAACTTATTTCCAACGAAGCCTCCTTCTTTTAATTTAATCTCGGTGTAGGCCGGCGTAATGCTTAATAAAACTGCTTCCCAAACAGAACATAAAAAAGAGAAAACAATTGAAATACTTGCAAAGACGAAAAGTAAAAACATATTTAATTTTTGTGATTTATAACTTTAAAAGGTTTTTAAAACTTTTGCAAAAGTAACAAAAAAAAGCCTTTGCCAAATATTAATCTGATGGCAAAGACTCTGAATGTAACTAACACACGCTCTTTCTTTTATTTAGGTTTTTACATGTCTATTTCATTTGGAAAAAAAGGAAACTCCTACATTTGGGGTAGATAAATAGGAGTCTCCAACTGAGTGTTGTCTAAGGAAGGGTGTTGGTAAAAAATCAAATTAATCTTAGACGTTTCAGCTTTTTGGGGATGTTAAACATTTGGTTAATTCTGTATTAATTACAAAACAAATATAAGCGGAAAGTTAATGTATTACCTTTCAAACAATACTCCATTATGGCTCCTTATATAAAAAAATAAATATCAACTTAAGCAAGAAACTCCTGGTTATCAACAATTTAAGACATTAAAAAAAATACTTATTTTAACCTTCTTTAATTAAAATTAAGGCTTAGTTAATTGTGTAATAATTTCTAAAGCCTCTGGATTTTTTTGCTTTATTTGATTTCTTAAAGCATGTTTGATGATCCATTTCTGAGAAGAAGTGGGATTTTGATCAGCCCATTTTTTCAAAATATCAATTGCAATCGGATAGTTATTTTTTAAAATATCATTCATATTATTGGCAACTGATTTTTGGACATACTTAGAAGTATCATCTTTCAAATTTTCCAGAATAGGTAAAATCGGACTTGGATCATTTATAAAAATTTGCAATTTTGAAGCCCATGGTAATTTAGGACGACAGCCTTCTGAGGCTAATCTTCGAATATGTTTATTTTTATGCTTTGACCAACTAAGCATTTTTTTCATCGTTCGCTTTGGTTTTTTTTCGATAAATGGTCGGATCGTATATTCACCTGTATTTCGTTTAGTGATTTCTTCAATGGCTTTCATCGAAGTTTCGAAGTTTTCCAAACCATATTTTTCTACAAATTTGGCAATCGGCATAATCCAATATCCTTCGGTAAACATCCCCGTTTCTTTTTCATTTTCTTCTCCTAAAATTTGTTCTAGGATTTTCCAGCTGTCTTCGAAATCTTTGGAAATATATTGTTGTAAAAGATCGGCCATCAACTCTACCCGATCTTTGAGTTCAAGTGAAGTGCCCCCTTTTTTTACTTTTTGAATAAATTGTTTTTTGTTAAAACCAGAATGGAGCGGATGAATTTTGCCAGCTAACATTTTTGCTAACTCTTCATCAAACCAAAGTTTTAAATGTTTGTAAGCCATTTTTTTAACGGTTAATGATTAATGGTGAACGGTTAATTTTTGACGATGTTGGTTGTGAATTTACGGGTAATTATTTTTGTACGAAAAATTAAATCACCATCAATATCGCTATCGACATTAACTGTTCATCATAATACATTAACCCTTAAAAAAATTATTTCCCTTTTCCTTGGAGAAGGACAAGACCTGTGTAAAAGAGGATTTTAAAGTCTAGGGCAAGGGACATATTTTCGATGTAAAGAATGTCGAATTTTAATCTTTGTAACATTTCTTTGACGTTAGAAGCATAACCATATTTTACTTGTCCCCACGAGGTGATCCCAGGACGCACTTTGAGTAAGTGACGATAGTGTGGCGCCTCTTTCATAATCAAGTCTATATAATGTTGTCGTTCAGGTCTTGGGCCAACGAGCGACATGTCTCCGATGAGAACATTCCAAAATTGAGGGATTTCATCCAGTCTCCATTTTCTCATAACTTTCCCCCAAGGAGTGACTCGATTATCATGGTCATGAGAAAGTTGTGGTCCTTCAGACTCAGCATCAACTCGCATCGAACGGAATTTATAAATGAAGAAAGGTTTTCCATTGATTCCTATTCGTTCTTGCAAAAACATAATAGGCCCGCTGGAAGAAAGTCGAACTCTAATCACTACATAAATAATAACTGGCAATAAAATTATCATCGCTACCAAACTCACTAATACATCAATAATTCTTTTGATAAAAAACTGCCAACGAGGCATCAAGTATTGTTTGATTTCAATGAGAACCGCTCCGTAAACGTGATTCATCTTGACGGTTCCGAGCATAATGTCGTACATGTCAGGAATGATTTTCACCAGTATTTTTTCAGAAAAATCATAGAGCACATCAAGAATTTCTTTGACTCGATTATGTTCTGACGTTTCAATAGCGATGATGACTTCTTCTATTTCGCTATCGTTGAGTACATTTCGCAGGTCTTTTATTTTTCCTAATTTGGGGAGGTGTGCAGAGAGTTCATTTTTGCTTTTCCCATTACTATCAATGAAACCGATAAAATTATTTCCTAAGCCTTTTTCTCTTGAAGTAATTTCATCATAAAGTTCGAGCGCATTTTGATTTCCTCCAATGACTAGCGTTCGATAAGTGACGAGACCACTTTTTAATTTACGGCTCGCCCTAGTCAATAAAATCATTCGGAGAAAAACTGTAAATCCGAAATGCAGAAATAATAAGGTAAAAAATGAATTATAATAAGTTTTATAGTCTTTCACAAAGTCATCTAAGATCAAGGTGAAAAACAAAAACAAAACACCAAAAAATGCTAAGAAAAATGTCCTGGTAAATGTGGCCAATCGAGACATCCGATAGACATCATTATACTGATCAAAAATCGAATAAAATAGTACCCAACAAATAGGAATGATAATGATACCTAACCAAAAATTTTCATCTTGGAAAATCGTGGTATCTACAACTGCACCCTCTACTTTTTTTCTATAAATATAAAAGCACGCCCACGCTAGCATTGCCGTCAAAAAGTCGGCAAGCCCATAAAAAAACATGTCTAAACGTCGCTGTTGCTTCATTTCTTAATCAAAAAATTATTGTCGTTTTTGTAGTTCTAATCTAAGTTTATAGACAGAATTAATCATTTACTATTCGACCTGATTAGTACTTTTGAGTTCTAATCATCAGGAAATTCCAACACCTTAATATTATCGATTAGATAGGTCGAAGTCGTTTCTCCAACGGGAATTTGCGCGCCTAAAAGAACTCTAAAATGCTTAAATCGACTACCATAACTTACTAATTGGTTAGTCAAATTGATATAGACTTTATTCCAATCAGATTGAGGATTGAGGGCTAAAAAGTACGTTAAAACTGGAGTGGCATTAGTATCCTCATATCCCAATAATGCAATTTGTAGAATTCCATCATTTTTATAATGCATTTCCATGACGGTTAAATCTCCTTTGGTTGGTAATTCTATAAAAGTTGAAGTCGCTACTTCCATTTTAGGATTATCTTCATCCAAAGTAAATCCAACAGAAGTTCCTTCAAATGCTAATGGACCTTGAAAAGATTCCATTTCAACCATAATGGTAGTATCAATTATCTCATTCAAGGTATTACTAGTTTCAAAATTTTCTTTATAACGGAACTCCACTCTTGAATCATATCGTGTGGTCGGTTGGATCGTATCTATTACATTTGGAGATAAATCAATTTCTATGTCGTACGAGGTCATCAATGAATAAATATTAGGGGTCGCTCCAATTCCATTTTCCAAAATTCCAGGTGCAATAATTAATTTCGTATTTCCTTCAGCAACAATCGGAAGCGTGGCAGGCAATTGATATACTCCCAAAAAATCTCCCGTTCCAGCATCACTTACCCAGACATCTCTAATCTGATGTTCCATGGTTCCTTGGTTAGTATCTGTATTTATAGTGAAAGGTTTGATGTGAACATAAGCAGGAATCGGTTCCTTATCTATATCACAACTTCCCATAAAAAACAATACAATTACAAATAAGTACAGCTCTATTTTTTTCATAATCTTTCTTTTTTTAGTAGTTGATAAAAAATTATCTCCCACTGTTTTTTTCAATAGTTTTAATAATTTCATGCGCCATTTTTAATGCTCTATAACCATCATCAATACTGACTTTTGGTTTTTTATTTTGCAAAATACTTTCTGCAAATGTTTCTAATTCTAATTGAATCGCATTGACTGGTTCCGTGTGAGGCATATCAATGTGAATATGTTTTTTGCCTTTGGCGGTTTGTAATTCCATCAAATTAGCGTCCTTTGGAAGATCAGGTGAACCCTCATCGTACAGGCGAATGACCTGTGTATTTTTCTCCAAAAAATCTAAACTAATATATGCATCTGGTTGAAACAACCTCACCTTCCGCATTTGCTTCATGGAAATTCTGCTTGCTGTCAAATTCGCCACACAACCATTTTCAAACTCCAAACGCACATTCGCAATATCAGGTGAATCACTTACTACACTTACACCACTTGCGTGAACGCCTTTTACTTCTGAATCTACCAAACTCAACACAATATCCAAATCATGAATCATCAAATCCAAAATCACTGACACGTCTGTTCCTCTTGGATTAAATACTGCCAACCGATGCGCTTCAATGAACATTGGAGACAACTTGGTATCTTCTAAAGCTAATAAGGCAGGATTAAATCTTTCGACATGCCCAACTTGTACTTTGACACCATGTTTTCGACAAGCTGTTAAAAGTGTCTCAGCTTCTTCAACTGTATTACATAAGGGCTTTTCTATAAAAACGTGTTTGCCATGCTGAATGGCTTGTAAGGCTAGTTCAAAATGCGTAATAGTAGGTGTTACAATGTCAACCACATCAACTAATGCAAGTAATTCTTCTACTTGATCAAATCGCTTAACCCCTTGACTTTCAGATACTTGTGCGGCATTTTTATCATTTGGATCAAAAAAACCAATCAATTCAAAACAATCAGTTTGTTGGATACATTTTACATGAATTTTTCCTAAATGACCAACACCCAACACTCCTATTTTTAGCATGTTTGTTTTATTTTATAGATACTTAGGCAAATCTCGTGTTTTAAGTCAAGTATAAATTTGCTTAAGAAAGATTTTATAAAATTAAGAACGCTTTACTCTTTAATTCTGCGTCTTAATAAAGTCAGCTAATCTACATTTTTGGGAAAAATATTTAATAAATGGGAAGCAAAATTACCAATAGTATTCTAAAATAAGGAACGAGAGAAAAATAGTTTTATAGAAAAAAGAGGAAGTCGTTGAAGGATTTGAGCAGAAAACGAATCTCCCTCGGGAATTTCCAACACTCAACGCTTCGCTAAGCGTTGGAAATTCAAAGAGCATAAAAAAAAGGTTGAATGGAAACCCACTCAACCTTTTTTATATTTTTCAAAAAATGAAAAATTACATTCCTCCACTATTCATCGCTGTCATGTACATTTCATTGAAGTAATTAAATAATTGCTCCATTGCATTCATTTTTTTATTAGCAAAGTTAAGTTTGAACTCAGAATTGTAACTTCCTTTGATATTTTTATCAGTTCTCATCACCATACTTTCAAAGCTTTGCTTACTGACATTAAGCATTTTTTCAGCCATTTTATCGTTCATTCCTTCTTCTTTTGCAAACTCTGAAGCCGCATTCAAAGAGGTAGGAATATCCCAGAAAAATGCTCCCCCACTTTCTTTCATCAACTTCTGTTGATCCTTAGTCATTCGATCTGACTTGGAATATCCATCTTTCAATTTACCTGTTGCCAAATCTGTATTATTGGTAATAAATAAAATTCCATCCTTCATTGAAAGAAACATATCCATTGGAAGATCATCCATTGGAACGGCTACTTTAAATGCGTTTCCAACCTTAGTCAATGCTCCCGCATCAACTCCCATTTGAATGATTTTTTTCAAGTCTGCTTCTCTTCCATAAGACATCATCGCTAATACTTCTGGCAACATTTGTTGTGCTTCCACTTCCACTTTATTGAAGTCATCATCATATTGAGTTTTCTTAATCGTAAACTCTCTCATACCAGTCACCGCAAAAACCATATCTCCTTTAATGATTTCGTACAATCCTTTTGCATCCATTTCCAAGCCCATAGAATTCACCGCACCTAATGCCATTCCTTCCATTGCTTCTCTTGTCATTCCCATTTCTTTAATCATTGGATCAAACATTTGGAACATTCCATCTGCAAAGTTTTCTGTTTTCATCGCTAAAGAAAAATAGCCCATCAAATTGTTTTTTGGCAAATACTTGAAGAAGTTTTTATTCAAATCTCCTTCCGTCATTTTAGCAAACAAATCTGTTGCTTTTTTATTCATGTACATTTTAGAATCCATCACCACTTCTCCGTCATTAAAGTTCATTTCCATCAAGTAGTCAGTATCCTTGTACAATTCTTTCATTGTAGACATCATTGCTTCCATGCCAGGAACGCCTGCCATTTCGTTAGCGCCCATTTGCATATCCATCACCCAATTGTAATCCATCCACATGCGTATATCACTCTTTCTACCTTTGGTAGCTTTGTTGAATCGCACATCACTCATGATAGAGTTTTTCGGCGTTCCATTTAATACCTTTTTGACAAAACCATCTACTACAGATTTGTCAGTTCCAGCATTTGGTTCTCCACCTACAAGGATTCCTACTTTATCATTCCATGCGAAAGTAGCTCCATCTTCAGTCATCGTTTGGAATTTCCCCATCATGCCCATCACTGCACCTTTTGCTTCTGGTAAAACATTATCTTTAAAGAATTTCGAAAATTTCTTGCTGTCAGAAATATTAAATGCGAATCCAAAGAAAGAAGATTCTTTAGAGATATTTCCAAACATATAAGTCTCACTCATCACATCAATTCCATAAGCAGCTGGATTTTTTAATGCTTCTGCGAGTTCCTTTTTTTCTCCAGACATTTCTTTGTCGAATTCTTTCATCCCTTCTTTGTAGAAGTCAAATTCCTTTAGTTTGTCAAAGCTAACTTTGTTATCCAAATTAGCTAAATCCATACTTACTACAAATGTCGCATCACTTGGAATGTACTGTTTTAAATTTTGAGCTTGAACACTCATTGCTGCGACAACGAGTAAAAATAGTAGCGCAGTTTTTCTAAAAAATTTCATCGAATTGGTTTTTAATAGTTTATGGTAAAAAAAATAATTTCTAGTTGTTGCTTCCATGGTTGAGGGTGATTTTATTTATTTAAAATGAAATATGGTTTTCTAAAGTCTTTTTCCCTGTGGCAAATTCTGCAATATTTCCTTCGAGCATAACTGCTTTTTTAGAAGGAGAGATTTGAGCTTTTGAATTCGAAACATTTTTTACGGGTTCTTCAAAACGATAAATACTCACCACCTTAGCTGATTCCATCAAATATCGTACGACACTCATCATCCCATCAAATTCTTCTTGCGTAAATCGCTCATCAGTATAATTAAAAAGTCGAGAGAACTTATTTTCTTTAAATGAAAAATGCTTAAATCGTGGAAGCGGAAACGGTGTTTGATTAAATGTTTTAACGGAAGCGTTGATCGCCTTATTCAAGGCTTTCATATTGGTGAAATTCGCTGTTACTTCGAATACAAACTCATCAAAATCACTCTTGGCTTTTACTTTTGAAATGCCTTTTATTTTGGATAATGCCTTTTTGAGTTTTTTGATCTCAGATTTTATTTCAGCTTTTGTAGGAATTTCCACGCCATTGATTTCGCCTGCCTCCATGTAACCTGCAAGGTTACCTTTACTCTGACTCAAATCAATATTTAATCGTAATTCGCCCGAACCATCTGCATTCATTTTTACTTCCTCTGTTACATCAAAACAACTTGCAAATGAGATCAGAATCGCAAAAAGAAAGGTAGTTTGAAAAAGTTTTTTCATAAAATATTTTATTAAAAAAAATTCTTGGTAAATGTGGTAAAAACCTCATTTCAGAACGAAAAACGTTTGCAAATTAGTCTTTGTGACTTATAATGTAAAGTTTTTACAGACGAATGGTTGAGAAAACAAGATGAAAATATACCATCATAATTTGTGCATGAAATTTATTATCATACTTTAGTTTTTTAATATTCTATCTATATGAAAAACATCATCTTAGAACTTCGAATAAGGTAACTCAATATTATTCCCTAGAAAACGATTCTGAGGAGGTAAAAAAGCAAAAAAAAGAAGTCATCAATAAGATTCTTGAAGACCAGTTTTCAATCGTAATTTCAAAAGAGTACAACGACAAAATTGAAAGAATTAGTGAAGAGATTGGTTTGGAAGTAGTGTCTAATACCGTAACTTTTCATCCAAGTTTTCAGCTAAAAATTCTCCTTTCAAGAAGGGAAATCGAACACATTTTCTTGGTTAAAGAATTTCACATTTGGATTTCTAATCTTGAAAAAATATATACCGTTTTCGAGACGGACGTTGTTATTGAAAAATTCAATATTGGAGGGAAACCAAAATTCAAACTTTACCATCCGATCATTTTTTCCGAGGGTACTGATGACACCGCAGAAGACTTAGTAAAAATAAAAAAATCAGTTGAGTCAAATTGGTCAGGCTATTCTTTCATCAATATAAAACCACTAATGGGGATCATAGACATTGAGCCGATAACCTATACTTCAGAAAGAAATAACCTTTTTCATGCTTACTTTGGAAGCTTTTCTCCTAATGCCTACAAAATAATTTAATTCAAAAAACTGACTTTTCCTCCCCAATTGGTACTGACTTCTGAATATTATTTTGAACATTTACAAAAAAAATTTAAAGCACGTTAGTTAGGGGTTAGGAAATAAATAACCTACCCATCTGATGAATTCTTTTTAATTTTGATTTCATAAAAAAATAAGTCCATACCGCAGGGTGTGCAATAATTTTTTAATTTTCTCAAAAAAAAAAATAACCTCATCATCTGAGTAGCTTATTTAATTCCTAATCCCTTAAAAAAACTCAAATATGACTTTCAGAATTATTCTAGCCATTTTTATTCTAACTATTTTTTCTAATTGCAAAAGTGTCAACCTCCGAAAAGACACCGCCACCGATCAATTAAATAATATGCAATCGGGCGTGATGCTCATTCGACTTCCTACCAATGAAGCTAAAATTGCCAAACTAAAGAAAATGGGAAGAAGTGATTTAGCCAAAAAAGAAAGTGCAGAAATGGCTCAATTTCATTCTGACATTTTAAAATCTTTTGATAAAAATTTCACTTTTTGTCCTGTCTATTATTACTATTCCGACAAGAGTGTGGAGGTCAAGAATGGAAATCTGAACGGCAACCTTTTTGATGCAAATTTGAATAACATTACTTCTTTACCTTTTTCCGAAAAGCAAAAATTTTATGCGGAATTTGGGTTTGTCTATCAAGAAGAATTAACAGTAGAAAAAAATGGGCAGCCTGTAAAAGTCGCTGGCATCGGAGGCAAAAAAGCATTTGTCATTAGAACTCATGAAGACTTACAACCGCTTCGTCCTTTTCCTTACACCATCAATTATTACTATAAAGGAGACGGTACGTTAACCAAACCAGTCCAAAAAATAAATGATAATCTTTTTAAAGCGGCAAGTGATATGAAGAGAAGAAAATTGCGAAGACAAAGGAGAGGGAAAGCCTAGCAGTTTTTCAGTAATCATTTTCCAGTAGGCAGTAGCTAACTGGAAACTGCCAACTGAATATGTGCCAAATGATGCTGACTGTGCCAAGCATACAAGGCAACCATTTCTTTTAGAGAAATTAAATTTCCAGATTCAGGATGAGTGAAGCATTTTTCTAAATCTGCTTCGCTTAAGTTTTTCAACATCACCACCCACCGTGCGTGTAAACTTTTTAATAATTGAACACTCAATTCAATGGGTGCATTTTTTCCATCTTCCAATTCTCCCCACAAACTTTCATCATAAGCTTTGATAATTGGCGAGTCTTCCGTCAAAGTCCATTTGAATCGAATATAACTATTCATATGACTATCAGGCAAATGATGCACCACCTGACGAACCGTCCAACCTCCAGGCCGATAAGGTGTATTTAATTGCTCTTCAGTCAACCCTTCAACAGCTGTTTCGATTTGTGCGGGAGTATTTTCGATAATGGAAATCCAATTAGAAATATCTTGAGGAGAATAAGATTGAGGTGTCTTAAATTTACCAATGGGAAATTTTAGTTGTTCCATATTCATTTTTCATCAGGGAGTTTAAAAGCACAAAAAAGTGTAAGATTTTGTTTACCTGATTCATCAAAAAAAGATCAACCAGCTTAACTATTTACAAACATAAACATTTTCTTCTAGCTTAGTTAACTTACCACAACCACTTCTAAAAGGTTGGATAAAAGCACCGATGTATAACCTATCGACCTTTCGATCATCTTGAAAATCTTCGGCATTTTCTCTAGTTTCAAAACCTGGAATAACAATTTTATAATTTGGTTTTCCACCTAAATCTTTTTGCAAAATAATTGCTCGATCAAAACTCATTTCTACTCGTTTTCGTTTGTCTTTTGCTTGCTTGAGTTCGGAGTAACTAGCAATTTGAATAAAATATCTTCCATTGCTCGTGGAAGAAGGTTTAATTACTTTTTTATTAGAAGAAGAAGGTTTGACTGGTATCAAAGATGAAGAAGACGAAGAAGACGATGGCAAAGTTGAAGATGAAGAAGGAGTAGACGATGCCGTAGTTTCCTTCTTAGGTTGTTTTTTTTCTATTTTTGGAACAACAGCACTTGCTTTATTTATTTCCGAAGCATCATTACTTGATAAAAATCCTTCTGGAATATATTCTTTCACCAATTCGCTTTGCAAAATTTGGTCTTTAAAATAATATCCAGCAGCGCATCCACCCAACAATAATAAAAAAAAGATCCAAGGCCAAATAGATCGTTTCTTTTTGGAAGAAGTATCGCTAGATGGATTGTTTTTTCTTATTTGTTTCATCGCCTTTTTAGAAGGCTCTGTCAATGTATTTACTTTTACCTCTCTTCGATAGTGCGCACTTTTTAATTCTTTGATTAACTTAATGACATCTTGAATTTGTGTTTTTGGAGGACCTCCAACACCGCCTGCGGGAACCATTAATTTTTTATTTGCCCGGAGTTTCAAAAATTTTAAATCTCCATTCAAAGTAGGATCAGACGACGAAGCATCCGAAAGGATTTGAATCGTTTCGCTCACTTTATTTTCGATTAATAACTGCGTCAAATAATCGAAAAAATTTCCTGAATTCGTTTGATAAGCCATTCGGTAAAATTAAGAAAAATTTTAATACTGTTTACGATTGAAAGATGGTAATTTGTGACTGTTTTTTGAATAAAAAACGGTTGACGATAGACGGTTGACGGCTGCTGCGCTGACGATGCCTCCATAATGATACTACTATTTATCTACAGCATAGTCACCGGCAATCGAAAGATTCTACGGCACCGCAGCTTTAAAAACTTCACTCATTCCTTTACTCACTAAAGTATATTCAGCACCACTCGTTGCAAAAAACGTCCCTCCCCTTTCCAATCGAAATTTATCTTTTCCACTCTGAACAATCACTTCGCCTTTCATCACAATTAGCGTTTCTGGAGTCAATGCATTTTCACAATAATACTTTTCGGAATCTTTCAAAAGGATTTGAGTCAATTCAAAGTCAGGTGCTGGGGTTTGGTACACCCTTACTCCTTGATCAATTTGAGTTCCAGTCAAAACATTTGGAATCACCGGTTCAAAAATTACGTGTTCTAACAATTCATTTACATCCACATGCTTGACGGTCAAACCACCTCGAAAAACATTATCTGAGTTAGCCATCAATTCCATATTCACTCCTTCAAGATAGGCATGTGGAATCCCTGCATCTTGAAATATACCTTCTCCCTGCTGCAAACAAACTAAGTTGAAAATGTAAATAGAAAAAACGCCTCGATCAAAATGACCACCTTCCAACATGTTATCTCGAAATGCCAATGCTGCCCAATAATCTGGACTATTCTTAGGTAGTTTTTTTACTACAAAATCTAAACTCAATCGCTCTGCAAGTGGTTGCAAAATGTCATCCACCGTCCGTTGCGACATCTCCATCAAATTTTTATAAAAGTGAAAAAGTTTATTATCCACTTCTTTTTGCAAAATCCGTTGGTAGTATTCCAACAACATTTTAAACTCAGGAACCGACGTTAAAACTTCCTCAATCACTTCCAAAGATTTGAATCCATGCAACAACCAAAACTCAGTCATCGCCACCATCACTTCTGGTTTATGGTTATCATCTTTGTAATTTCGATTAAATGCGGTAACTGAGATGCCTGCTTTTTCTTCTCTAGCAAAACCAATTTCTGCAGCCTTTTTGGTTGGGTGAGTTTGAATGGAAAGCATCTTATTTACATCCAAGACTTTGAACAAATAAGGTAGTCTTTTTCCAAACTGATTAATCACTTTTTCACCTAGTGCTTCAGGATTTTTTTCCAAAAAATCTTTTAATGAAACTTCTCTCCCATCCATATTCATTTGTGCAGGTCCTCGCTGATGCGCTCCCAACCAAACTTCCGCAAATGGCTGACTATCAGCATTTTGCAAACTCATTAACTTAGGAATGAATTCTTTTCCGCCCCAAGCATAATTTTGAATTGCTCCTTTTATTGGAAAAACTTTTTTCATGAAAGATTATATTTTAGTGAGTAGTTAGGAGTGAAAAATGATACGTTTTTACGAGTAAGAAACTCATCACTTACCGTTCCTGATTCATCACTATTCACTTCTCATTTTTTTATAATTATTAATCAAACCATTAGTAGATGAATCATGAGATTTTACCATTTTTTCATCTTCTAATTCAGGTAATATTTTCTTTGCTAATTGCTTCCCAAGTTCTACGCCCCATTGATCGAAACTATAAATATTCCAAATAATTCCTTGCGCAAAAATCTTATGTTCGTACATCGCAATCAAACTTCCGAGAGCACGTGGCGTTATTTTTTTTAGTAAAAAAGAATTCGTTGGACGGTTACCTTCAAAAATTTTGAACGGTAAAAGTTTCGCAATTTCTTCATTCGTTTTTCCTGCTGCTTTTAAATCGTCGGTCGCTTCAGCTTTCGTTTTTCCATTCATCAACGCTTCCGTTTGAGCGAAGAAATTGGATAATAATTTTACGTGATGATCACCAATTTGGTTGTGTGAATTAGCAGGTGCAATGAAATCACAAGGAATTAATTTCGTGCCTTGATGAATCAATTGGTAGAAAGCATGTTGACCATTTGTTCCAGGTTCACCCCAAACAACTGGGCCAGTTTGGTAGTTCACTTTTTTGCCATTCCGATCTACAAACTTTCCATTGCTTTCCATATTTCCTTGTTGAAAATATGCTGCAAATCGATGCAAATATTGATCGTAAGGTAAAATCGCTTCTGTCTCAGCTCCAAAAAAATTATTGTACCAAATACCAATCAACGCCAACAAAACAGGAACATTTTTTTCGAAAGGAGTTTTCTCAAAATGCTGATCCATTGCATGAAAACCATCCAATAGTTCTTCAAAATTTTCAAAACCAATCGTGCAAGCAACTGACAATCCAATCGCCGAAGTCAACGAATATCTACCACCGACCCAATCCCAAAATCCAAACATATTTTCACCTGCAATTCCGAAATCCTCTACTCCTTCTTGATTGGTTGATACTGCTATGAAATGTTTTTTTACAAACTCATTCTTCTTCGCCTTTTTCAAAAACCAGTTACGAGCAGACCGAGCATTAGTCATCGTTTCTTGCGTCGTAAAAGTTTTAGAAGCAATAATAAAAAGGGTTGTTTCCGGCGATAAATCTTTCAACGTCTCCGAAATATGCGTTCCATCCACATTTGAAACAAAATGAACATTCATTCCTTTTTTCCAATATGGTTTCAAGGCTTCAGACACCATCACCGGACCTAAGTCACTTCCACCAATTCCGATATTTACGATATCCGTAATTCTCTTTCGAGTATAACCTTTCCATTTCCCAGCAATAACTTTATTGGAAAAAACTTTCATTTGCTCCAAAACAGCATTCACTTGAGGCATCACATTTTTGCCATCCACTTTGATCGCTTTTTTCGAACGATTCCTCAACGCGGTGTGTAAAACTGCTCGGCCTTCTGTTTCATTTATTTCCTCCCCTGCAAACATTGCTTTGATTTCAGCTTTGAGATTGGTCTCTTTAGCTAATTGTAACAATAGTTTTACAGTTTCTTTGGTCATTCTATTTTTGGAAAAATCTACCAACATCTCTTCAAAAGTCAAAGAGAATTTTTGAAATCGACGTGCATCATTCGCAAACAAATCTTTCATCTGTACACGCTTCATTTCTTGATGATGCTTTTTCAATTTTTTCCAAGCATCGGTCTGAGTTGGGTTTATTTTTTTTGACATCGTTTTTAATAGTTAATGATTAAAGGATAAATAGTTAACCTTTTGTAGTGATTTTTTTAATAGGTAAAAAGAGAGATTTCAAGCTTGACTGACGAACAGACAGGTTTATCTTTTTGAATAAATATTCTTTATTTGCGGCGAAAATAAAGATATTTTCCGATATTCGACTCGACACAGGAAGCAAAATCGTTAATATTCTTTCAAAGGAAAATTTCAAAAACTTCCAAATATTTCACAAAAACGTTCCTCTTTTAAGGGACAAGGGCATGGCTTGGAATAACATACTTGGGAAACGTGGAGAACAACTCGCTGTTTCTTTTTTAGAAAAAAAAGGATATCAAATTTTAGAAATCAATTGGCGACATCGCCGAGCGGAAGTAGATATTATTGCTAAGGATGGAGCTATTTTGGTTTTTGTAGAAGTAAAAACTCGAAATAATAATCATTACGGGGAACCGGAACTTGCTGTCGATCAAAAAAAAGAAGATTTACTTGCTTCTGCTGGAGCTGCTTATATGCGAAAAATTGAACATGATTGGGAAATTCGTTTTGACATTATTTCAATTATTTATAAAAATGAGCAGAGTTTTACGATTAAGCATTTTGAGGATGCTTTTTTTCCAAATGACTGAACAGTTTTTCAGTAGGCAGTAAGTAGTTGCCGATTGCGAACTGCCTACTGCCTACTGAAAATTGCCTACTGCTCAATCTTCCGTTTTTAAAATAAAAGAAGAAACAAACGAAGCAACTATTCCAATCAAAAATACCGTCAATCCCATTACTATAAATTGGAAAAAGACATTTGAAAACATCGCTCGTTGAGATTCCATTTCAGCAGCTTTGATTTCATATTCAGCCGCAGGTAAACTTGTTTTCAATTCAGCAAGACTATGATTATAAAAATTTTCTATAAAATCGGGATCGATAAAAGTCACATATATTACATCTATCAACCCAAAAACTATGGAAGGAATCGATACGATCAAAAGTCCCACTTTTACTGCCTTCCAGAAGGAGATTTTCCCCATCCCTATCTTTTCTCGATATTCTCGAATTCCCAAATAGACAAAGATCATCCCGATTAAAATGGAGGCATACCCTAATTTTTCTGAAGCTCCAAAATCTAAATTTTTCCCAAATAAAAAAGTTAATCCAAACAGAACAACTAATGTGAGTGATGAATAAATGCCGTAGCGAAGGATAATTTTTTTCATGATATTTTTTTTGATAAAAGAATACCTCAAAAGAAAGAGATTTGGCAATCTTTTCTCTCATACTAAAGTACCAATTAATTGAAAATCAAGGAATTACGACTAAAGTAGGAGTCACTAATTGGAAATGAAATTAAAAAATTTGAATATTGGGATTTTTACACAATTGAAATTTTAGAGGTAGTTTAAACACAGTATGACAGTTTGACTCTATTGCTCTCTCAGTACCTAAATCTCAATACCCTTTTTTATATAATCCGCAATTCTTTTGCAATATTAATCGCTTGTGTTCGGCGTTTCGCATCGAGTTTTGATAAAAGATTGGACACGTGAGTTTTTACAGTACTCTCAGAAATGAATAATTGAGAAGCAATTTCTTGATTAGAAAAACCTTTATCAATGAGTCCTAAAACTTCATACTCTCTTTTGCTAATATTGAGTTCTTCTATTTTTTTAAGATTAAGTTGAGGAGGTTCATTTTTAGAATCTTCAGATACAAGAGGTTGTTGTTTTTGCCTAAAATAGATTTGACTAATCATCACTCCAAAACCCAAAAATAATAATGCAAAAACGCCAATCCAGATTTCATTACTCAGGTTATGAGTCAATATCGAATATTGGCTAACTTTGACTAAAAGCAATAATGCTGTTGCTAATAATCCGAATTTGAGCACTAATTTTTGCATGAAAACTTAATTTTTTGAAGCTTAAAATTAAGCAAATGTGGTGTTTTTCAAAATCATGGAAAAAAAAAGCTGATTTTTACATATATTTTTGAAAAAATAACCCTTATTCATTTTTAATTCAACATTAATAAACTTATCTTTGCACTCCAATTTTGAAAAAAAGATATTACAATGAAAAAAGATACTCATCCAAAGAATTATAGAAAAGTGGTGTTTAGAGACATCTCTAATGATGTAGAATTTATCACTCAATCTTGTGCAGACACATCAGAAACTGTAGAATTTGAAGGTGCAACTTACCCACTTATCAAGATGGAGATTAGCGCAGCTTCTCACCCATTCTTTACTGGAAAAATGCAGTTTGTAGATACAGCTGGTCGAATTGATAAATTTAATAAGAAATTCGCAAAGTTTGCTGAAGCAAATCCAACTGAACAAGAATCAGAAGAAAACGCAGCGGAGTAATTTCCACTTCTTATTTTTCTTACTTGAAAAAAAGTCTTGAACATTGTTCAGGACTTTTTTTTTGCTCTATATCGTAGTTGGACTCTCCCGAGTCCAGTCAAAAATACTGGACTCAGGAGAGTCCAGCTGCGGCATCGCAAAATAAAACTTTACAGAAGAGAAAATTATTTGTGATTATCTTCTAAAAACGTGGGCGAAAAGAATATTTTTACAAAAAAAAACCACACATAAACTGCTATGCCGAATATCATACTTTTTGACGACGATGTACGTAAGCGCATATTGCCTCTAACATTTACTCGCCCTGTGGGTGAATTACGTGTTGGAATTTTGACCATCAAAGAAAAATGGCAACAGCACCTTCGCGTAGATAATATTTCCCACATTACTCAAGACTATTTGGTAGACAAGTTTCCTATTCATATTGAAGAGGATAATATTGTCATTAATGGATCTGTTTTGCCTTCTCCAGAATTGGTTCAATTGATTCAAGAATTATCACCCAATGAAGCTTTGCTTAAAGATGGAGAATTGATTGCAACTCGTTTGGATGAACACCAATTTGAGCATTTAATTAATAACGAAGAGATTGAAGAACTAGGTGGATTTGATGTAGTGGACACTCCTTTCTTAAAAATAAATAACCTCTGGGATATTTTCAGTATCAATGGAAAAGCTATTCAAGAGGATTTTGATTTGTTGACAAAAAATAGAATTTCAGCGCCAATTTCTACATCTAATCGAGTAATTGCCTCAGAAAATATTTTCATTGAAGAAGGAGCAACTGTTGAATGTGCCATTTTAAATGCAACTACTGGCCCTATTTTTATTGGAAAAAATGCAACGGTGATGGAAGGTGCGATGATTCGAGGTGCATTTGCTTTATGCGATCATTCAACTGTAAAAATGGGTGCCAAGATTTATGGCCCAACGACTGTTGGTCCTCATTCCAAAATTGGTGGCGAAGTCGGCAACTCAGTTCTTATGGGTTATTCCAACAAAGGTCATGAAGGATATTTGGGAAATTCTGTTTTGGGTGAATGGTGCAATTTAGGAGCAGATACGAATACTTCTAATTTGAAAAACAACTATGCAAATATAAAATTATGGGATTACCCAAGCGAGCGATTTGTTCCGACTGGTTTACAATTTTGCGGCTTAATTATGGGAGATCACAGCAAATCGGGAATCAACACTATGTTTAATACCGGAACTGTGGTGGGTGTTTCTTCCAATATTTTTGGAGCAGGTTATCCTCGTAATTTTATTCCTTCTTTCACTTGGGGAGGAACACAAGGATTAAAAACTTATAAAACAGATAAAGCATTTGATACGGCTGAAAAAGTAATGGCTCGTAGAAAAATTGAATTTGACGAAGTAGAGAGAAAGATATTAGAAAAAGTTTTTGAACTGACTTCTGTTAATCGAAGTTGGGAAACTTAATTGAGATCGCTTCGCTGACAGAGGACAGATCGTGCGCTGCGCTTACTGACAGAAAACAGACTGACACGATTCGATTATAATCTAAATTACTCTCGTCAGTCTGTCCTCTGACAAGGAGTGCAGCGACTGATCTGTCCTCTGTCAGCGAAGCGGTCTTCTAAAAAAAAAATTATCAAACCAATCCAACCTCCTTTTTGGAAAAAAATACTGAGTTACCTTTTCGAATTCCATGTCGAAAGTGCTCCGAGTGAAATTAACCCACATTTATATGTAAGTCTTAGCCGAGGTCGATATCAATTATCTACAGCCAATGCGATTTACTCCTTTGAAGATTTGTATGATAATTTTTTTGATGCTTTTAAAAAAGTACATTTAGATCAGTATCCAATTAAAAATGTGTTGGTTTTAGGATTAGGTTTGGGAAGTATTCCATTGATGTTGGAAAAGAATTTTGAAAAAAAATATAACTATACCGCAGTCGAAATTGATGAATCAGTCATCTATCTCGCTTCCAAATATACCTTGCCGCAACTTGAATCAAATATTCAAATGATTTGCGCAGATGCTTTTGCTTATGTGATGCAAACGGAACAAAAATTTGATTTGATTTGTATGGATGTTTTTTTGGACGATGTAGTGCCAGAGGAATTTGAGGAAAATGATTTTTTGGAAAAATTAAAATCATTGGTGAACGACGATGGCATTTTATTGTTTAACCGTTTAGCCAGCCAGCCAAAAGATGTCGAAAGAACAAAAGTTTTTTATCATAAAAATTTTAAAGCAGTTTTTCCTGAAGGAAGTTATTTAGAAGTGAAAGGGAATTGGATGCTCATAAATTTAACGGTGAACGGTTAGCTGTTAGCTGTTAGCTGTTA
>JBGCCY010000035.1:0-137747 GCA_045104975.1 Saprospiraceae bacterium
ATGCGTGGTTTTTAATTATATCTAATCTTATGACCTTGGTCTTCTTAGGATTATTTATATTCAGCTGTATTCAATTTTTTAAAGTTGAGTCTGTAGAAGAATTAATCAAATGGGGAATTGGAAGTATAATGTTTTTGTTGAGTATGAGCATGCTTAAAATCTATGCTTGGATGCAAATGGACAAAAATGCTATGCTTAGAGAAATGAAAAGGTTGGAGCTTCTAGTAATGTCTTCTTCTGCAAGAGCGGCGGATTAATCGTAAGTAATCGAATAAAAAAAACAAGGTGATTGTAAATACATATGCATATGTAAACTACTCCGCAGCAAACTGAGAAGAATCAAAAAATTAATTTTAATAATTTTTAGACCAATTCTTAACTAATTCGATTGACTCCAACTATCAAAATCTTAGTTTTTTTCTTTGTTCAAATATTATTATCATTGCTATTAACTGATGATCCTCTAAATGTAAATCAATAGACCTTTATATAAATGAAAAGCGGTGTTAGCATCTGAAACGCTAACACCACTTATCATATAAAACTAAATAGAATAATCACTAATAGACATCAGGAATATTCAGAATATTTCGACAACTTTAAAATCCCTAATCAATTAATTTCCCCACCAATTGCAATAGTTGAATCTCTCTTAATTTCGTATCAAATTTTGCATTATTAAGGCTCGTCTGAGCATTCAATAAATTCAACTGAGCTTGCCTAAATTCAATAGAAGTCAGTCGACCGATTTTAACTTGCTCCTCTGTTCTTGCGAAATTTTCTCGATTAGTTTCCACCGCATTTTCTTCTACTTGTAAAACGAAAATCGCATTTTGATAATTCGCCCACGCATTTATTATATCTCGCTCCAGCTGTTGTTTGAATTCATCGATTTGTAATTTTTGATTGGTTAAATTAATCACCGCATTTTGCTTTCTAATATCTCTACTTCCATCATAAATGGTCCAATTGACACCTACATTCGCAGCAAGTCCTCTAGAATTAGATTTGTCGATAAATGCTCCTGTTGGATTATCTGAATAATTAAATGAGTAAGATGCACCAGCAGAAACTGTTGGCTTTTTTTCAGCATCAATGATTTGCAAATTCATTTCATTCACCGCTAGATTTTTACGATTAACTTGCAGGGTAATATTCTCATTTTTTGATTGCTCAATTAATGATTCCAAGTTAAGACTTTCATCAATTCCTGTTTCAATTTCTACTTGAAAGTCCTCACTCGTATTTCTTCCCATCGAAACATTTAAATTTCGTTTCGCATTTTCCAAATTCATTTTTGAGTTCAATAAATTAACACTATCTCGCTGAATATCAACCTCAGCATTCAACACATTCAAGCCACTACCCTGCCCAAAATCTAATTGGTATTGTGCCCGACGTAATCGTTCTCGTGAAATACTGATCGCTTCTAACAATGCATTTACATTTTCAGATAATTGAGCCACTTGGAAATATCCATTGTAAACTTGCAATAAATTTTGCTCGATAGTTTGCTTTAATTGAAGATTAGAAAGGCTCAGAGTTTCTTTCAATTGTTCCAATGTCAGATCTCGACGTTTATCAAAAACGGTATAATTAGCTTGCACCGCACCATTACCTCCCCAAGTAAAAGCATTCGCCGTAGATGCCTCCCCTCCGTTTCCAAAAGTCTGAGTTGATCCTCCAAAATTTCCATTTAATCCTGCATTGGCAGAGACCGTTGGTAGATAACCATTAACACTTTTATCCGTTTGATTTTGGGAAATGACCACATTATTTTTTGCGATTTTAATTCCAAAATTATTGCTAAGTGTAATTGTCTTGGCTTGCGCTAGCGTCAAAACATTTTGCGCATTCAAGTTAAGTCCAAGAAATAATATGATGGCTAAAATTATATTTTTCATAAAAGATTGATTGTTTTTTTATTCAATTCCACTTTTTGGAATGTTACTTTTATTTTTAAAAAGACTTGAAATAAGAAATTAATGTTCCTCTGATTTCAATTCTATAATAGCTCTTTCCACTTCTTCTGGTTCTGGTTTTCTTCCTGTCCAAAGCCATTGAATTCCAACCTTAAAACTATTTTTTACGGCCAATAAAAGTGGTAGTAAAAACAAGGTCATAAAGGTCGCATAAGCAATCCCATAAGCAACAGAAATAGCCATAGGAATTAAAAATTGTGCAGAGAAACTTTTTTCAAAAATCAATGGAGCTAGACCTGCAACAGTAGTAAGTGAGGTTAAGAAAATCGCTCGAAAACGCGAACGACCTGCCTCAACCATCGCCTTCCGATAAGGCATTCCTTCTTTTAGCAGGAGGTTAAATTTTTCAATCAAGACCAGTCCATCGTTAACCAGAATTCCGACAAGAGCAACAATTCCTAAACCAGATAATACATTAATACTTTGTCCATGAAACCAATGTCCCCATGCCACTCCTACAAAACAAAATGGAATCAAAATAAAAAGTAATAGTGGTTGGCCATACGATCTAAAAACAAAAGCAATCACCGCATACATCAAAATTAAAACGATAGGTAACACCTTCGCCATGGTTGCACCAATCTTAGCAAATCCCCGATTCTGACCTTCGTAAAGTGGCGTTACAGTTGGATATTTTGCCATAATTTCTGGCATCACAGAATTTCTTATCACGGCTAAAACTTCTGGAGCAGAATCTTTTGCATCACTCAAATCTGCCTCCACTCTAATTTCTCGACGACCATCTAAGTGATTTATAACAACATCCCCACGTTCAATTTTATAGCTAGCAATTTCAGCTAAAGGAACTCTATTTCCAGTAGGTGTCACAATCCGCATTTCATCTAAGTCTGTTATACTACTCCGATTGTCAGCATCATATCTTACCCAAACTCTTATCTCATCTCGACCTCTTTGAAACCGCTGAACCGCTGCTCCAAAAAATCCTGACCTTACTTGAGACATCACCCCATTAAGTGTTAAACCAAGCAGGTAAGCATTTTCTTTCAATTGAATTTTTATCTCTTTGATTCCGGCAGGATCATTATCTGTAACATCTGCTAACCTTGGGTTTTCTCGAAATGCTGTTTTCAAATCTTGCTTAGCTTGCTTCAATTCAGCAATATTACTTCCAACCAACGAAACAGAAACAGGCTTTCCTCCAAACTGATTTCCTGCTCCAAAAACGACACTTTCTGCATCGTAAATTGGTCCCACTCTTTTTCTAATCGCATTAGAAACCACAGCAGATCGGACGTCTCTTTTTTCCCCTGGCAAAAGATTTAAAGTTAAGGAAGCATTAGAAGAACCAGGTCCTATCCGTCGTACTGAATTTTCAATTACTGGAAGATTACCCGTTTGATTTTCGGTTAATTCTTTGTTTGCTTCCCATGCCTCGTTTTCGATCATAGTGATCAGCGAATCAGTAATTTTTTCACTTGTCCCTTGCGGCATTTTTAGATTAATCGCAATTCTATCTGAAGCAATATTTGGGAAAAAAGTAAATCGAATAATCCCTCCTTCCATCGCTCCAAGCGTCATTAAAAGTAGCGCAACTGGAATAGCAAAACCGAAAACTTTAAAATTTAAAATAAAGCGAAGTACCGGAACATATAAATTATCTCTGATCCATGAAATTCCTTTATCTGCCCAAACATTTAAAATAAATGGTTTAGAGTTTTTATCCAAAGCTCGAGAATGAGCTAGGTGAGCAGGTAAAATCAAAAAGGCTTCAACCAAGGAAATCAATAAAATAATTCCTACTACTTTGGCAATTTGTCCAAAGAAAGAACCAATCCTTTCTGGTAAAAATATAAAAGTAGAAAAGGCAATTATCGTAGTCAAAATGGCAGCAATAATCGGAGGGAAAACTTGCATTGTTCCATCGATCGCAGCTTGGACTCTTGACTTTCCTTTTTCATATTGATCATAAATATTTTCAGCAATTACAATTCCATCATCTACTAATATTCCAATCACGATAATCATCCCGAAAAGAGAAATTACATTGATCGTCATAAAACTTGGAGCAAAAATAAACAACCCTAAAAATGAAAAAGGCAATCCAATCGCTACCCAAAAAGCAATACTTGGTTTTAGAAAAATCGAAAGAAAAACCAATACTAAAATAATCCCAATCACCCCATTGTCTACCAATAATTTTTGACGAGCATTTAATGCCACCGATGAATCATTGCTGATACTTAACTTCAATACATCGTTCTTTTGATTAAAACCAATAATGTATTCTTTGATTTTTTCTGTAGCATAAAGAAGGTCTTCATTATTTGTCGTACTCACAGACAGTTGTACCGCTGAGTTACCATTAAAATTAATTCGATCAGGAACTTCAGACCATCTATCTCTAACTTCTGCGACATCTTTCAATCGCACCACTTGCCCTGATGGACTTGCTTTTACGATAATAAAATCTAATTCACTCCCAAAGTACGAGCGATTATTTGCTCGAATCAAATACTCCTCCGTTTCCGTTTTGATATTTCCCCCCGTAGTAATTAAATTAGAATTCCTGACAGCAGCAGCTACTTCTGCAAAGGTTAGATTAAATGCACGTAAGTCATTTTCACGAACCGCAATTTCAATTTCTTCATTAGGAAACCCACTTAATTCAACTTGGGAAATTCCAGGAATGGCTCGAATATCATCCTCTACTTTTCGAGCAACATCTTTCAACGTTTTAAGAGGTACACCATCACCGCTGACGGTAAAAGTGATCGCAGGATTAATATTTTCTTGTTTGGAAATTACTGGTGGCTCCATGTCAACAGGGAAAGAAGGAACTCGATCTACCGCATTTTTTACATTAGCCAAAACAATATCAATGTCGGCACCTTCCTCAATTTCAACAGTAATGGTTGCCGCATTTTCTTGAGAGGCAGAAGTAACTCGATCAATATTTACCAATCCACGAAGGTTGTCTTCGATTTTTAATACCACCCCTTCTTCAATCTCAGCTGGTGAAGCTCCCGGATAAACGATATTGATAAATATAAGTTTGGAATCATCAAGTGGAAAAAACGATGACTTGGTTTCCTGTAAACCTAGGTAGCCAAATATTGCCACAGAAAGCATAATGACATTTACAGCAACAGGATATTTTATAAAAAAAGAAAGAAAGTTTTTCATATTATGTTTTGAATTTTATTTCCGTAGAGACAAGGCATGCCTAATCTCTACAGTCAAGATTTTTCCCTGTTTTATTTCTGAAAACGTTTCACCGTCATTCCTTCATAAGCTCCTGGCAGCATCCTTTCTAATATTTCAGTCCCATCAGCAAGTCCTCTAATGATTACTGTTTTTTCGGTAAAATGAACAGGTTCAATTTCTTTTAATTTTAAAACTTCCCCTTCTAGAACAAATAGTTTATTATTGTCTGTGATCAATTTTCTAGAAACTTCAAAAGTATTTTCTTCATTCTTCGCCGTCAAATCTGCTTCTAAGTACATTCCTTCTCTCAAACCTTTTCCACTCACTCGAATAAAAGCAAGAATTGTTTGAGTATTAGGATCAATCAAACTATTGAGTCGATTGACTTTCCCTGTCCAAGTTTTAGTTCTTTCAATATTATTAAGCGTAACGGTATTTCCAGTTTTAAGCAAATCAGCATAACTTGAATTGACTGCAACTTCCAATTCGTAGATATTTGGATTGATAAATTCTCCTAATTTTTGACCAGCTCGAACCAACGCTCCTTTGTCAATATTCGCTTCTGTCAATACTCCACTAAAAGGAGCATAAATAGTATATTTTGTCAAACGCTCTTCGATGTTTTTCACATTAAACCAAGTCGAATTAATATTCCTTCCTGCAATAAATAATTTCTCTTTATCAGAAGCTGGCTGAGGCAACGGTTTCAATACTTGTTCCACATCAAAAGCAGTCACATAGTCTTGCCATTTTTGGAAAGCATCAGGGTAATCGAAACGTAAGTCTGGAAGTAGTGCTACTATTTGATTGTATAGTGTGCTTTTTTGAGCACGCAAATTGGCGCGAAACTCATCACTATTTAATCGCATCAAAACAGTTCCTTTTTTATAGTAAACTCCTGGCTTGAATAAATTAGCACTATAATCAAAAATACCTTGAACCTCAGAAAATATTTCAATTCGATCTCTTGCTGCTAAATTTCCACTTGCAGTAATATTGATGGATGAACTTCCATTTTTTACTTTTTGGGTAAAAACAGATGGGACAGCTCGAACTTCTTTTTCAGGTTCTGGGTTTTTGTTGGCAGCCATTTTTTGTTTTGCAAAGAAACCTCCGCCAATAATTAATAGTCCGATTGCGCTGATAATGACTTGTCGTAAAATTGGTCTTTCCATTGATTTAAATTGAATATAAGTTCTCGATATTCGTTATTGACAAGAACTTCGTTTTTTAAAAATTGACTATATAGTTGCACTTGCAGCTTATATTTATTTTGAGATATTATTTTGAATTTTTTCTAAACAAGAAATCATCGTTTTGATTTCCTTTTGAGATAGTCCTTTTTTGACTTTCGCCTCACATTCATCTAACACCGGTTTTAATTTTTCGAAAACACATCTTCCTTGTTTCGTCAAATAAATTTGATTAACTCGTTTATCTTCTGTGGAAGGAATACGAGCTACTAAATTTTTTTTCTCAGCAGTACTAACCAAACGAGCCAAAGATCCTTTGTTTCTCTCAGTAATAAGAGCCAAGTCCTTCTGATTTATTCCATCCTCATGATAAAGGTGTGCAATTAAAATAAACTGCTCATGAGTTAAGTCAAAACCATGTTCCTGGAAATTAATTTTCATAAACATTCTTAACATCTTGCTGGTTTTACCAAGCCAAGGCATTAAAGAATTTTCAGGGAAATCTATTTTTAAAAATTTTTCTATCATAATAATGATAGCATTAACATCAAAAAGAAAAAAAGGTTCATAGTGCAACTATTTTTTAATATTTAGCGCAAATGTAACTTAAAATTTGACTTTTAACTAAAAAACAAAAATAATTTTAGAAGGTATGCAAAACCGAAAATTTTGAAAAATCAGATGGATGGAAATAAAAAATTGATCAGACGAGATTTGAGAAATCAAGGAGAGTGATTCCATGAAAAATAAACCTCTTCAATTTTAGAAAAACAGTTGATTAATTTCAGAAAACCCACCCTAGTTATGCTGAGTTACTGAAATCAAGCATGGAAGGTAATTAGTTCCCACAGTTCTAGTTTCGATAAAAAAACTAATGTTGCCAATTACTTCTCGGCCTTATTCTTTTTTTTGCTATTTTATTTTTCATCAAAGAAAAAAAAAGTAGAAACGCAGGAGGAACTAACCTAGCGTAACTTGAGTTAAATAAATTATATTCCCCACCACATATAATTGAGATTCCCACATCACTTCTTGAAGTGCTAATCTGAAGCAAAAAAAATTGAGCTTAAAGTTACCTCGACACCATTAGGATGAAAGCCAGTCTCTGACAAAAGGTCTATCACCTTTTTAAAATCAAAAAATGCTTATCCATCACATTACCCACAAAAATCAAATCTTCATAAGTTGGTGCGACCGTTGAACCCGACATATTAGCCCCGTCATCTTCATAAATTTGATCTATAGTATAATCACCTTTTCCACGGTAATCAATGGTAATAATTTCTGAAGGAGAAATGGCTTCTTTAGCTTTAGCGTATTCCCCAAAATGAACCAAGTTTGGGTGGCAACCAATCCAAAGTTTTCCATCTTCGCCAAATTCAATATTATCTACTCCCGTTCCACAATCAATATCTTCGATAAAAGTCAAATCTCCATTCTCTTCTGTTTTAAAAACTTTCACTAAAAAACCTCTTGGTGAAGCAACAAATAACAATTCTCTTACGGGATCATAATTTATCCCATTCGCATAAGCAATTCCAGAAGCGACTTCTCTGTAATTTTCTCCATCATAATAAATGACATTAGATGCTTTGAATCCCAAATAGTCTTCCGCCAATTTTTTATAACCTTCTTGATAGCCATGATCGTTGGAAAAATAAAATCGCTTTTCATCTATCGCAACAATATCATTTGGGCTAAAAATTTTCTCATCCGCATAAATGGAATCAATTTCGAGAATGCCATTTTCCAAAATAAAACTTTCAATGGTATGGATATTTTCATCAGGATGATTGACTGCATAAATTTTATATTTTGCCGAATCAATTTTTATCATTGAAATTCCATGAGGATAAAAAGGAGTAGAAGCATTGTGCTTATTGGTCAATAAAACAGGTGCGACTAATGGATTTTTTAAATCTAATAAATACAACCCTCCTTGTTTAGGATTTCCATCTCGACGAGCAGCTCGATCATCTGACGAAATAATCATAAATTGATCTTCTCTACTCAACTGCATATCTTCCGCACCAACGATGGGAACTTTCATTAAAATTTCTCCAGCAAATTTATTTTCAATTTCTCGAAAAGAACCTGTGGTGTATAAAATGTAAAAGACCAATATGGCTAATACCAATAGAATTCCAAGAACAAATTTTAATATCTTTTTCATATGTCTTTCAATTTTAATATTTTATTTTTTCCAAAATCTTAAAAAAACTACTTTTCGACGAATGGTGAAATTAATTAATATTTATTTACGTTTATTGGATAATTTACAGAAATTGCCTTCTTTTGAAGCAATTCTTAACTAAGGAATGCGATCAAAATAAATTCAGAATTTTCGCTGCTTCTTTTATTCCAATTTTTCACTTTGAAAACAATCATTTATCCAGATAAACTTATGCTTTCAAAGCGAAAACTAGAAAAAAATAAGCGACCGAGAATTCTGAATATATTTATTTCGCATTCCAAAGAATGTGTAAAGAATAACTTTAACATTCATAAAACCTAACTACACATGGGAAATTTATTTGATGGTCTTTTCTTATACGAAATAATTTTAATGCTTTTGGGCTCAGTCCTATTTGGAGTCGTTATTTTTTTAATGGTAAAAAATAAGGAATTAAATAAAAACCACCTGATGGGAATTGGATTGGCAATAGTTATGATTGCTTTTCCGAGTATCAAATCTTTTTCTATTTCTGATGGAATTATCAATATCGAAAGAGACTTGGAAGAACTTAAAGAAAATCCAAATGACAAGGAATTGGAAAAATCTTTGGAACAAGATCTCGGTACGATTGGTGACCGACCGATTAGCAATGCTGAGCGATTGACGACCTTGAGTGAAGCTAACTTGGAATTAGGAAAAAAAGAAAAAGCGTCTACTTTAGCTAAAGAAGCATTAGTCAAATCTCCTAAAAATTTACAAGCTGCCGAGGTGGTCAAAGTTATTGAGGTGGATAAAAAAATTGAATCTTTAAGATCAAATCCTAATGACAGAAAGGCGAAAGATGAACTAAAAGCGGAAATCAAAAAACTAAAAGAAATACCCACCAATAGTGGTAGAAGAACTAGTCATATTGCTCAAGGATATGAAGCTCTTGGTGATGAAGTGATGGCAAGAGCCTATATAGATTCAACTCGAATGTATCAGCCAAAACATCCTATCATAAAAAAATATGAAAATAAAAAGCCATTAATTCCTAAGAGTGATAAGTTTGATGGGAAAGAAGGTTCAGATGGAAATTAAGTAGTTATACTTGATAAAAAACATAAAAAATCCCGAATTTTTGATCAATCAAAAATTCGGGATTTTTTTTCCATATTTTAAGTTCTCGACAATGCTCTCGCATTGTCACGAACTTATTATTCTTATTTTCTCCACTAAATTCTCCTTTGTTTTCCCATCATTATTATTAACTTTATTACTTATATCTTTCTTTTAAATTTTAAAAGAAATAACAATACATCTACATTTCTAATAAAACTTCAATAAACCAAAAAATGGCCACTTCAAAACTTGAAATTCGACTCCACGGAAAGAATGCGGAAACCCAACAACAAGATCAAAATCTTGAATTTGCCAATTCAGCTTACGCGCTTTCAAGAACTATTGAAATCAATTCCACTCGTGGAACTAGCGATGAATTAATTTCAGAAAAGTTAGACCAAAAAGATTTAGTAGAATTTGAATTCGAAGATGGAACTATTTGGGTGACCCCTTCACCTGAAATCAATACTCTTTTCCCTTCTAATAATCGATCAGAAGAAACCAGTACATTTATTCCAAATGCCTTGGAAATCCCAACTGAGAATCGAAGTATCGTCCGCAAGGTTTATTTGAAATTTGTCAAAATATTTAAACCAAAAGAAGTTGTCGCAGAATTTTCTGCAATGATAGTTGCTGCAAAAATCGAATCTGGTATTATAGAGAATGAAGGCGTTGCTCATGTCGATGCAAATTTTAAATTATCTCCTTTCTCACAAGATGAAAAAGATCCAGGTATTGATGAGACCAAACCAGTTTTGTTCTTTTTACATGGAACAAGTTCGAGTACAGTTGGATCTTTTGGAGAAATGGAAGGAACTGATACTTGGGAGGAATTTTGTCGTCATTATGGTTCCAACATTTTAGCATTAGAACATCGGACTTGGACTAAGAGTCCTTTTGAAAATGCACTCGATGCGATCAATGCTTTGCCAAAAAATACGAAGCTTCATGTGATCAGTCATTCCCGAGGTGGATTAGTTGGAGAAGTACTCTGCAGATGTAGTTCTCCTGATTCGCTTTTTTCCCCACAAGAAATAAAACTATTAAAGGATTTAGGAAGAGATAATGATGTTACTATTTTAAAACAATTAAATAAAGTTGCTCGCCAAAAAAATATCGTGGTAGAGAAATTTGTTCGAGTCGCTTGCCCTGCTGCGGGGACAACTATTTTGACCAAAAGGATCGATCATTTTTTAAATATATTGTTAAATGTAATTGGTTATGGAACAGGTTTAAAAACCAATCCTCTTTTTGTCGGAATCAAATCTTTGCTCCTTGCTATCGTAGAGCAAAGAACTGATCCAAATGTTTTACCTGGCTTGGAATGTATGGTTCCAAGCACTCCGCTACAAAAAATCATCAATAATCATCAAATCAAAATCAAAAGTGATCTTGCCATTATTGCTGGTAACTCAGGAATGGGTGGCATCAAAAAAACACTTCTAACCATCATGTCAAAATTGTTCTATCGAATGGATAATGACTTTGTGGTGGATACCGATTCGATGTATATGGGTGTAGTTAGAGAAAATGATATTTACTACAAATTCGTAGATGGAGGTGCCGTCGATCACTTCTGTTATTTTAAAAATAAAAATTCTCGTAATAATATATTTACAGCAATCACGAGTCCTCGTTTTGATTCACCACCCGAATTCAAAACTGTCAATCGTGGAGAACGCAATCGAAATATTACTACAATTCTTCCTGGTGGAAGTCTCGAACCAACTCCAGTTTCAGGTGACAAACCAATTGTAATTTTGATCCCAGGAATTATGGGTTCTAATTTATCCAATGGCGATTCTGAGATTTGGATTGATTATTTAAAAATGGCTAGTGGGAAACTGATGCAGCTCAACATGGGCAATAAAAATGTGTCAGCAAAATCTGTAGTTGGTACCGCTTATGGAAAATTAGTTGTTGACCTGAGCGATAAATATGATGTCGTGGTTTTCCCGTATGACTGGAGAAAATCACTTTCTGATTCAGGAAAAATCTTAGCTGATAAAATAAATAAAGAACTTCTTCCTACTGAGCAATCCATACAAATTATTGCACATTCGATGGGTGGATTAGTCACTCGAGATGTGATGATGAATCATCCTAAAACTTGGGAAAAGTTAAACGCTATTCCAAATTTTAAATGTATTCTTTTAGGTACTCCTTGGCAAGGTTCCTACGGTATTCCTGAAATTATCACAGGCATGGGAGGCCCGATAAAAAGTGTAAGCCGACTAGCCATCTTTCAAAGTAGAAAAGATTTATTGGAAGTTTTTGTTCAATACTCTGGGCTATTACAATTGTTGCCAATTTATGAAGGAGCACATGATTTTGATGATTTAGAATTATGGAAAACGCTGCAAGCAGTTACCGATGATTCTCTTTGGGCATTGCCAAATCAAAAAGATTTGGAAGAGTTTAAAACCTACAAAAAGAAATTTCACCAATTTAAAGATTGGAATCTCAACAAGGTATTTTACATCGCAGGGAAGGATGATCGAACGCTTTCTAACTTTGTTTGCCGAGATCAATATGGTGCAATAATAAATGAAAAAAATACTACCTCACTCAAAACTGGAATTACAAAACCTGGACTTTTTACTCATAAAAATTACGAACTAGTTTTTGAAGCAACTGGCGAAGGAGATGGAAGCGTCACTTGGGACTCTGGAATTCCAAAACAATTAGAAGCTCATCAAGTTTTCTATGCAGATACGATTCATGGCGAACTAGCCAACGACCAAAATCGGTTCGAAGCCATCAAAGATATTTTGGCCAACGGAACAACTAATCGCTTACCCAATAAACGACCAACCTCTCGAGCTATCCAAAGTGTATTGCTAATTGAAAATGAAGAGATACTTTCTAACGATGTAAATATTTTGGCAAAAAATATTTTAGGATTAAGTACCGACCCTATTTATCATACCAAAAACAATGAGAAGAAAACCGATATAAAAGTTGTTGTCAAAAATGGACATCTTCGCTATGCCACCTACCCTATTTTAGTGGGACATTTCAAAGATGATGGAATTGTAAGTGCCGAGTATGTGATTGATAGTATGTTGAATCATAAACTTTCCGAAAGGGAAGCATTTGGTCTATACCCTGGAGATATTGGAACGAACCTAGTACACCTGGAAGATCAAATGCATGACATTGGTGTAGTGGTGATCGGATTAGGCTCAGTTGAAAATTTGACACCTTTCAAACTAAGTGAAACAATCGAACTTGGTTGCCTAGAATATTTACTATCCGTTTGTAAAAATGAAAACAAAGATAAGAATGATAAAGTTGGAATTTCTACGCTTTTGATAGGAAGTAATTATGCTAATCTTTCGCTCAACAATTCGATCAATGCTATTTTGGAAGGTATCATTAATGCCAATAAAAAAGTCCAAAATATGGGTACTAATTTACCCATCATCGCCGAAATTGAATTTATCGAATTATACAAAGACAAAGCGGATGAAACTTTTTTCACCTTAAATCAAATTCAAAAAAGAAATAGTTTTTACCATATTGACCTAGAACATCCTTTGGAGCGAGTCGATGGAGCGAGATCTTTTCTACCTTTAAATAGCCAAAAAGAATGGTGGCGAAGAATTACCGCAACCATCAAAAAAGATCCGATCAGTAAATCTAAACATCTTGTTTTTAGTGCTTCGACAGGTAGAGCCATGGTTGAAATTAATGAGTCGTTTGCCAATTTGCACATCATAGATGCCTTGCTCGATGATAATAAAAAACATACCAATTGGGATCGAGAATTAACCAAAGCAGTTTTTGAATTATTGATTCCAAATGAGTTTAAAATCTCTTTTAGAAATCAACAAAATATTTTATTGATTTTAGATCATAAGACAGCTAGTTACCCTTGGGAACTTTTAAACTATGATGAAAACTTAGAAATGCCGATTGTAGTTTCCGCAGGAATGATTCGCCAATTAGCTACTTCGCATAGTCGAAAAATGATTAAACCTGTCATTGAAAATTCTGCTTTAATCATTGGTGATCCTATTTTAGATAAAAAATCGGGAGTACCTCAGTTGCCTGAAGCGGCGATAGAAGCGAAAATGGTTGATCGACTATTGCAAGCACATGGTTACGAAACTACGCCTAGGATTCAACAACCTTTCAGAGAAATTTTCAAAAAATTATATGACGAATATAAAATAATTCACATCGCCAGTCATGGTGTAATTGATTATGGTGAAGACAAAAAAACGGGTATTTTATTATCCAACAATATTGTCCTGACTGCTGCTGAAATCAATCAGATCAGTAGTACTCCTGAATTGGTTTTTATCAATAGTTGCTACATGGGAAATGTGAGTCCTGACAAGGAAGAATACTTTAGAGGAAAATATAAATTGGCTGCGAACATCGGAGTTCAGTTTATTGAGAATGGTGTTAAAGCTGTGGTCGTAGCAGGTTGGGCCGTTGATGATTCTGCTGCCAAAAGATTTGCGGAAGTATTTTATGATCGAATGTTAGCTGGTGAAAATTTTGCTGATGCTGTCAAAGCTGCTCGAGCAACTTGCTTCCGAGAATTCCATAGAAACAACAAAAAGAAAGACAACCAATGCTATGGTGATCAATATTATCAATTGGTTAAAAAACCTCAAAAATCTGGAGAGGAATACCAGTACATTTTAGAAAAAGAAATACTCATTGATTTAGAAAATCTAATTGATGATACTAAATCCAATCGCAAACGGGGGGTTAACTTTTTAGAAAAATTACAATTGATTTCAAGAGGAATTGATGAAACTAATTTGCGAAATGCTAGAATCACAGAATTAGAAATTAGAGCATACGTAGAGTTACAAGAATACGAAACCGCTTTGCAAAAATTTGAAGTTTTATTCAAAGAAAAAGAAGCTACATTCTCTGTTAAAGCATTAGAACTTTGGTGTAACTGTAAAATAAAAGTACTCACTAAAATGAATATTGATGGAAACAAAAAGTACCTCATGCAGGAACTAAAAAAGACCATCAAGAAGATGAATGATTTGTTGGAGTTAGGAGAAACCTCTGAGCGACACAATCTCATGGGTAGCATCCAAAAAAGGCAATTCATGATTTTTGATAATCTGGATAATTTAAAGAAACAGAGAAATGCCATCATTGAGTCGGCGAATCATTATCGCAAAGGTTATGAAATAGGTCAAGAAACCTACTCATTGACCAGTTGGATTATTGCCGAAAAACTGATTAATGATGAAAAACGAATGAAGGAACTTGATGAAGTATTAGGTAAAAATACCTTGGCTTATATTGAAGAATCATTAGATATTTTGGATAACAATAAAAAAGATCATGATGAATTTTGGGATATTATCAAACCTGTCAATTTAAAACAAGCTGAATTACTTTTTTACATTGATGAAATGGATGACAAAAAATCTAAAACATCAGCTAATCTAAAAAAACGTAAAACCATTGTTACAAGTATCAAAAATCTATATTCTCACGCTTGGAAAATAGGCGGAGGTTCACCTAGACATATCGCTTCAGAAATTTTACAAATGGAGTTTATCCTAAAATCGATGATCGATTTAGAAAAAGCAAAACCAGCTGAAGATCGTAGAAATTTAGAAACTACAATTAATGCGATGGATGAGTTAATTGATTTCTTTAGAGAAATTCGCTAGATTCAATGGGCTTAGTTATCAGTTTTTTTTGAAGCCTTCCTCAGACCAAAGTTCAAAATGGATAATCAATATGTTTTTTTAACCACAGAGGACACAGAGCACTCCGTTTACTCTGTGTCCTCTGTGTCCTCTGCGGTTAAATATAGTTTTCTAGTTTGCCCATTATACACTTCGACAACTTAATTAAAATTAGTTTGTTTATTTGCTGTTCAACTACAATTCAAAAAATAAAATCAAAATAATAAAATGAAGAATTTCGAATTTAAGAATCCTACTAAAATAATTTTTGGAAAAGATACCATTCCAAAGTTGACCAAACAACTTCCTGAAAATGCAAAGATTATGATGCTTTATGGAGGTGGAAGTATCAAGCGGAATGGTGTTTATGAACAAGTAAAATCTGCTTTGGAAGGATTTGAAGTAATTGAATTCGGAGGAATTCCTGCTAATCCTGAATATGATATTTTGATGGATGCTTTGAAAATTATCAAAGAAGAAAAGGTAACTTATTTACTTGCTGTCGGTGGTGGTTCTGTAATTGATGGTGTAAAATTTCTTTCTGCAGCAGCCTTATATGAAGGTGATGAACCTTGGGACATTTTAGCAAAATCAATTCGAACTTACACAGGAATGCCTTTTGGTACAGTTTTGACTTTGCCAGCGACCGGTTCTGAAATGAATTCTGGATCAGTTATCACTCGCCATTCTTTGAAAGAAAAAAGAACCATGGGTGGACCAGGGTTGTTTCCACAGTTTTCGATTCTTGATCCTCAAGTCGTTCATTCTATTCCTAAAAGACAATTGGCTAATGGGATCGTGGATGCTTACACCCATGTGTTAGAACAATATATGACTTACCCTGCTGGAGCATTTTTGCAAGACAGAATTGCCGAAGGAATTTTACAAACTCTCATTGAAATTGCTCCAAGAATTATTGCTGACCCTACGGACTATGAAGCAGCCTCTAATTTCATGTGGTCTTGCACGATGGCATTGAATGGTTTGATTCAATTAGGCGTACCAACCGATTGGGCAGTTCACATGATGGGTCATGAATTGACAGCACTTTATGGTATCGACCATGCTCGAACTTTAGCGATCATTGCACCGAGTCACTATCGATATAATTTAGAAACGAAGAAAGAAAAATTAGCACAATACGGTGAGCGAGTTTGGAATATCTCAGAAGGAACAATAGAAGAAAAAGCAAAAGCGGCAATTGTAAAAACAGAAGAATTTTTACATTCCTTAGATATTAAAACGACCTTAAAAGAATATACTGAAGAGTACGAAGGAACAGCTGAAACGATTGCTCAAAGATTTGTAGATCGCGGTTGGAAAGGATTAGGTGAACACCGAAATCTAGCTCCCGAAGATGTAGAAAAAATAGTAAAAATGAGTTATTAAAAATACTAGTCCGTGCCATTGTTCCATAACCGTGGCACGGATGTTTTAAAAACTAAAATCATTTTTTCGAAAAAACTAAGCTCTCGGTTTCACCAAATAAACATCCACTCTCCTATTTATTTTTCTTCCTTCCACCGTTCCATTATTTTCTTTTGGAAAACTTTCTCCATATCCTTTTGCTTTAATTCTCTTTTTATCTATTCCATTTTGCAATAAATATTTCGCCACTTCATCCGCTCTTTTTTGAGAAATAATTTTATTCGTTCTAGCATCTCCCGAACTATCGGTGTTTCCGTAAATAAAAATATTCATTTGCTTATTTTCCTTAAGCAAGTTGACTAATCGATTTAGTTCTCTTAAATCATTCGTTTTCAACGTTGATTTGCCAGTAGAAAATTCCACATTTTTTAAAGAATAAATTTCACCATCCAGTAATTGTGTTTTGGTTTTTTCATCAAAATTAGCCACTTCGGTAAACCTCATTTTTTCTAAACATATTTCTTGTAAATTATAAGAACCTCCCGTCGCAGCCGAAAAACCCCAATAAACATTAGGGTTTCCTTTGAATATCTTTCCAACAATATCAATTTGCTTAATGATTCGTAAATTATTATCAATGAAGATTTGAAACTCTTTGGCATAAGGATTCCAAATAACTTTCACTCGATGCAATTTACAATCTTCAATATTTCTTCGATTAGGTAAAATGGGAATCGGTTTTGATTCACCAATTCCGTGATTCAAATTTCCATTCATCATGATAGCCATGTGATCAAATTCTGGATCATCTCGGTGATGATTTTGGTAGGTATCCATCTCTATTCCGAGTGACGGTTTTAATCTACCAAACCCCATTCCTTCTCCTGGCATACCTGTTCTTAATTTGTCATGAAAGATAAAAACGATTCCATCTGCTCCTTGATCAGAGCAACCAAATTTTAAATCAATTTCCATTTCAAAAGGATCATTCAAATTAATTGGATTTTTAAACCAAAGCGTTCCTCCTTGCCATTCCATAGCTTTAGTTAATCTATAACAATGCTCTCCCGTGCGAACTGCATCTCCAGTTACCCGAAAAGATTCAGGTGTTAATTTTACCTCTTGAGAATAAATAAGAAAGGAAAAAAATAAAAATACAACGGAGTAAAATAGTTTCATTTTTTTTTATTAAAAATGAGAAACTTCAAGGTTTTAATAAAAATCTTTCGACGAACGTAAAGAAATAATTGTATTAAATTATAGAATTAATTTTAAAGCCTTGGATTTAAATGTATATCCATTAAAACCAAAAAAAATGAAAAATATTCTTTTTCTAAATTTAATATCCTCTCATTTTTATATATTCGCTAAATGATAAAAAACCAAAAAAAACATTTAAGAATTAATTTTTATTGATCATATTCAAAATCGACAAACAAAATGAAAAAACATTTTATCCATTTCTTAATTACGGCAATGGCATTGCTTGTTTTTATGCCAAACTCTGAAGCTCAAAGATCGAAAAGAGGAAAGAAGAAGAAAAAAGAAACGACTGAGAAACCTAAGAAAAAGGACAAAGACAACAAAATAAAACCTTATGATGAAGTTATCACCAAAAAAGCCGTTTCTGATGAAGGACTTTTTACGGTTCACAAAGTAGGGAGCAAAAATTATTTTGAAATTCCTAAAGACATTTTAGAAAAAGAAATTTTGGTGGTTAGTCGAATTTCGGGTTTTGTCAAAAACTTAAACTTTGGTGGTGCGGGTGTCAAGTCTCGTCCTCAACAAGTTATTCGATGGCAAAAAAAAGATGATAAAATTTTACTGCGATCTGTTAGTTACAATAGTGTTGCCAGCGAAGATGATCCAATTTATGAATCTGTAAGAAATAATAATTTTGAACCTATTGTAGCAACTTTCGATCTAGCTGCTTACAATAAAGATTCTTCTGCTTATGTTTTTGAAGTATCTCCTTTTTTCACCAAAGATATTCCGATGATTGGAGCAGTTAATTCTGGTCAGCGAAAACGATTTGGAATCAAAGGCTTAGATGATAAAAGAAGCATGGTATCAAGCATGAAAGCATTTCCTCAAAATGTTGAAGTGCGTCACATTCTCACCTACAAAGGAGATAAACTTCCTGACAATAATATCACTCAAACTATGTCGGTTGAAATGAATCAATCTTTTATTGTTCTTCCTGACGAACCAATGCAGTCGCGATATTATGATGAACGAGTTGGATATTTCTCTATTCGACAAACTGACTATAGTTCTGAATCTCACTTTACAGAAACGAAACAATATATCACTCGATGGCGATTGGAACCTACAAATATGGATGCATACAAAAGAGGTGAAATTGTAGCTCCAAAAAAGCAAATCGTTTACTACATTGATCCAGCGACTCCAACCAAATGGGTTCCATACATTATTCAAGGAATTAATGATTGGCAACCAGCTTTTGAAGCAGCAGGTTTTAAAGAAGCTATTGTTGGAAAAATTGCTCCTACTCCTGAGGAGGATGCAGATTGGAGTCCGGAAGATACTCGTTACTCCACTTTAAGATATGTTTCTACTGATATTCAAAATGCCATGGGACCACATGTTCATGATCCTAGAACTGGTGAAATTTTAGAGAGTGATATTATTTGGTATCACAATATTCAAAAACTTTTGCGTAATTGGTTTATGACTCAAACGGCAGCAGCTAATCCGGCTGCTCAAAAAGTAAAATTCAGCGATGAATTGATGGGACAATTAATTCGATTTGTAGCAGCGCATGAGGTTGGACATACTTTAGGATTGCCACATAATATGGGATCAAGTGTTGCTTACCCAATTGATTCTTTGCGGTCGCCAACTTTTACTGCTACTCACGGAACTGCTCCTTCTATTATGGACTATGCTCGATTTAATCATGTGGCTCAACCAGGCGATGGAGTGACTAATTTTTATCCTATGATTGGTGAATATGATATTTGGTCAATCATTTACGGATACAAATTAATTCCTGATGCTAAGTCAGCAGAGGAAGAAAGAGCTACTTTAAATAAATGGATCAAAGAACGAGCAGATAATCCTGCCTATAGATTTGGAAGTCAAAAAAGAAATACGTTTGATCCAACTGCTCAGACAGAAGACCTAGGTGACAATGCTGTTCAATCTGGAAATTTAGGAATTGAAAATTTAAAGCGAATCGTTCCTAAATTAGTTCAATGGTCAGAGGAAGCTGGCGAAGGAAATGACTATGATCAATTAGCAGAAATGTATGGTGCTGTTTATGGTCAAATGGGAAAATACTTGCGCCATGTCGTTACTAATATTGGTGGTGTTATTCAAATGTCAAAAACCACAGAACAAAAAGGACCTGTATTTTTTCCAGTTTCTAAGGATCACCAAATGGCGGCCATAAAATTTTTGGATGAACAAGTTTGGCAAACACCAAAATGGCTACTGGATAAAGATATTTTACAAAAAGTTGCTCCTTCTGGTGCGACTGATCGAATAAGTAGTATGCAAGGACGGGTTTTGAATCAACTGTTTGATTCTGATAGATTAAGAAGATTAGATGAAGCGGAAGCAATGGCTCGTAAATCTCATGAAGTTTTTAGTTTGCTCGATGTTTTTTCTTATTCTAAAAGTGCCATTTTTAGAGAAGTTTATACAGAAAAAGAGATTGATGGATTTAGAAGAAACTTGCAAAGAGCTTATGTCAACAAAATGGAAGAGATCATGAAAATGGAAGATAAGAAATTTGATCAAACAAATGTCAAAGCTATCTGCCGAGGGAATTTAAAAGTTTTGAAAACAGAACTTCAAAGTGCAATTCCAAAATCTACTGATACTTTTACAAAATATCATATGGAAGATTTAGTGGAAAGAATTAATAAAATCCTTGATCCTAAATAAAATTATTCAATGTTAGGACTTCCAGATTTTAAAAACCTGGAAGTCCTTTTTTTAATCTTTTTTATGAAAACTAAACAATTTCTCTTACTCCTTCCTCTCCTACTTTTCACTCAGATTTCATTTGGACAAAATCATATCATAAAAGGTCGAGGACTTTACCTTCCGGGGAAACCCATTTTATATTTTAATGCTGGAATTGGTTATGAACACTTGTTAGACGAAAATTTGAGTTTGCAATTAGTATATAATTATTCGGGAAATGATATGAGAGATACTGATGGAAATGCTAATTTTAAAAATGAAGTAGTTGTAGATTGTCGCTATTATAATACTGAAATCAAACCCGTTTCACAAGCTATATTTGCGTTTGCATTTTTTAGTTATTCTAATGAAAAAAATAAACAAAGTGGAGAAATAGATTTTACTACAACTCCTATGATTTCCAAAAAGATAACTACTGAAAAATCCTTAGGGGCAGGAATTGGTAAAAATTTTAAAGTATCAAAAAGATTTCATTTAGAAGTCTTCGCTGGTCCAAAATTTATTTTGCGAGAAGTAAAAATAACAAGTTCAGATATTTTATCTTCATTTGTTTCTAGTTTAAAATCTACTACCAATAAATTTGATATTCGGGGAGGAATTAATTTAGCTTATCAATTTTAAAAGCCAACAGCTGAATCATAAATTGTCATTCCTAATGCTTTCCAATCCAATTATTTTCGCTATTATTGTTTAGAAAATCTTACAAAAAACATGGATAAAACACTTGATGGCCATTTGATTGAAAGATCAGAAGATGACAATTTCGAATTTTATCGAAGTTTTCAATTTCAAGAAGATGCCCAACCATTTCTTGAACTTTTAAAAGAAAATGAAATTCCCTACGAATTTGATGGCTCTGAAACAATCATTACAGAAGCCATTGTGGGTAGTTCAAATTATCCGAAGTTTGTTTTGAAAATTTTACAAAGTGATTTCCCTATTCTTAATTCTATTATTGAACAAGAGGTTTTAAAAAATTCAGCGGACTTTCATGAGCACTATTTATATGATTTTACCGATCATGAGTTATTGGCTATTTTAAGAAAACCTGATCAATCATCCATCGAAGATATTACTATCACAAAAGAATTACTGAGGCGAAGAGGCATTCCAATTGATCCTTCTGCTCTGGTAGAAATGAAGCAAGAAAGGTTGACAGTATTACAAAAAGGGAAAGCTGAAAATGATGGTTGGATGTTGCTTTACTTTTTATTATTAGTCGCAATAAGTATCTTCTTCAATATCTTTTTTATAATTGGAACGATTGGATTATCCTGGCATTATTGGAAAGATAAAAGTGCTGATATTGATGGAAATAAATTTTATACTTATAACGAACAAACCAGAAAGAATGGAATTACTTTCGGAATTTTAAGTATAATTTTAACCATATCCTTGTATGTAACATTTGCCTATTTTTTGGTTGATGCTTCTATTGATTTATTAAAATAAAAATTCTAATTACTTTATTTTTCATTAAAAAAACAAATATGAAATTTATAACACTCCTTAGTTTTTGCATGATTTTATTTTCGGCTTGTCCAAAAGTAAGCAATCAGTCAACAAACAATTTAGGAGAAACTATCATGGTTCCGCTCAATCAATCCATCCAAATTGAAAATGAGAAAATAAACTTATTATTTACCAATGTTCAAGACGGTCGATGTCCTTCAGGAACCAATTGCATCCAAGCTGGAAAAGCTAAAATAAGTATGGATTTTGCGGTGGGAGATGCAGTTTCTGCTATTACCTTCGAAGCCAAAGGTCTATGTGAAGATGAAACTGGAAAATGTGGAAGTATCACAACTGCACAAGGTTATACAATCAAACTTTTTTCTCTTAATCCTTATCCTTCAGAAGAAAATAATGGAAAACGAGATTATAAAGCCAAAGTAATGATCACTAAAAAATAGCTGTTAACGGTTAACTGTGAATGATTAACTTCCCAGTCCAATATAAATGTTAATCATTAACAGTTAACCGTTTACAGTTATTTACCCTTGTTTTTTTCGTTCGACAATTTCTCCATTCTTGTAAACATAGTCCATGGTAATCGTTCCATCCTCTTTATAATATCGGTAAACTCCATCTTGCACTCCATTTTTAAATTCAACTTCCTCTTTCACTTGACCATCTTTTCCTGTTTTGTAAAAAGTTCTACTGAAACCATGTAGCTTTCCATTTTTGTAGTCTTGTTCAATTTCTCTTCTTGAAAAATTGTAAGTGATCCATTTTCCATGCTTTATATCATTAGCATAAGATCCAACGGTTTTCACTCGATTATTCCTTTCCGCTTCAAGATACACGCCTTCTTTTTTTCCATCCACATAATTAGTTACAGTATTAATAGTCAAATTATCATTAGCATGGTAAGTGGTCCATGTACCCATTTTCCTGCCATTGGAAATAAAACCATCTTCAATCAATTGGCCAGTTTGAGCATTCTTTTTGATGGCTTTTTCTATCTCTGAACCTGAAACTTTAGTTATTTCATAACCGGTAAAATCTCCAGTTGTTGCTACTGTTGCTATTGGTTCAGTAGGTTCTCCGCAAGCAAAAAATAAAACAGTTGTCAATAGTAAAATAAAATTTTTCATACGATTCAATTATTATTTTTTAAAAATGAATAAATAGAATAAAGTCTAATGCTGGTAAGAGCATATTTGAATTAGTTCACAAATTTAAAAGATTTGATTTTTTTTCCAAACCTAAAATTATAAATGAATTGTTAATCCCACCTTCCGATGAGTACAATTCTAAAATGAGATCTTCTAATCAGATTCACAACTTTTAGCAAAATTTAGATAAAAGAAACAAACCATATATAAAAGCGTAAAAACCAAATGTTTATAAGTGCAGTTTAATTAGCATAGTTTTTGGATTTGACCATATATGAGTCAAAAATAACATTTGTCCTCAACTAAACGCTGCAATATAATCCTTTAACAAACTCTTTAAAAAACGGACAGCATGAAGCCGAATTTCCCTCGACAAAAAATTTCAATTTTTGTTATAATTTTGAATTTATTTTGTTTTTTTTCAAATATATCTTTTGCCAATATAGATTCAATTTACACCTCTATTCCTGATGGTCAATTTGGAACAAGTTGTGTAGATATTAATAATTTCCCTGGCACTATCGAATCAATTACTAATCTTTGCCCAAGCTTAAGCGGAGTATATGCTAACTTTTCTATTCCTCCAAATGTCTCCTCTGGATGCATCAATTATTTTGGTTTAGAAGTTGGTGAATCACATGGTTGTTTTAAGATCTGCGATGATCAATCTAATTGTGATACAGTTCATATTTTTCTCAATACGGTATTTACTCCTTTGAGTTTTGCTTGCGACACATTAATTAGTCCTGAAATAATTAATGCCAGTATTTCCGACTGCGGAGCAATGGCAGCAATTTGTCTTCCGATTAGTTTTGATGTTTATAATTCACTTGAGATTAATGACAATGGTATTCTTTATGCAAATGGAGCAACAGGTTGTAATATGGATACAACAGTAGCATATAGCTATAATAATTTATTTGGACAAGGAGGTATTGGACCATACGAATTAGAGTCTTGGACCATCAATGGAGTTGAATATTCGGGAGCGTTTGCCGACATGCAAAGTCTCTTAGATTCGATGAATCTTTGGGATACTTTGGGAGTTTGGGAATTTGATACCATTGTACCATTTACCATATTGGGAGGTTTCAGCGATAATTTTTATGGCCCATTAATAGCTTCCAAACCTGGAGTAATTAATTCAACTTCCATCATGGGAGCCAACTTTAGTTTAACTCCTATGGGGAGTGAAATTATGTTATTGCAAGGAAGTCATTTGATTACCTTGGTAGATACTGCAACTGCTTGCATCGACTCGGTTTTGATCACCGTAGCTTGCTTGCAAAATGATTATTTATCCTTAACCACTTATTTAAATATTTCAGGAAGTATTTGTGTCGATACAAGTGATTTGATTGGCAATTTTGCTACCGTTGAGAATGTTTGCAATGACACCGGGATTGGTTTAGATATATTTCCAAATGATGTCTGTATTGATTGGGAAACGCTGGAAGAAGGTCCACAACAGATCTGCTTAATGACTTGTGATGATCAAGGATTTTGCGACACTACATTTATTTCCTTTGTTGTTATCGATCCTCAAAATGATACTATTGATGTAATTATGACGGAAGATGATTCGCAATATTTTTGCATTGATTCGACAGATTTATTTGGGGACATAAATAATTATACTATTTCTCAAGCACCAACTTTGACGACTTTGACTTTGGATACAATAGATTTTTGTTTGGAAATTACTAGTACTACTCCTGGAAGTGAGATGGCTTGTGTGGTTATTTGTGATAATCAAGGAGGTTGTGATACGACTTGTTTTAATATTGTAGTCGAAGATAGTAGTGTTGGATTACCCGTTGCAATTGATGACGCAGATACTACTGCTTTTGGAACACCATTTATCATTGACTTTTTGGCCAATGATAGTTTTGGATTAACAGATACTATTTCAATTGTTGCTACTGCTACTCCACAAAATGGAATTTTGTCTCTAGATTCACTTGGGAATTATACCTATACGCCAGATGAGGGATCATGTGGAAATGATAATTTCTCCTATCAAATATGCAACGCAGTAGGTTGTGTACAAGCAACCGTTTCCATTTATGTCCAATGCGAAGAGGTGATTGTTTTTAGTGGATTTTCACCGAACAGAGATGATGTCAATGATTTCTTTACTGTTCGAGGATTGGAAGGCCATCCTAATAATCAAGTTAGAGTTTATAACAGATGGGGAAATTTAATTTTTAATCAACAAAATTATCAAAATAATTGGGATGGAACATGGAATGGAGGTCGAGTTCCACAAGGAACTTATTTTTACATGATTGAACTAAATGATCCTTCTAAAACTAAATTATCAGGATCTGTTTACATCGCCTATTAAAAAATTGTTGCAAAGGAATCCAAAAAATAAATATTTTAAAATAGTAACCTATCACTAGCTCTACTTCCAATTACTCGGAAGTGGAGCTTTTTTTATGGAAAGAATAATTATTAAAGACAATAATTTTTCATAATTTCGAAGCTGGATTAAAGTCGTTCGAAAATAGATTTTTTCCAATAACTTCATTTTTCCCAAACTCCCCCTTTATTCAATCAAATGTTAACCCCACAAACAGCGGTCAATTAATTAGTCTATTTACCCAAGTTTTAAATGACCTGTTTGTTGAAAATTTAGACCATGAATTCAAAAAATGGATATGAAAGCAACGATTTTATTGATCGGTTGCCAAAGCATTTAAAGCAATTTATCAAGCCTCAAAACTACGAAGATTACACTCCTATCGATCAAGCAGTTTGGAGATATGTTATGCGAAAAAATGTGATCTACCTTTCTCAAACTGCACATGAATCCTATGTCAACGGATTGAAAAAAACAGGTATTGGAATTGAAAAAATTCCAAGTATGTATGGTATGAATCGAATTCTAAAGGAAATTGGTTGGGCTGCTGTAGCAGTCGATGGATTTATTCCGCCTAATGCTTTTATGGAATTCCAAGCTTACAAAGTTTTAGTCATTGCTTCCGATATTCGACAATTAGAAAATATAGAATATACTCCTGCTCCTGATATTATTCATGAATCGGCAGGTCATGCTCCTATCATTGCGAACCCCGATTATGCTGAATATTTAAGAAGATTAGGAGATGTTGGTGCCAAAGCAATCCTTTCTAAGCATGATATGGATTTGTACGAAGCAGTCAGGAAATTATCCATCTTAAAAGAAGCAGAAGGCACATCTCAAGAAGAAATAGATCAAGCTGCAGAAGAAGTGAATCGATTGCAAGATATGGAAGTAGAGCTTTCAGAAATGGCAAAAATGAGGAATTTGCAATGGTGGACAGTTGAATACGGATTGATCGGAGATTTGGAAAATCCTAAAATTTATGGTGCAGGACTTTTATCTTCCATTGGGGAAAGTAAATCATGCATGAGTGAAAAGGTCAAAAAAATCCCCTACTCCATTGATGCAGCTTTTCAAAAATTTGACATCACTCAACCTCAACCTCAATTATATGTCACTCCTGATTTTTCCTATTTGATGCAAGTATTAGAAGAATTTTCAAATTCGTTGAGTGTGAGAAAAGGAGGAAGTAAAGGTTTAAGAAAATTAATTGACTCGAAGATGGTTGGAACGATTGAATTGAGTACGGGACTTCAAGTTTCAGGAATTTTTTCAAGAGCAATTCTAAATGAAGACAATGAAGTGGTGTTTTTTAAAACAGAAGGCCCAACTGCTCTCGCATATCGAGAAAAAGAATTACTTGGCCACGATACAAAACATCATTCTGATGGATTTAGCTCACCACTTGGAAAATTAAAAAACATCAGCTTAGCTATTGAAGATATGGGACCGGTTGATTTAAAAGCATATAATTTTTATGACGGAAAATGGCTCTCTTTCGAATTTGAAAGTGGAGTAAAAGTGGAAGGCATGAATATTACAGGTATCAGAAATCTGCAAGGAAAACTCATGCTGATTCAATTAAAAGATTGCACGGTTACTTACAAGGAGGAAATTCTTTTCTTACCTGAATATGGTAATTTTAATATGGTGGTAGGTAAAGAAATTGTTTCTGCTTTTGCTGGTGCAGCAGATAATAATTCCTTTCCAAATCTTTATCATGCTTCGGAAGTTCATACCATCAAACCAACAAAATCAAAGGCCAATCATCAATTAGAAGAATATTATACTTCAGTCAGAAACATTAGAGAACAAGACCTTCTTGATGACCAAAAATTATTAGGGGAAATTTATAATGCCTTAAAAGAAGATTATCACAAAGAATGGTTACTTCATCTTGAAATTTTAGAAATTTCCAAAGATGAAAAATTAAAAAATGATATTAGAAATCATTTAGCATCGATGGTCAACTTGAATCCTCATCTTAATAATCTTATCAATGAGGGAATAGAAATTATTGACAAATCTGTTCAAAACGAAATTTAAACTTAAATAAGAGGAGAATTTACTGTTAAACTGTTTTTGCTTCGATTATGGTTATTCTGTCAAAGAATATGAAATGAATTCAACTATTTTTAAGTAAACAGTTTAACAGTAAAAATGAGTTGATATTTTATCATGAAATGGATTTGAGTAAATTTCTGAATGACTCATTTTCACTTCATATAAATTCCTCTTCGATATTCCTGCAAAACTTTCCTTCATTTCCACTTTCTTTTATACTTTTGCAGCTTATGAATGTCTATAATAGTCTCTCCGATTTACCCGATTTTCAGAATGCTGTCCTAACGATAGGCTCATTCGATGGTGTTCACGCTGGGCATCAAAAAATATTGGAACGAATCAATCAATTGGCTGAAGAAAATAATGGTGAAAGTATTGTTATTACTTTTCATCCGCACCCTCGTCAAGTCATTTATCCAAATGATAAATCTCTCCGATTATTGAATTCTATTGATGAAAAAGTAGCTCTTTTTGAAAAATATGGAGTAGATAATGTCGTGGTAGTTCCATTCACCGTAGAGTTCTCTCAACAAAATGCGGACGAGTATATTCAGAAATTTTTATTGGAAAAATTTAATCCAAAATATATTGTCATTGGTTATGATCATAAATTTGGATTAAACAGACAAGGCGACATCAACTATCTTAAATGGTACAGTAAAGAAAAAGAATTTGAGGTAATTGAAATCTCTCGACATGACATTCAAAATATCGGAATCAGTTCCACCAAGATTAGAAATTTCCTTTTGGAAGGCAAAGTCAAACAAGCGAATGATTTATTAAATCATAATTATTCGATGAGGGGAACTGTTGTCAGAGGACAAGGTATTGGAAAAGACCTTGGTTATCCAACTGCTAATATTCAAATAAAAAATTCATTCAAATTAATTCCTCTTGGCGGTATTTATGCTGTGCAAGTTGTTTACCGAGATCAACGATATGAAGGGATGCTCTACATTGGGGATCGGCCAACGCTAAAGGAACATAATAATCAAACGATAGAGGTTAATATTTTTGATTTTCAAAAAGATATTTATGGGGAAAAACTAACCATAGAATTTATCGAACACATTCGTGGAGATGAAAAATTTGAAAATCTCGATGGTTTAAAAGACCAATTAGGTAAAGATAAAATTGCCAGTCTTGCCATTTTTGAAAAAAGAAAAAACGATCATGTTGAATTAAAAACTTCGCAAGAAAAATTAACTCTTGCTAGTGTTGCCATTGTTATTTTGAATTACAATGGCGTGGAGTTTTTGAAAAAATTTCTTCCGTCTGTTTTGAAAAGTGAATATGAAAATCTTTCGATCCATGTAGCTGATAATGGAAGTAACGATACTTCTATTTCTCTCCTGAAAACAACATTTCCAAAGGTGGAAATTATTGACTTAGGTGATAACCATGGTTTTGCCAAAGGCTATAATTTAGCTTTAGATCAAGTGGAAGCTGATTATTTGGTTTTATTGAATTCGGATGTTGAGGTGACTCAAAATTGGATTACTCCGATCATAGAATTGATGGAAAGAGATAAAACCATCGGAGCCTGCCAACCAAAAATTAAAAGTTATCATAACAAGCAATATTTTGAATATGCTGGTGCTTCTGGAGGTTGGATAGATCGTCTAGGTTATCCATTTTGCAGAGGTAGAATTTTTGACAAACTGGAAAAAGATAACGGCCAATACAATACAACTTCCGAAATATTTTGGGCAAGTGGTGCGGCGTTTTTTGTGCGAGGAAAATTATTTAAAGCCTTAGGTGGATTCGATCCTGATTACTTTGCACATGCAGAAGAAATTGATTTGTGCTGGAGAATAAAACGAGCTGGATTTAAAATAATGGTAAAACCTCGCTCTGTGGTTTATCATGTTGGAGGTGGAACGTTAGATTATTTGAACCCTCGAAAAACTTACTTGAATTTTAGAAATACGCTTTTTACTATTTTAAAAAATGAACCTAAGCGAAAATTATTTTGGTTGGTTCCTTCTCGATTAATTTTGGATGGAATAGCAGGAGGTTTGTTTTTAGTTCAAGGAAAATTTTCTCATATCAAATCTATCTTGCAAGCACATTTTTCATTCTATGGTTCCTTTTTCGCTATGATCAAAAAGCGAAAAATGTATAATGAAAAAATTCAAAAAATAAGTATTTCCAATACTCCAAACAAGGTGGGTATTTATCAAGGGAGCATGGTTTGGCAATATTATATAAAGAAGGTGAAGTTTTTTAAAAACCTTAAGTAGTTAGTTTTCAGTAGGCAGTTAGCAGTCTTCTCAGCTGCCTACTGAAAGCTAAAAACTACTGTGACAATCGATAATTCAAGGATAACCTAAATGTCCGATAAGTCCAAAGAAACTCAGTTTCTCTATAAATGTTTTCTGTTTCAACCATTCCTCTAAATACTGCTGAATTAAAAACGTCGGCAATATTGAAAGTTAATTTTCCTCTATTATTCAACACTACCCTACTCACTCCTAGATTTAGGAAAGCAATTGATTTGTTAATTCCTTGCGCTTTGGCTTGAGGTGCTCGGTAGTTAAAAGTTAATTGGAGGTCTGTTTTATTTTTTATTTTAAACCTTGAATTCACTCTGGCTGTCCACGAATAGTTATCATTTTGATAAGTCTCATCTAAGTTAGATGCATCATTTGCCACATAAAAAAAGACAGTATTCGCACTTAAATTCCACCAAACTGTTGGTTTGTAAGTTACCGTAAAATCCAATCCAATATCTTCTCGCGACTTTAAATTTTCAGAACGAAGCAAAGTGGTGTCACCATTAATTTGTTCCAATATTCTATTGATCACATTAGTTCGATGGCGATAAAAAACGGCAGAAGACATTGATCCTTTTTCCCAATATTTCACATGGGATAGTTCATACGAATCTGTGTACTCAGGTTTTAAATCTGGATTTCCACTAAATTGATTTCGTGGATCGTTGTAAGTAAAAAATGGACTTAAATCATTATACGTTGGTCTACGAATTCGACGAGAGTAACTGATCTTTAAGGCATTACTATTTTTTAAATCATATTTAAAACTTGCACTTGGAAAAAAATTAAGATACTGCCGAGGATTCTCAACATTGGTATTCACTAAAACGGTTAGCACATCCGTATATTCCATTCTTGCTCCAAATTGGTACGCTAGATTTCCTTTTCTATTTTTATATGTTCCGTAAATTCCATAAATATTTTCATCATATTTAAAATCATTACTTACATTGGTTAAAACTTTCCAGTCATTATTTGTTTGCTCTTCGACTAGAAAATTATTTTTAATATTTCGAAAAGAACCTTGATATCCTAATTCAATTTTTTCAGTTTTTGAAATGGGATAAGTGTAATCAATTTTTGTAATCAATCTTCTTTCCCCTTCTTCATCACTTGATCGTTGCGCTAAATCTTGGATTCCATTTGGATTAAAATCTGAGTCAAAATATTTTCCAATCAATTCTGAACCATCTAATTTTTCTACATCTTGAAATCGAATATCTCCGACCAACTCATGCCCTTTCTCACCAAATTTTCGAGTGTAGGTCAGCGAGTATTCTAAATTAGATTCGTCCTTAATCGTGTTATCATCACGAGTAGAAATACCAATAGGATTAAAAAGATCATTTACATAATCTCGATAAACCATATTAATTTCATCATTATCTTGTCCTTGCCGATATGTTACAGCAGTTGTAAGTATATTGTTATCATTGAAATAATAATCAGCTCCCAAACGAGCATTCCCCCATAAACCTCCTAGAACATGATCTCTTTCAAATTCCATTATCGCTAAAGAATCATTTTGAATTTCTTGATAAAGTGCACCATATCCATGATTTTTGCGATAGTCTAAACCTATGTTGGTGAAGAAGTTAAACCTGTTTTTACGATAGTTTAAATTAGCAGAAATACCATAAATATCTCGGTAACCAACTGTCATAATAATCGAACCGTTGACACCGGGTTTCTTTTCTTTTTTCAAAACAATATTAATAATTCCAGCAGTCCCTTCTGCCTCATACTTTGCTGATGGATTGGTGATAACTTCAATTCTTTCAATTTGATTTGCGGATAATTGCTTTAATCCCGTACCATTTTTTCCTGCCATAGCAGATGGTTTGCCATCAATTAAAATCTGAACACCAGAATTCCCTCGTAGCGAAATAGCCCCCTCTTGGCTCACTTCCACACTTGGAACATTTCCTAAAACATCAGTCGCTGTGCCTCCAGTACTCGAAATATCTTTTCCAACATTATAGATTTTTTTATCCAAAGTCATTTGCATATCACCTTTACTGGTCATCACTTCCACCTCTATTAAAGAAGTAGAATTCACGATCAATTCCGTAATTCCAATATCCAAAATATTGCTTTCTGAAGTCAAGGTAAAAGGTGTAATTACCTGAGGATGGTAAGCGATGAATTCTATTTTTCCAAAATAATCTCCGTACGGAATTGTAATGTTATAAATCCCTTGAGCATTGGTTGTTTCGCCTGAAATAATGCTACTATCTTTTTGAGAATAAATAATAATAGTTGCGTACTCTAATGGGTTTTTGGAAGTAGATTCTAAAACTTTTCCTTTTACCGTTGCTTCATTTTGAGCAAAAATAGAGAAAGGTAAAATTAGAAAAAGTCCTAAAATCAATTGAATGATCTTAGTGCTTATCATTGTGTTTGTTGTTTTGTAGTGTTTTATTTACAAAGGGTATCTGGTTAACTAAAGTTTAAATTTAGTCAATATCTAGGGGTAAGTTAGTAAGTGTTTTTTCATAATTCTAAGGGCGAAAATAAGTGCAGTAACCAAATGTACAACTTTTATTTTTAAAATGGATTTAGAAATAAAAAAAAACATTGCCAGAACTTACTTCCCTAACAATGCTTTTACATATTTTTATTTATTATGAAAATTTTACTCCATTAAGGTTATATCTCCTTTGAATATTTCGGTTTCTCCATCTATAAATTCGATTTCGGCAATATAAATATAAACTCCATTCTGCATTTTCTTGTTATTAAAATAACCATCCCAGCCTTCTGTCTCCACATTTGGAATCATATTTTCTCTTTCAAAAACAAGATCTCCCCAACGATTAAAGATTCTAAAACTCGGAATGGAACGCACACTTGCATCATCTGCAAAAATAGTTGCGTAATCATTTAACCCATTTTCATCTGGAGAAAATGCATTTGGAATAAATACTTTTCGCTCCTTTGAAACATATACCCAAACTACATCTGAATCAGAACATCCCGTAATCGTATCTAAAACATTAACCTGATATCCAGTAGTATTTAAAGGCATTAAATCAAGCACAGGACAATTTTGGCAACTGTCCACATTCCATTCTATTAAAGCATTATTTGAGTTGACCAAAACTTCTAGTTCAATTGACTCCCCTAAGTTGATTTCATAATCATCTCCCAAATTCACTTCAAATTGGTCAGGCAAATTGACTATTCCCACTTCGTTTCCTTCACAACCATTGGCATCTTGCACATACACTTGGTAAGAGCCAGAAGTCAATTGGTTAAAGCTTGGAATACTATTAAATCCATTTTGTCCAATAGCGTAAACATAAGGGCCAGTTCCGCCAATAACATTTTCTACAATGATATTCCCACTACTCAATCCATTCCAACAATTTACATCAGTAATCGCTAAATCAAAAGTTATTGGAGTCGGCTCTGCCAAATCATAAGTCGCAACAGCAGTACACCCTACTCCATCGGTAACAGTTACCTCATAGGCACCCGATACTAAATTGCTATTAAAGTTTCCAGTATTCGTATCGCTCCATAAATATTGGAAAGCGGTTCCAGTTCCTCCACTTGCTACAGCAGATAATCCTCCATCAGCCTCTCCACCACAACTGATTGATTCTACTTCTTCGATAATAACTGAGAATGGAACAGGATCATCAATAGTCAAATTAAAGGTAGCGGTACAATCATTGGCATCAGTAACCGTAATTATATAATCTCCAGGACAAAGATCAGTAGGATCAGCAACTGGAGCAACTCCACCTGACCATGAATAAGAAAATGGCCCAGTTCCTCCTAATGTATTTAAAACTACACTCCCATTACAATCGCCTTGACAAGTAACCTCTTGATTTGAAATAGTTTCGATCTGCAAAGGCAATGGTTCTATAATATCTACAGAAATAATTTGGGAAACGTAAGTATCTGTAATGATGATATTGTAATTTCCTTTTCCTAAATTGATAATCGTAGTTGATCCAATATTTCCTGTAATTGTTCCATTTCCAGTTACTCCACTTTCCGTATTTATCCAATTAAAATTATAATCTCCTAATCCATTGGCAACTGCCAAGGTCAATTCTCCATCAGTATCTCCAAAGCAATTTAAAGTATCATTCAATGCGATGGCAATATTTGGTTCATATAAAATGGTGCTACACATTTCATTCGAACACCCATTTCCGTCGGTTACCACTACACAATATTCTGTTCCTCCCGAAAGATTTGTTCCAGTCGCAGTCGTTTGACCATTAGACCATAAATAGGTGAAATTTCCATCTCCACCAGTAGCTTGTGCAGTTAATGTTCCATTGGGTTGATTATATCCCGTTGGTAAAACATCAACATCAATGGTAATATTAATTTCATCCAACACAGTTAAATTTGTGGTAATGATACTATCACAACCATCTCCATTAGTTAATGTATCAAAGTAAGTTCCACTCGCTGTATAAGTTGAATTGGCCACTAAAATGTTTTCTCCAAAACAGATGGTAGAATCAATCGTAAATGACGGATCAGGAAGAATAGTAACCATCCCTGAAACTAAACTATCACATCCATTAGCGGCAAGAAGTGTTTCAGATATCATTCCTGTTGCATCATAAATTGTATTTCCAATTACTACACTTTCTCCAAAACATAATGTAAAATCTTGAGAAGAAGATATCTCCAATGGCTCAGTAATTATGGTAAATGCCATAGTTGTACTTCCATTATCATCTTCAATTTCTATTTGATAATTTCCAGCAGGAAGACTATTAATTACTATTAAATCTCCATCAGCATTAATAGATCCTGAACCTACTACGGTTGGATTATTGGTATTTTCATAGGAATAAGTATATGGCGCATTTCCATTCGAAACAGAAAATGAAATAGTTCCATCCATATCACCAAAACAATCCAATGCATCTCCAGTAGCGTTTGCTGTAAGAATTGAAAAATCTAAATCGACACAGTCCTCCGCGGTACATCCTATGGCATCAGTAATCGTCACACAATAATTTCCAGCAGGAATATTTTCATTCAATTGAGTGACAGCTCCGTTACTCCACAAATAAGTGAATGGAGCAGTACCTCCTATTTCATTTGCAATCACACTCCCATCTGCTGCTGTCGCAGAACTTGCTAAAGTGGCAGGTTGTGCATCTGCTTCAAGTAAGTCAGCTACAATCAGATTGGTGTAAACTGTACTATCACATCCATTGGCCAAATTAAAAACATAAGTATAATTTCCTGTAGTGGTATAGGTTGAATTTCCAATAGAAAAACTTCCTCCAAAACAAACAGTCGTATCAATAGTTAATTCAGGTGGATAATTTTCCAAATCGGTTACCACCACATCAAAAATACCAGCAGTATTCGAACCAGATCCATCTACCAAAATCCAATAACTATCTCCTGGATCTAAACAATTTAATTCAATAGATTCATCATTATTTTGAGCAGTAAAACTACTTCCTACTTCAAAGAAAAATCCTGTACAAGTATTATTAAATGATCGGTAAACGCCAATCTGCGCTCCAATTCCATTATTCCATGGTGCTCCATCTACACTCAAAGCTTCCACTAAAACACTTCCAGAAGGAGGTGCTTGAAAAGTAAACCAAACTGAATTTTGACTAATAAAAGCAGATGGATTGGGATCTCCTATATTATTCGCACATTCATTGTGAACATTATAAACGCCAGTATTTCCACCAACTGGAACCACTCCCAAATCATAAGCATCACACCTAACATCTGGTGCAGCCATAACTCCAATATCAGAAATCTCAATTCCAAAATGTCCTTCCATTTCTAAATCAAAATTGTTTCCATCTACTAAAATAAAATAATTCGTATTTGGCTCAGGACAATCCAAGGTTAGTGATTCATTAAAGTTAGTTCCATCAAATGAAGATGCGACCATAGTCATATTTCCTGTACAAGTTCCATTATCAGAAGTGTATAATGCCAACTCAATATTCATAGCATTTCCAATATTCATTGGATCATTCAAAGCATCAATGACAATGTCATATCCTGGTGCATTGGATGTCGTAAACTCTAACCAAACACCTTGTTCATTTGGCCATTGACCCTCATTTACTGGATTAGGTTCATTAGTATTGCTCGCACATAAATTATTATATCCACCTGCATTTGCATCACCTAGGGTTCCTCCTGTTGGTAAAACTCCTAGGTTAGAAGCATTACATATTTCATCATTCAAACTTTCAAAAGGAACACCTATAGCTCCTATTGAAAACTCAATAGTTGCTTCTGAATCGCCACCTATAGGTAAACTAAAAGTATAATCAGCAATACTTCCAGGTGCAGGAACAGCAAAATTTTGACAATCTTCCTCCGCGCAACTTTCTCCAAATGGATCCTCTTCAAATGCCCCAAGACAAACTTGAATCGAAGTAGGAATATCATCCTGACAATCAAAAGGAAAAGCCCAAGCCAAATTTGGATAAGTAGTTAAACTGGGATCAGAATTATTGTTAGCATAATTGACCCATGCTCCGGTTCCAACTCGAACCCGCCAACGCGGATCTGGTTGTCCAAATACATCACCACATGTGGTTGTTGAAGTACCAGTATTAATGGTTACACCAACTTGAACTTGAGCAATATTATTGATCGGAAAAAAAGAGATGAAAGCCAATACAAAAATGAATTGTATGGCACGTTGGAAAGTACTGTTATGAATTTTCATTACGGGGTAAATGTCTGTCGGTTGTTTAATTATTTAAAGTTATGATAATAATTGGATTAAATAAAATATTACTCCAGCCATTTAAATTCATTGTTAAAACATTGAATATCAATATTTTACAAAATATTTTTTTGGCAAAGTATATATTTAGATTGGTCTCAATCCAATCAGGAAATTTAAAAAAAGTAACGAAGTTGAAGTTAGGTAGAGAAGAAGGGATTCAATATCTGAGGAATCCACTTTATTAATTCTTTTTTTGGAAAAAATATTGTGAGTTTTAGGTTTTTTTTCAAAAGAGTTATTAACAAAACGATTAATAAGTACTTTTTGTGATCTAAAAACAAAGGTAATTCTAATTTTTGAAAAAAATAGCAACACTAAATATATTGTTAATAGGACGTATTATTTTTTTTAAAGACACATTATTAGTGGTGAAAGTTTTTTTAAAAGTGAAACTACCTCTAGTTCATATCGTTTTAAATAAAAATTAAAAAATATGATTCATAAAAACCCTTGGAAAACACTTTCCGTTAAAGAAGTCTATGACAATCCTTGGATCAATATTACCCATCGAGAGGTACTCAATCCTAGTGGTCAAAATGGTATTTATGGAAAGGTTCATTTTAAAAATATTGCAGTTGGAGTTTTACCTTTAGATGAAGAAAATAACACTTGGCTGGTTGGTCAATATCGATATACTTTAGAAAAATATTCGTGGGAAATACCTGAGGGTGGATGCATCGAAGGAATTGAACCATTGCAAGCTGCAAAAAATGAGTTGCAAGAAGAAACAGGAATCATCGCCAATAAGTGGACTAAAATTTTAGACATCCATACTTCTAATTCTGTCACCGATGAGTTTGGGATTTGCTATTTAGCTCAAGGGTTGACTTTTGGAAAATCATCTCCTGAACCTTGTGAAGAATTGAGGGTAAAAAAACTAAAATTTGAAGAAGTTTTTGAAATGGTGATGAATGGAAAGATAACTGATTCCCTTTCGATTGCCACTATCATGAAAGTGAAATTGATGCTATTTTTTTGATGCTTTATTATTCACAAAGTGACTTAAAGTCACCTTGCGAATAATAAAACTCTCATCCTATATCTTAAAATTCATATCGATAAACTACTGAATTATGCAAAGTAAAAACCCCATACCCGCCTTCCATATTACTATGCACTAAAACAGGCTCTGCAAATGGATTTCCTGAAGCCTCTTGGTTCAAACTTCGAGTAGTTTCATATAGGTAAAGGTCTTTCGATCCTGTATATAAAACTAAATTAACTGCCACTAATTCAATATTTGACTCCTCTCTATAATATTTAGTATTCATTAATAACCTTAGGTTATAATCATTCCCGTTGAAAGTAACATCTGGAATTATTTCATCAATGCTATAACCATATTCTGCAATTGGTAAATCAGTAAAAGGATAAACCATATTGGTATAAACTTGACCACTTCCAGTATCTTTTAGTTCAAGATATGCTTCATAAGAATAGTAGTTTTCTTCTCCAGCAGGATCCTGAATTTTAACTTTCATTAAGTCATATAAATCGGTATCCACATCAAAAGGTACTTTGTCAAATTCATAAGATACATTAACAATATCAGCCTTGGAAGGCATTGTCTGAGTTGCACTCACCGGATCATAGCCAGGTGCAGATACTTCTAAACGATACGTTCCCGAAGTTAACTCTGGAGCTGATTCACCTAAATATATAAAGGTATTATTGTCGAAAGTGAAATCAAAATATTCATCATTTCCTTTGAAAAACTTAATCGTTGCATCGTCGATTAAATCGTATTCTTTTTTGTCTACAATACCTAGACTATTTCCAACAAAAACACTAGGAATTGTAGTGATATTTGGGTCAAAATTAGGAGTGGACATTTGAGCCGTAACTGCTAATTTAGTCTCATGAGCAGGAAACTCAATAGTTTTCACCTGAGAAAATTTATCTTTCCCACAACCTAAAACCAAAGTTAGTAACAATATACACACGCAATATTTTATATAGTTCATTTTATTTTTATTTTAATTATTTTTATTAGAATTTAATCGCATAAGAAAAAGAAGGAATAATTGGAAGGATGCTAATCTCCTTTAATCTCCGAGTATATGTTCCAGTTCCAGGATCATAATCTTCTTCTGCAAAAAGATAATATGGATTACTATTCCAATATGCATTATATACGCTGATGATCCATTTTCGCTCATACTTAGCTTTCTTTTTCTTAAATTCTACACTCAAATCTAATCGATGACTATTAGACATTCGATAAGCATTTTTATCTCCTAGCACTTCAACATCTTGGAAAAATGGCTGACCTCCGCCATTAAAAGCGCCAACTGAATATCGAGCAGTAGGCAATGAAACCGCATTTCCAGTCCCAAAGATCCAAGCTCCAGAGAATGAAATTCGTTCGTTCAAATCGTGAGCAACGACTACAGAAACATCATGCCTTCTATCATATCGAAATGGGTAAGTTTCACCTCCATTAATCTCTGGAAAGGTTCTGTTATTCCAAGACAACGTATATCCAACCCATCCTGTAGTCCGACCTCTTTTTTTCTGTAAAAAGAATTCTAAACCATAGGCTTCCCCATCTCCTTGAGTAACTTTTGTTTGCCAATCATTTCCAAATCCTGAAAAGAAACTTGCTCCTTCTTTATAAGAAACCACATTCTTCATTTGCTTATAAAAGCCTTCAATAGATAATTCATATTTATCATTGATTGTTTTAGCAGCGCCGATAGCAGCCTGCCAGGATTGTTGTGGTTTAATATTTTCCGTACTAGGTACCCAAAGATCAGTCGGCAAACTCAATGCTTCACTAGTCAGCAAATTAATAAATTGGGTCATAGTAGTAAATGCTCCTTTCAATGCAATATCGTTATTCAACAAATACCGCATCCCAATTCTTGGTTGTAGTGAAGTATAAAATTCATCATTGACTTTAAAACCTGAAGCGTGAACTCCAATATTAGCTTTAAAATTTCCGAATTTCATATCATCTTCTACATACAAATCGAACTCTGCTGAAGTTTCTTTTTGCGAACCAATCAATGTATCAATTGGAGTATCATCTCCAGATTCAATTTTAAAATTCAACGCACCTGGACGATATGTATGATGAGTCGCACTTCCTCCAAACCTAATGTAATGATTTGGATTTGGAATAAAATCAAAATCTAATTTTCCCGTCCAATCCTCAATTCCTGAAATATACTTTGCTGAAAACTTTTCATTTGCACCTGAATCTTTGTCTTCATACCCAACGACAAAGTCAATATTATAATTACTGTAGGTCATCGTCGTATTTAAAAATAACCTTTTGTTGATTTGATAATTCCAACGAAATGCACTAATTAAATTCCCCCACTCAATTCCTCCTTCACTCACCAAATCATCTTCTTCATATCTATTGAAAAATACATCTGCTCCAGAGTACACGCTTAAAAATAATCGATGTTTATCATTAACCTTATGTTGCAACTTAGCATTCAAATCGTAGAAATAAAGTTTGGGTGTAATTTTACCTCCATCAGCTGAAGCTGCTTTTTTTACAATAGGACGGAAAATCAAATCAGCATAAGTTCTACGAGCAGAAACCAAAATAGAAGTTTTATCTTTTTGGATAGGGCCTTCCAAAGTAAATTTTGAAGAGATCAATCCAATTGAACCTTCTCCATGCCATTCTTTCAAATTTCCCTCCTTCATATTAATTTCCAAAACGGAAGATAATCGTCCTCCATATCTTGCTGGAAAACCACCTTTGGTCAAGGTAACATTCTTAATCGCATCAGCATTAAATACTGAAAAGATTCCTAAAACATGGCTCACATTATAAACAGGAACTCCATCTAATAAAACCAAATTCTGATCAGGACTTCCTCCTCGTACATACAATCCACTTTGTCCTTCCCCACCCGACTGCACACCTGGAAGCAATTGCAAAGTTTTCAAAACATCAACTTCTCCTAATAAAGCAGGCATTCTTTTAATTTGTTCAATAGGAACGTCGATTCGGCTCATTTGAGTTTCTTCCTCAATTCTACCAACTCGCTCGGCGACAACTTCGACTTCTTGAAGTGAAACCTCATCAGATAATTTTATATTGATGTTTAAATCTTTATCCAAATAAATTGGAATCACCTTGGTCTGGTAACCAATGTAAGAAAAGGATAAATAAACTGAATCTTGAGGTAAGGTTAAACTATAAAATCCGTAAGTGTTGGTGGTATTTCCAGCCAAACTTTTGGCATCAAAAACATTTGCGGCAATTAATTTTTCGCCAGTTTTTTCATCTTCAATGTAGCCGCTGATGGTATATTTTTTCTGCGAACTTACTTGCGCAAAACTTAGATTGGAAAAAAGAACCAAAATAAGAATAGTAAAAATGTGATTTCGTTTCATAAAATACGCTAGGTTTTAGCAATGTTAATAATTTGTTGTCAATTTCATTTACTAGACAATTCCTTTATTAAATCCCCCTACGCAGATTTTATTTTATTTTAAATAAAATTAAGAGTTCTTTCTTTTCCTTGATTATTTTGAAAAATTAGTAATTTCGATTTTTTAAACTTGTAATAAACAAACAAACGATTGAAGCAATTCTTAAAAAAATTAAATGAGCCATTTCCTGAGTCTGAGACGCCTAGGGGAAATGTAATTAACGTAATAGGTGTAGGTGCATTTATTACTTTCTTTTTATATTTTTTTCAAGTTGGGGGAATGAATAATTATGATGGGAATGCTTTTTTGATGTGTCTGAATTTTGGAGTAATTACAGTTGTTGTAGCACTTTTTTTTGATTTCTTTGTGGCGTATGTTTTAAAAATAAAAAAAGATGAACCATCCTGGACTTTGAAGAAATGGATTATTTATATGTTTCTGCTATTGATTTTAATAAGCCAAGTCAACTATGCTTATTATTGTTATTTGGCAGGATTTAAAAATATCGGCTGGGAAGATTTTTGGGCAATGATTTTTTATACTGTTTCCGTTGGAATTTTTCCAGTTGTCTTTTCTGGATTGATTGTTCAGATAAAATCAAATCAAAGAAATCAAATTCAAGCGGCTGATTTACAAACTAGTTTTCCCAAAAAAGAAATCCATCACGAGGTTGTTCATCTTTTTTCAGATAATAAAAATCAAAATTTTCAAATTCCCATTAACGATATTTTTTATATTGAAGCGATGCAAAATTATGTTTCCGTTTGTTATTTTAAAAATGAAACCACCCAAAAGGAGCTTCTTCGAAACACTATCAAAAATTTAGAAGCGCAACTTGACTCAACTATTTTGATTCGTTGTCATCGATCATTTATTGTCAATTCTGATTTGATTGAAAATGTAGAAGGCAATGCTCAAGGTTTGAGATTGAGTTTAAAAAAATTAGACGATTTTGAAGTGCCAGTTTCGAGAAAGTACATTCCAGTTTTGAAAAAAATTATCGATTAAACTACCACATAGCGTTGAATCCCATCCCTTTTCTCTTTGTCATTCGTCCCAATTGCTTGTATTTATCCCATTTTATTGTCGTTCGTCACCTCTTCCAATTTCTTATTTTTTCTTGAATTACATTTGAAGAAAAAAAAATTATGGAAGCATTATCAGTAATTTCAAAAGCACTTTTAGCTATTCATGTATTCTGCGGATTTTCAAGTATTATTCTTTTTTGGATTCCAATTTTTCTAAAAAAAGGAAGTAAGAATCACATTTTGATTGGCAAAATCTATGTTTTACTCATGTGGGCTGTAGTAATTTCTGCAGGTCTATTAAGTGTGAAAAATATTATTATTGGAGAATTTGTCATGGCAGCATTTCTAGGTTTCTTAGCAATTATTACTGCTAACCCGTTGTGGTATGGAATTGCCATTTTAAAAAATAAAAAAGGATTAAGCGTTAGTTATCAAAAAAAACATATGGCATTTAACGCATTAATTACACTAGCTGGAGTCTTACTTTTTGCTTATGGAATTTACTTAAAAGGTCAAGGTGCAGGTGTACTAATGTTAATCTTTGGAATACTGGGAATGACCTCTGGCAGAGACGTATTAGCATCATACCAAGGCAAAAATGAAAAAACAAGTTGGATCGAAGAGCATATTTCAGGAATGTTGGTGAGTGGAATTGCAGCATATACTGCTTTTGCCGTTTTTGGGGGAAGAAATTTTTTCATGGAATACTTGACTGGGTATTGGTCGATCATTCCTTGGGTTGCACCCACCGTTATTGGAATCACAATAATTAGATATTATAAAAATACTTATTTGAAAAAACGATCTGTCACAACCAACAAGTTTTAAGTTCCATTAAATTAGATTTAGGCATGATGTTCGTTCCATTCTAATCAGATAACTTAGCATACGCACAGTAATTTTGAAATTATTTAACTTCAAACTGTGAGAAAGCTAACCTTAATCATCATCTTATTTACTTCATGTCTAACTGCCTTTGGGCAAATGCCACTTCCAAAAAAACCTACTACCTCCAAAAAAAATCCATTGCCAAAAGCATATTATTTTTCAGATTGGAGTTTGGGACTTTCATTTAAATCTTCCTTAGAAAACATTTTACCTAATGTATTTTCTTCTGATGAATTTGAGTTTGAGTACAAGCCTAAATTTTCTTATGAGTTTGAATTATTTATCGAGCGAAGATTAGATGATAATTGGGTGTGGGTAAGTGGTATAAATTATCACAGCGTTTCAATTGAGTACAATCATAATTTTCCTATTATTTTTGACAAAAAAAATAGTTCTTCAATTGATGGTAAATTTATCAATCAATATGATTTCACGATCAATAATTCATTTGAACATCTAAAATTTATTGGTACAGCAGAGTACACAATTATGGTAGATGAAAATGATTATCAAGATGGAGAACAATTAAATTTTAGAGTTTCATCAGTCAATACCATAAAGTATTTAGGTATCCCATTGGCACTTAAAAAAGAATTTGGTCACCGAAAATTAAGGTTTAGTTTAAAAGCAGGAATAGAGGCAGCCATGATGATCAAATCTAAAATTGATTATAATAAATATCACCAATCAGGTTTTCATGTGGAAGGTAGGCGGCCAGATTATAAATCTAACAGGATTGGAAGTATCCCAATTCAAAGAGCAAAATTATCAGATCTGGAAATTATTTCTCAATCGAATAATTTGCAAAAACTGCAAATTAATGGTTTAGTCAATGTGGGATTATTGCATACTTATAAATATAATACTTTCTTTTTGGAGGCAGAGTTCAAGCGAGGTATGTCTAGATTAGCACAAAAAGATACGCATACTAGTTATCTATTTAACTATGGTCTAAGAACAGGATTTATTAAAAGATTTAAAGAAAGTAAAATCTATAATATGCCTACACCAAAGCAAAAATTTAAGTGGTAAAATAGAATCTATTTCGAAAGAAAATATGGGTAGTATTTTCAAATGGCTTTTCAGTAAAGCTGTTGAAAATACTACCCATATTTTTTTACCGAACTAAAGTCAAATCTCCATTCTCAGCAACTCTCTCTCCAGTTGGTAATTCAATTACGAAGGTATAAGCATAGACATCTGACGGTGCAGCATTGTCATCAATTTTTCCATCCCATCCATGATCGACTCCCTTACCTTCATGCACTTTTTGTCCCCAACGATTATAGATATTAAATTCAAGTACTTCTATATTTTGACCATTGATAACTATTTCAAATTTATCATTTAATCCATCTCCATCTGGTGTAAATACATTAGGAGTTATATAATCCGGTCCAGAAACGTCAATATCAATAGATAAAACATCAGTACAACCATATTGATCGGTCACTGTGATAAAATAAGTTTCACCATCCAAATTAATAGGAGTTACTATTTCAGAATTAGCAGTTCCGCCTGTACTCCAATCATAGGTGATATTATCAGATGGATTAGTTTCAACTGTCAAAGTAGTGTTGTTACCTTGAGCAATTTCTCCTGAAGGATCAGCAAATAAGTTAGTAATATCTACTCCATCTTCTACCGTTACAGTTACTATTTGGTCTACAGCAGGGCAATTATTATCATCGACAAATGAAACGATATATTGCGTAGTTTGAGATAAATTTCCAGTTTCAAGAGTACCACCGGTGGTTCCATCTGGTTGCCAAGTGAAGGTTCCTCCAACATTGGCTGTAGCCGTTAAAGTAGTTTCCATTCCATTACAAATAGTTACATCTTCCACGGTAATAACTGGAGCAGGATTCACCGTTATTGTGAATGATTGTTCCACTACACAATCACCTCGAGTTGCGGTCAAAGTATATGTAGTTGTCTCCGTAGGTGTAAAAATATTATCGGCCAAGATTGGATTACCCACTCCAGCAATTGGAGTCCATTGGTAAGAAATATCAGGCGCAGTAACAATATTTAAAATAAGAACTTCCTCTCCTGCACAAATAATTTCGTCACTTAAAGCTGGTATTACCGGTGCTTCAACTGTCGATATAGTCACACTATCAATGACTGGATTTGGGCATTGTGTATTGGTTGTCAAAAGGTAATAAGTAGTGGTTTCGGTTGGAGAAACATTTGGATTTGAATCATTGGAATTTAAAGTACCATTGCTTGAAGTCCAAGTATAATTTACCCCAGTCGTCGCTGGTCCACCAAGGTCAATATTATCGCCTTCACACAACGTTGTATTTTCTGCAATGTCAAAGGATGGTGCCGATACATTTAGAACGGTAACCACAATGGTATCCATATCTGAGCAATCTGTAGTGGAAGCAGTTGCTATATATTCATAATCTCCTGCAGGAAGTCCTGTCGTATTCAAAATCGGATTAGCACAATCGTTACAACTTAAGGAACCTGCAAAACCACTCCATTCCCAAGTCACATCAACTAAATTACTTTGCGCTCCTAAAGCCATACTTTCTCCTCCACATAACATAACATCTGCGCCAGCATCAATTACCATAAATGCAACATCTACTGATAACGTATCTACAAAACAAGCTCCTGTAATTTCAACCTGATAGGTCATTGGTCCATTGACTACTACTGTTGGATTTGGACAATCTGTACAACTTAAACCATCGGTTGGAAACCAATTATAAAGTGATCCTCCTGAAGCTTCCAAAACAAATGGTGCTCCTGGGCAAGCGGCTACATCTTGAGAAATTGTTAAGTTAGCAGCATTAGGATCAAGTACTCCTACAGTTGTAGAAGAAAAATCCATAGAAACTCCTCCTCCCTGAATACTTCCTCCAAAGTCATTGATTAAAACCAAATACCATTGTCCTTCGGTGACTGGTAAAGTTGTAACAAAGCCATCTCCTCCTGCCCCTTCTTCAGTATCTGTAACTGTTGATCCATCAAATGGATTTTCATCTACTAAACCTGTAGTGGTTTGAGTGCCGGCCCAAGTACTTCTTGCTGGTTGGTTATTTTTCATAAAATCACAAATATCAGCTTGCTCGGCTATCGGGCCCCAAACATTAATGTCAATATCAGAAGCTTCAAAAACGCTTCCTGGACTTGCCAAAAATCCAAAATTTCCATCTTCCTGAGCTTGGAATGTAAACCAAGTGAAATGCCCTTGACCGATTCCGCCCCATGATCCATCATTCACCCCTGGAATAAAACATTCAGGTTCATCTGTCATTTGTTGATTGACTTGAATTAGAGAAGGAACATTCCCACAACCATTAATGGATAGTGCATCATCACAATTTGCCGCAGGTGGTAAAGCAATTGGACAAGTTGTCGTATCAACAAAAATATCAAAATCAGTACAAGCAACTGAGTTGTCCACCACAAAATAATAGGTTCCTGCAAGTTCTAAATATGCCGATTCTATTGTTGCTGTATCGCTCATTAAACTCGAAGCAGCTCCAATACAATTAAACGCATCTTCGGGACAAGCATCATAAATTGAGATTCCTGTATTCGCTCCCACTCCTACCAATTCAACTGTAATACATTCATCACCAGGAGAATCGTAGGTAAAAATATAATCCTCTCCTCCTAATAAATTCAATCCAAATGGACATGGCCCAAATGCTTGTGAATTAAAAGTTCCACAAGTACTTAAACCATCCATATCAAAAGGCAAAGTTGGAATTGCTTCTGGATTAGCGCAAGTAATAAAAGTATTATTACAGGCTGCTGTTGTACATTCCCATGTCAATTCAAAACCTTCTTGCGTCACCGAACCATCAGAGGTAAATCCAATTGTAACACAATCAGAATCCAATCCAAATGAAGTCGCAGCACTTCCTCCTGTGATATTTAAAAACTCCGGTGCAGCAGTACTATTGCCTGCATAAAAAGTCAAATTATCAAAGTTGTTTTCAATAGTAGCACTCACCAAATTAATATTAATACAGGCATGTGGATCAGAAGGGCAAATTGTAAATGTATTGTTTTCACTATTCGAATAATCTGCATCTGGGCCACCTGAATCAAACAAGGTTCCAGAGCAAAAAGAAACCAAATCAGTATCTCCCATATTAAAAATCACATCTGGTTCTTTGACACATAAAACAAAATCACCCCAATTTGGTGAAGCTGTAGCCGACCAATCTTCAACCCTCAAATAATATGTAAATCCTGGTGTCAATCCTAAAAGCACAATTTCTAAACTATTTTCTCCAGCCAATGCAGCTACACAATCTAATTCCTCCAATCCATCTATCGAACAATCTCCACGATAAATCGCCATTTGTGGTTGTACAATTCCACCATTTGGTCCCTCTACTGCATCCAATTCAATTTGAACATCTACTAAACTACCATCGGCTGGAACATCAAATGAAAACCAAACATCAGCATCTGGTGCACTACCATTAAAACAAGATGGGATATTACCATTTGTCGTAGTTGAAATCACACTAGGAGTTGCCATGACATTGTTAAATGTATCTAACACAGGGCAAATAGGTGCCTCACCTAAATTCACCAAAGTAGCACATTCATCATTCGAAGGTTGAGCAAAAAGGACTAAGGAAGTTAAAAAGAAAAACAAAAAAGGTAGTATTCGATTCATCATATATTTTTTTCTAAAGATAAATTTATATATGGTTTGGAAGTGTAATAAAGATTATTTTTTTTGTAATAATTTAACTTTTAATAAAAAATAAAAAACTAGATTTTCATGATAAAAAATTACTTTTGCAAAAAAAAAATATGAATAAGCTTTTTTTCTTTATGCTCTCCTTGGTAGCCTTTGCAACAATTTTTAGTTGTAAGATCAAAAAAACGCCAACTGAAGTTATCACTCAAAAAGATTTTCGAATTGGTTTTTATAACGTCGAGAACCTTTTTGATACAATTGATATCGATGGAAAAGCAGATGAAGAATTTACACCCGGCTCTAAGAAAAAATGGAATACAGAAAGGTATTTCAAAAAATTAAATGACTTAGCAAAAGTGGTTGATGGGATGAATTACCCTGCTATTTTAGGGCTGTGTGAAGTTGAAAATGCGACGGTCTTAAAAGATCTTATTGCAGAGACCAGTTTAAAAAATCATGGCTACAATTATGTTCATTTTGAGTCGCCAGACTTTCGAGGAATTGATGTAGCGATGATTTATCAAAAAAAAATATTCCAAGTTTTAGATTCTGAAACGATTGAAATTAATTTTCCAAAATCAATCATCGGTGAGGAAAAATATACGACTCGTGAAATTCTACATGTAAAAGGAATTTTTGCCAAAAAGGATACACTTCATATTTACGTGAATCATTTCCCTTCCCGTCGTGGTGGATTGGAAGCAAGCGAACCGAAAAGAACTTACGTCGCTGAGCAATTAATGAAATCTGTCAATAGTGTTTTTTCGAAAAACAAAAACGCTAATATTTTATTGATGGGAGACTTTAATGATGAACCTGATAACAATAGTGTTGCAAAAACTATTGGAGCTAAAAATCTTCCGAAGAATAATTCCGAAACGAGTTTAATCAATTGTGCCGCTGAGCAAGATTTGATGAAAAAAGGAACTTATAATTTCAGAGGAAATTGGAATATGTTGGATCAAATTATTGTCTCAAATGCAATGCTTCAAGAAAGTGGCGAGCTAAAAATTGGAGAGTTTCAGATTTTCCAAAAAGAATGGATGATGTATAAAAGTGATAAATATGGTTTGACCCCAAATCGAACTTATGGAGGGCCTAATTATTATGGCGGATTCTCAGATCATTTGCCAGTTTTTGTGGAAATTCGAGTTGATTAATTAACTCCTTAGGTATCGGATACCTTGAAGGTATCCGATACCTTTTTAATAACAAGCGAAGCGTTCTTGGTTCAATATCAACCATTCGGTTTCTTCACCGTCTTCTTCGCATCTTTTTTCAAGCCATCAAAAAACTCCTCAAACGTATTAAATTGACGACGATAATTTAGACCAATTCCCATTCGATTATTTCTATTCCCATCTAACGCTTGCTCAGACCGTTGATAAAATCTAACTTTAAATCTTCTATTCTCAGTTAAGTAATATTCTGCCACAAAATCACTTCCGTAAAATGTACCAGAAACTGTTTCCGTACTTCTAACTACACCTCCACTCACACTCAATTGATCATTAAAAAATCTTGGATTCAAATTTACTTGCACTTCCGAACCAGCCAATGCAGTCGTTTGCCCTCCACCCAAATCAAATTCTCCAGCCTGATAAGTATTGTAAGCAAAATCAAAATCTACACCAGATACACCTCCAACTTCACTAAAGGCATCTGACAAAAGACTAGTAATATACAAGGAAACTCTTGTCGTCAAATATTCTGAAACTGTATTAATCCCACTCGAAGTCCAATCAAAATCAGCCAAATTCTCTTGCCCAGAAGGAATGAATCCACCTATCACAATCAGTCCAAAAACTTGTCGATTCAATTCACTTTGATCCTGTCGAAGCACTCTCAACTTAGTGTCCACATAATTTTTCACGTCTCCTGTGATGAGCCTTGGAAATGAGATGTCAAAATTAATATCAGGTTTGAGTAATTCGCCAGTCAGGTTCATTTTCAAATCTACATTAGTAGGCTTTCGAGATAGAGATTTTAAATCAGGTCCTCCCAACTCGATATATTCCAAAATAAAATTATAAACAGAGGTGCTCAATCGATCATATTTTGCATCTAAATTAATAGTTGCGCCAAATGGATCGCCTGTCCAATTTATCCTTCCGCCTCTTTCTACTTTGAATTTTTTATTGACAATATTGTACAGCGTAAATAAGTAATCTCCTTCCGCAATTACATATTCTCCAAATAAGGTAATGTCTCCGTCCCTAGGAATAAACATTTGTAAAAATCCATTCCCCTTGCCTCGAATAATATCGCCCGCTCGCTCATCAATGATAAGAGAAACTTCCGCCTCTTCGGTCATTTCCACATTCATCCGAATTTCCATTCCTCTGATCTCTTTAGCGAGTTTACCATCCCCTTCTTCATCCTTTTTTCTAAATTCTATAAAACTAATTTCAGAACTATTTTGAGTACCATAGGTAATCGGAATAAAGAGTTCAGAATCTTTCCCAGTCTTAGCATTTATCGTTAAATCTGTCTCTGTGAATTTTCCAGAAAAAACAGCATCCACCTCCCCGATTGCATGACCATAATAAAGTGGGTTATTAATTTTAACAGTATTAAGCACCAATAACCGATCTGAAAAAAGTCTAGCGTTTAATCCTGGATATCTAAAATTATCATGGAAAATCCCACCAGTTACATTTGCTACATTTCCATATTTATCAGTAAAAGTATTTCCAGTAAAATCAAAAAAGTTATCAATAATTTTGACTCGAGTAGGCGTTTCTTGACCAAAGAAATATCTGGTATTTAAATAGTCAACAGTTATCGCACCATTATAAATTTCAGCATTTCCAGTCGATTTAATCTCTTGTTTTGGGATACCATTAAGGTTAGCTCTTATATCAACTAATCCATCTGTATCGGAAGCATGCTGTCCAATAAAATATTCTAAAATATTGAGTGGATAATTAATTAATTCCAGATCAACATTGAAATATTTAGAAGGGTGAATTTTTTTGCTAAAAGTTGGATTCCCCTTTCCTGACATTTTTTTGGTGGAAGGCAAAATAACATATCCATCTAAATTTAATTCCCTTAAACCACGCTGAATAGAAAGTTGTGTCTTCAATTGACTTTCCAAATCAGCTAAATGCACATTCAAATCCAGTTTCCCCCAATCATCACCATTGACCCAAAAAGTATCACTTTGAACAAGCCCATGAATATTTCCAAAATTATAAATATCCGGGATCGTCAAATCAAATGAATAATCTCCCGCAAAATCCATTTGTTTATAATTCCAAATACTATCAATAAATCCAGTATTGAAATTTTCTAATTTCATATGAATTCCTTTTTTATTGATATCTTCAATACTGACAATTCGGTTTTGATTAGTCAATGTAAAGTTTTCCGTTTCCAGAATTCTTTTTCCTAATTGAAGATAATTCTTTTCACTTATTTCCCATTCTTCTCCAAAAATCACCAAACTATCATTGTACAGACTGATATTAAATTCTCCATCTTCAAAGAATACTTTCCCTCCAATATTAAATCGATCAAAAGTACCTCGCTCGCCAACTGCGCCTATTTCAAACTCAACAGTATCTCGATTCAATCGACCATCAATGCTAATTTCTGGCACTTTATTTTCCCCATTCAAGATGGCATAAAAAGGAATCAAGGAAGTTAGCTGACCAATACTTTTAAATGCACTTGAATTCAATTTTATTCCTCCGATTTCAATATTATCATAAGTCAATTCTTCGACATCTAATTCTACATTCACTTTGTAATTGATCCCATCGTAATCTCCTTTGACTAAGAAATTTTTGATCGTATCTAATTTAGGATCGATTAAATAAGTGAAATTTTTAGAGTCAATTATTTTTACATCAAAATCAAACACGGTTGATTTCAACGTATCGCGTTTAGCCTTGATATTTAATTTTTCAGAAATCTCAGGATAGTTTTTTTCGACAAAAAGAACGAAAGCATCAGGGACTTCTTGAATGTCAAAATCACCAGTAATTTCTCCTTCAAAAATTTCGGATTTGGCGGAAAAAATTCGTTGCCCTTCGGTTCCAAAAATGGAATAAAATGATAGTGTGTCCACTTCGTATTCTTCTGTTCCATTTTTTTGAAAAACAAGGTTTCTAAATTTAGCATTTCCTTCCAAGTTCGAAATATTTATATCTCGAATATTGAGATCCATTTCACCCGTAATTCCAAAGTCTTGTTTGATTAAATTCAGATCATCTAAATTCAATGTATTGATCTTCGCTTGGAAATCAAAAACAGGAATCGAATCTCGGAAATCAACACTTCCATCAAATGATAAATCTATATTTTCATCCTTAATAATAAAGTTTCCATCAAATAGATTTTGGGTCAATCGACCGTCCATTTTGAAATCATGATAATTGTAATTTCGAAAAGTGAAACTATCCACATTCGCATCTATTTTTGCTTTTGCGGTCGTTGCGGTAATTCCAACTCCTTCTGAAATTTTTGAAGTCACAGTAATATTTCCAAGTTGATCATTCCCTGTCCAAGTCTTCAAATCGAAATCTACCAAATTCAAATTCCCAGTATACTTTGCCCCTTCTCGACCATCTTTCACATCTAATCGCATATCCATCGTCGCACTTCCCAAATCTGTTTGGAGGCCTCCATACGCAACAAAATCAACAAAAAATCCATCAAAACGACCTGTAAAATTGATATTTCCTAGTTTATTGAAATTCTCTGGCGGATTGAAATTAGGGACTAATTGGCGCAATGTCCAAACATCTGTCTTCAATCTTTTTAAATCAAGATTCAAACTTTCATTTCCTTTATTGGCTAAGTCTCTTGAATTAAAGTTTCCTTCAATGATTGTTTTTCTTCCAATCAATAATTTCAAATCTTCACCTCTTAAATTATTTATTCGCCCTTTTATTTTTCCATCCAATCGAATAATTTCATCAGCATTATCAACAAAAAATTTATTCTTTTTTAACTTAGGAGCAAAGGCAATTACATCACGAAGTGCAACTTCACTTTTCTCAAATTTTAAATCCATATTTACCTTATCCTCAAAACTTCGGAAGCTCGTAAAATCTCGATATTTAAAAATAATAGTGTCTTGAATATGGCTGTAAGGTGTGGTTAAATTCACCCCATTTAATTCTGTCTTTCGGGAGGTAATTCTAACATCGGGAGCAGATAAATTTTCCAAAATAAAACCGCTAGTTTCTGTAGCTGATACCTGTTTCAAGTTCCCTGTAAAAACCATGTCAGTCATCGCAAAACTATCAATAGCAATATCTATATCAAAGGCTTCTAAATGAGTAAAATCTAACTCCTCCGCAGAGGTAGTTTTGACAGGAGATTTTCGATAATTATGGAGACTTAATTTTCCATTTCCAAAATCAAATTCATGAATCAATAGTTGGAAAGGTTTCTTCAAAGAGTCAGTTTGAATATCAACTTCTACTAGGTCTTCAATTGCTTCGACCAAAGAGGTATCTTTCGCCAACGGTTTTCGATCCTTCAAATCTACCTGAACATAAGAGTCCTTAAAATTGACTGAATGAATAGAAACTATATTTTTAACTAAATCAATTTCATCTACTTTTATTTCTCCATCTCGAATCAAAACATTAACTCGTTCGCCTTTGACTTCATCATCATTTTCGAAGGTGACATTTTTTAAATACAGCACATCTGCACCAATAAAAAATGGTCTAGATGTTTTTTTTCCCTTACTTTCTTTTGGAGGAAAAAGTTTAGTTAATAATTGGTTTAAATTGGATTGAGTTTCGCCTTCTTTTCGTTTTAATTTGAGTTGGGCATTTTGTAAAGTAAGATCACTTACTTCTAAATTACTTTGAAGTAAATTGAAAAAACTTGAATTGAAGTTGACCACTAATTTTTCACTAAACAGCAAAGTATCTCCAGCCAAATCTTCTAGATAAAAACTATCTAAAACGAGTTTGTCAAAAATTTCAAATTCAATATGGTTAAATTCGACCTTGGTATCTAAGTCTTTGGAAAGTTTTTCGGTGAGTTTTTTCCCTGCCCAATTCTGGACAACTTCCATTCGGAAAAGTATTGTTATAATTGCCATCAATAGCAGAAAAAGCATAGCGATCAACATCACTCCGCGCACAATTCGCTTCCCCCAAGATCTTTTTTGGGGAACCACAATATCTTCTTTGCTATTGTCTTTTTTCATGCTGAAAAAATGATAGAATTTCTATTTAAAACTATCTGTTATTTAAACGGCGAAAATACGAAATAGATGTTAAAACTGGGTGATTTAACGAAGTTTTAAATGGTTAGGGCTTTGTGAACAAGGCTCTATGTTAGACCTAAAAAACGCTATGCTCTTTTTTTTAGGTCAGCTAAACAGGCTAACCGTAGACAATAATTCAAAGTTTAGGATATTACCGTCGGTTTTAACCGACCGAACAAAGATGCTTTAGCCACATTGTGTATAGTATGATTCGGCTAAAGCCTTTCTGTTTCTCGTTTGATTCCGTCGGTTAAAACCGACGGTAATAAAAAACCCATTTGCAGTTAGCCTGTGTAGCAGACCACCATGTGTTATCTGTTTACAAAATTTAGAACTTGTTCTTCGGACCAATAATATCCTTTTGAGTGTGACTGTGGAAACCCAACATGTCCACCATATTTTGGAGTAGATAAATAAAGATTAGGATTCGATTTCGCAGCCTCAAAAGGATAGCATGAGTCACTCAAAAATGAATCATCTTTCGCATTGAGTAACAAAGTTGGAATAGCTAAATTTTGGAAAAAATTTCGACTAGAACTTTTTGTCCAATAATCCTCAGCGCTTGCGAATCCATGAACTGGGGCGGTCAAATTTCCATCAAAATCTCCAAATGTTTTGGCAGCTAAAATTCGTTCAGCATCTAGGTCTGGATACAAATGTTGCTTGAGTTTAAATTTTTCTTTGAGTGATTTTAAAAACCTTTGGAGGTAAATATAATTATGCGATTTTTCTATTTCTGCGGTACAGCCTACCAAATCAACTGGTGCTGAAATGCCGACTGCTTTTTTAATTTTAGGATGGATATTTTTTCCTTTTTCACCTACATATTTCAGGGCAACATTTCCTCCGAGACTAAAGCCAATTAAGGCCATTTCTTCGTAGTCATATTTTTCAAAAATAGTGTTGATAACAAAATCTAAATCGGTGGTTTCGCCACTATGATATCCTCTGCGAACTAAATTTATTTCTCCGCTACAACCTCTAAAATTCAACGTTACCGCATCCCAATTATGTTGATTAAAAATGCGGTTCATTCCTAAAATATAATTGCTATCGGATGAGCCTTCCAACCCATGCAAAGTAATGATGATCTTTTTTCCTCCGACTCTAGACCAATCCAAATCTAAGAAATCTGCATCGGGTGTGGAGAGTCTTTCCCGCTGATATTTGACTTCTTTTATTTGTCGAAATAAGGAAGGATAGATCGTAGAAAAATGATGGTATTTGAATATAAACGAAGGGTTATATTTTTTTGATTTTAAAATAGGCATATAGAAAAACGTAGTTGTTATTATTTTTAAAATACGTAAACAATTGTTTACCAATACATTACATTAATATCTTGAGTCACAAAATTCACTTTTTCATTTTTAAAACAAACATTCAAAATGAAGGGTTCCTTGGTAAATATCTTTTGAATGAATCCAATTCGGTATGCTAAATGATTTGAATTTTCCTTAAAAAAATCCTTCCCTAATAACGTTATTAAATCACCTTCAGATTTTCCAATCAACATTTTACTATCAATAATATGGTTGGACATTTTAAACCTTTCGTTAATTTTTGTCATCCATATTTCTTGATTAAATTCAGTTCGCAAATAATATTCTTCAACCATTAATTTTCCTCCTGAAATCCCTCCATATAAAAATGGACTAAGAAAAACACCTAATAATATGGAAGAATTCCTTTGGCTAACATTGCTTCCTATTTTACAAATTTCAAGAACTTTTTTGGAGAAAAAATAAACTAAAAAAATTAAAATTAGAATGAAAAAAATTGGTAAAAAATTCATGAAATCTAATTGATATAAAATAGGCAATTATTCAACCTCCAAAAAACCCAAAGGGCTGACACAAAATAACAAGGGATTTAGCCCCTTGAAAATTATCAAAAACCAATTCTATCCCTGAAGGGGCGCAACAATAATATGTCTGTTTCGCTCTTTCAGGGCTGACTGATTTTTTTTTAATATACAAGGGGAGTTGTCCCTTGCTGATTTCTTACGCCCTGTTGGGGCTGTTACTCCTAAACCAAACTCTCCACTCTCACCCCTACTCCATTCAACGCAGCATTTCCAGTTAGCTCATCTATCCTTTCATGGTCCGTCAAATCATTAATACTGATGCCCGCATGTTCTTGAGCGATTTTCATTTTCACTCCTTTTCGACCATGTCCCCAACCTTGCGGAATGGAAACTACCCCTTCCATAATTTCATCGCTTAGCTGCGTTTCAATTTCGATGGAACCAACTTTCGAAGTGACTTTTACTTTATCACCATTTTGGATTTGCAAGGCTTCAGCATCTTTTGGATTTAAGATTAGCGTACATTCATTTCTGCCTTTGACCAATCGGTAAGAATTATGCATCCAAGTATTATGACTTCGCAATAATCGTCTTCCGATCATTTGAAAAGGAAATTCGTTTTCGGAATTTTCGTTGGAGAAAAAAGTAGTTTTAAGTCTGTCCAAATCATCCACCAAAATTTGAGGCGCCAACTGAATTTTATCATCATTCGTTTGCAGGCGACTAATCAAACAAGGTTTTAATGCACCTAAATCAATTCCATGAGGATGTTGTTTTAGCATTTCCAAACTCAGTCCTTGATCGGCATACATTCCGGATTGGAGCATACTGTCTAAAATATATTCTGGCGTCAATTGACTTTCAGGTTGATCGGTCAAAATGGAAATGAATTTTCTTAAAATTTCCCAATCATATTTTTGATCTGCTCTTTTTTCAAAAAGGGCTGACGAATATTTTACTGTATTTTTCACAGAAAAAATATTGAAGAAAACGTCAAAATGAGGAATCTCTAAACCTGTTGCTGCTGGTAAAATAATATCAGCATGCCTAGAAGTTTCATTAAGATAAATATCTACAGAAACCATAAAATCTAACTCGTCAAAAGCCTTCGCCAAACGGTCTCCATTCGGACTAGAAAGAACTGGATTTCCAGCAATACAAATCATCGCTTTAATCTGTCCTTCCCCTTCGGTAAGAATTTCATCTGCCAAAGTTGCGATAGGAAATTCAGAATTATAATATGGTAAATTTCGGACACGAGAACGATATCGACCATAAGAATCCAACTTGCCCTTTTTATTGGTCATCTTTAAAACATCAAAGGCTGGTTGAGTAAACATCGCTCCGCCTGCTCGGTCAAAATTACCGGTGATGATATTTAAAACATTAGTCAACCATTGACAGAGTCCACCAAAAGTTTGAGTGGATGCGCCCATTCGACTGTAGCAAACTGCACTTGGCGCATTGGCAAATTGAGTTGCTAATGCTTCTATTTTTTTAACTGAAATTCCGACGATAGAAGCTATCTTTTCTATGGAAAAATCTTTAGTAATTTCTACTACTTTTTCAAAACCAACGAGGTTATTTTTTAAGTGCCTTAAATCCACCAACCCCTTGTCCTGTATAGTTTTTATCAAACCTAACAATAATAATGCATCTCGTTCTGGGCGAATAAAAATATGTTCGTCGGATTTCCTTGCCGTCTCTGTCCTTCGAGGATCAATGACTACAATTTTCCCTCCTCTCTCTTGAATCCTTTTCATTCTTTTAGAAAAATTTGGAGCAGTCATCATACTTCCATTTGAAACCATTGGATTACCTCCGATAATTAACATAAAATCGGTACGATCAATGTCTGGAATTGGCATTATTAATCCATGACCAAACATAAAATTAGAAGCGAAATGATGTGGCAACTGATCGGCGGAAGCAGAACTGTACCGATTATTGGTTCCAAGTGCTCTAAGGTACAATGGTAAAAACACGCCATTTCCAAAATTATGTGCATTTGGATTTCCGAGATAAGAACCAATAGCATTCTTCCCAAATTCTTTTTGAATAGATTTTATTTTTGAGCCAATCTCTTGGTATGCATCTTCCCAACTAATGGATTCCCATTCACCATTCTCAGTTTTTCTAATAGGAGTTTTAAGTCGATCTGGATCATGATAAATATCTTGGAGGGCTACCGCTTTTGGGCAAATATGACCTTCGCTCAAAGGATCTTTTGGATCACCTTTGATACTTTTTATTTCTTTCCCTTGATAGGTAATTTCGATACCGCACATTGCTTCACAAAGATTACACGTACGATAATGTTTTTTTAACTCAGTCATATTTTAATTTTTCCTAAAATAAGGTAATAATTTAGTGAAATTGAAATCTGTGAAAATCAATTTTATTTTTTTCTCCACTCGACTACATTGAAACTTTGATAAATCAATTGTATCTTAGATAGTCGATGAAATAAAAACATCGGAAATACCAAAATTAGAAATATTAAAAATGAAATTAATTATTTAATATTTAAGACAATTCTAAAACTCACCAATTTATCCGTTAAAAAAATTCTAAAAAATAAATCCTACGATACAGCGTAAATCGTATTATTGGAATCTTTTATTTTTAACGAGTTCCCAGTTTAATTTTCACAATTTAAAAATCATTTCTAGAGTAAAATATTTTTATTAATTTAAAGCAAATTTTACCCATTCACCTATTTATTTATTCACATCACTTTTTTTTTTAAAAGCTATATTTCCAAACTAATACTATTATTTAATTCTTGAATGAAATTCATCTCAGGAGTTTTAAATTATTGATTATCAACTGATTATCAATGGTAAGATTATTTTATTCAAATTAAAATCACATTATTTCAAAACTAATTTCCAAAAACTATATAAACAAAGTCATATGCATAAATTCTATATTCTCCTTTTTATAATTTCACCATTCTTCAGTTTTGCCCAAACTATAAATGACTGCGCAGATGCTTCGGTAGTTTGTAATGATGGAAATATTACCTTTAATCCACAAGGGGCTGGTATGGATGATTTTGCTAATCCGAATAATAATAGTGGATGTTTGGCAACTGGTGAACATTCAAGTGCTTGGTATTATTTTGAAATTAATGCATCTGCTCCACCTAATCAATCTTTAGGTTTTACGATTAATCCAACTGGAGGAGCAGGACAAGATTATGATTTTGCATTATTTGGACCAGACGTGGCATGTTCTGATTTGGGTAATCCACTTCGTTGTTCCTATGCTGGCCCAGGATGTGCATTTTGTCCACAAACTGGATTAGGGATGGGAACCAACGACCAATCTGAAGGAGCTGGAGGTGATGGTTTCGTAAGTGAAATAATAGTTCAGCCAGGGCAAGGTTATTTTCTTTTAGTTGATAATTTTTCTAATAATGGTGTTGGTTTTGATTTATCATGGACAGGAGCTGCTGCTGATGATTTGAATTGTAATGCAGATCCTCCATGTGGTTTAATTGCAGATGCAGGAAATGGAACAACGGGATGTGCAGGAGATACTGGTATTTCTTTGAATGGAACAGCTATCGGCAACTCAGGAAATGAAACTTATAATTGGGTTGGAACTAATGGTTCTACCGCATTTTTAGATGATCCAACTAGTCCAAATCCTACTATCATTTTTCCTCCGAATGTAAGTGGAACTTTTGATTTCACTTTGACTATTATCGATGATGCTTGTATTGATGATGATATGGTAACCATTACGATTAATCCTTTACCGGTAGTTTCACTTACCCAACCTGCACCATTATGCGATGATGGAAATACATTTACCATAAATGCTTCTCCTCCAGGTGGAACTTGGAGTCCCAATATGCCGAACGGAATAGTAGATCCTTCCGCTCTGGGGGCTGGAACATATCTAGTAGACTATACTTATACTGATGCTAATGGTTGTACCAATATGGATATGACAACAGTTGTAATTAATCCTAGTCCAACAGTTACTATTGATTTTTTCAATACACAATTATGTACTAATGACTTGCCTCTATTTTTAACTGCTTCTCCTCCAGGTGGAACTTGGAGTCCCAATGTAGCAGGTGGAACATTAATTCCAGGAAATGTTGGTGTAGGATCATGGACGATAACTTATTCCTATATTGATGCAAATGGTTGTGAAGGAATGGACGAAGTAGATATCAATATTTTTCCAGAACCAACAGCTGTAATTACTGATCCTGGACCATTATGTGAATCAGGAGATCCAGTATTTTTGAATGCTGATCCTACCGGTGGAACTTGGGGACCTAATGCTATTGGAGGTGTCTTTGTTCCTGGTAATTTTGGTCCTGGCTTCTATCCAGTTACATATACCTATACAGCTCCTTTTGGATGTGTAACTTCGACTACGATAAATATTGAAGTAGTTACTGCCCCAGTTGCAGATATTTCAACTCCGCCAGTTTTATGTACAAGTAGCAATCCTTACACACTCATCGCAAATCCAGCGGGTGGTACTTGGGCACCAAATACTCCAGGAGGAGTAGTTGATCCAAGTGTATTAGGTGCTGGTCAAGTTACTGCAATTTATACTTATTTAGATCCAACAGGTTGCTTATTGGTAGCTTCTACAACAGTAACAATAGAAGCTCCTCCAGTTGTGACTATAGATGTTGTTCCAGATCTTTGTATTAATGGGAATTCAACAACGATTACAGGATCACCTACCGGAGGTACTTGGAGTCCAAATGCTCCTGGAGGAATTTTTGATCCTTCCATTGGTGTAGGGACGTATATGGTAACCTACACTTATACTGACCCAGCAAGTGGATGTTCTGATATAGCTAATACAACTGTTAATGTTGTCAACCAACCTACTGTTGCGATAAATGGCAGCAATTCATTTTGTACTGGAAACTCTACCAATCTAGATGCGGATGCTGGTTTTGCAAATTATGTCTGGTCAAGTGGAGGAAATACTAATTCAATAGTTGTGACTACTTCTGGAACTTATACTGTTACGGTAACCGATGCAAGTGGGTGTACCGCAACAGCTGAACAAATGGTTACTGAAAATTCTTCCCTCACACCTACTATTTCAGGTTCAACTGCTATCTGCAACGGTACTTCTACCATTTTAGATGCAGGAACTTATGATATGTATAATTGGTCTAATAGTACTTCCAATCAAACAATTACAGTTTCCACTCCTGGAACATATACCGTTACTGTCACCGACGGAAATGGATGTACTGGTACTGATCAAATTGCTATTTCAATTGCTCAAGGTCTTTCTCCAACTATTACGGGAGATGCTAATTTTTGTAATAATACATCGACTGTTTTAGATGCTGGAGTTTATGATAGTTATATATGGTCCGATGGATCTGGAGATCAAACCTTAAATGTTGTAGCGAGTGGGACTTATACAGTAACTGTTTCAGATGCAGCTGGCTGTACCGGAATTGATGAAATGATTGTATCTGAGTTTCCTATTCCAGCTCCTCAAATAAGTGGATCAACTTCATTTTGTACTGGGTCTTCCACCACTTTGGATGCTGGTACATGGGTAGATTATTTATGGAGTGTAGGATCAACTGCATCTTCCATAAATGTAGCATTTCCAGGAACTTATACTGTAACCATTACTGATGGAAATGGATGTACTGGTACAACTTCTGTAGATGTTATTGAAAGTACTTCTTTGAATCCGACTATTGTTGGGAATTTATCTTATTGTCCAAATGGATCAACCACTTTAGATGCAGGATTCGGTTTTACCAGTTATGATTGGTCAGACGGAAGTTCAGATCAAACACTTGAAGTAATGACTTCAGGAGATTTTACGGTAACAGTTTCTGATGCTTCAGGTTGTACTGGAACAAGTGAAGTTTCTGTAAATGAAAGCATTCCTCCTACTGCAAATATTATTGGTCAAAATTCTTTCTGTACTGGAACTTCCACTACACTTGATGCTGAAGGTGGATACATTAATTATTTATGGTCTGATGGTTCTACTGATCAAACCTTAGCCGTTAATCAAACGGGAACTTATACTGTAACTGTAACCGACACCAATGGTTGTACAGATGAAACATTCCTAGATGTACAAGAATTACTAAGTTTAGATCCAATGCTTTCTGGAACAAATGCTTTCTGTGAAGGAAGTTCAACTACCATTTCCGCAGTTAGTGGATTCTTAACTTATGTCTGGTCAGATAATTCAACTGATGAATTTATTGAAGTTGGCTCACAAGGAACATATACCGTAACTGTTACCGACGCAAATGGATGTACTGGATCGGAATCTATTTTAGTGGAACAAAATGATAATCCAATTATCAATATTACTGGTGATACTCAATTTTGCCCGGGCACAACTACGGTCTGTATTGCTCCTCCTGGATTTGTAAATTATTTATGGTCAGATGGTTCTACTGATGAAACTTTACCTGTAAATGTCGGAGGAACCTATACTGTAACCGTTACAGATACAAATGGATGTACAGGTACAGATGAAACTACGGTTGATGAATTATCTTCACCAACTACAGGTATTTCTGGAGAGCCAGATTTTTGTCCCGGTGAAACTACTACTCTTGAAGCAGATCCAGGATTTGCCAGTTACTCTTGGTCAAATGGAACGAATAACCAAGATATAATTGCTGACCAACCAGGAACATTTACAGTTATTGTAACAGACGCAAATGGTTGTACTGGTCAATCCGAAATTGTAGTTACTGAAAATATTCCACCAACCCCAACTATTGCCGGAGCGTCATCTTTCTGTTCTGGAAATTCAACTATTCTGGATGCAACAGGAAATTATGATAGTTACCTGTGGTCAGATAATTCAACTGATCCAACTTTAGATGTCTCTATAAGTGGAACTTATACAGTAACTGTAACCGATTCCAACGGATGTACAGGAACAACAGAATTGGATGTTTCAGAAACCACTTCTCTCCTACCTACGTTTACTGGAGAACAAGATTTTTGTCAAAATGAATCTACCGTAATTACTGCGGAGGCCGGATATTTATCTTACATATGGTCTGATGGAACGACTACAGAAGACATTACGATTATTAATGCTGGAACTTATACATTGACAGTAACTGATGCAAGTGGATGTACGGGAACTAATGCAATATCAATTATTGAAAATACTCCTCCTTCTCCAACCATTGCTGGTTCGTCTACTTTCTGTACTGGATTTTCTACCACTTTAGATGCTGGAAACTTTGATCAATATATTTGGTCAGATGCATCAACAGATCCAACTTTAGTAGTAAATGTTGATGGCAATTATTCAGTAACTGTTACTGACACAAATGGTTGTACAGGTGTTGCTTCCACTCAAGTTTCAGAAAGTACACAATTAGAACCTACTATTTCTGGGGAAGATAATTTCTGTTCAGGATCATCATCTGTATTAAATGCGGGAGCTGGATTCTTGACCTACGATTGGTCAGATGCCAATAATTCTACTTCACAAACCTTAGACGTTTCAATTCCTGGAACATACTCCGTGACCGTTTCGGATGCAAGTGGATGTACTGGTGAAACTTCATTTGTCGTTTCCGAGAATGCACCAGTCAACGCAGGTACTGCTAATCCTTCAACTAGTTTATGTAGTGTCGATGCAGCCATGATTAATTTACAAAATGAATTAATTGGGGCTGACGCAAATGGAATATGGACAGAAACTTCTGCTAATCCATCTTCAGGAATCTCCTTTGATCCTACAACTGGATCATTTAATACTGATGGACAGGATCCTGGAACTTATACTTTTGAATACTTCTTGGCTGGCCCAGGAGCATGTCCTGATGATTCTGAGGTGGTAACGATAATCGTTGAGCAAACTCCGATTGCCTTTATCGATCTACCTATTGCTTTGGATTGTAATAATCCAACGACACTTTTGGATGCGACAAATTCAATTGGCGGAGCTGAATTAATTTATCAATGGTCTTTAAATGGATCAGTAATTCCAAGTGCTGATTCTTCTTCGTTGATGATTGACTCGGAAGGAACTTATGACTTAATCATTTCCTTGCCAAATGGTTGTTCTGCTGCTACCTTTATCGAAATGACTGAAGATTTCGAAACGCCTGATGTCGATGCAGGAATGAATCAACAGTTAACTTGTCAAAATGGCCAAGCAACTTTGAATGGATCAAGTTCTATTCCTGGAGTTATTTATACTTGGGAAGGTCCAAGCATAACTACTACTAATATGAACGATCAAAATCCAATAGTTACCTCTGCTGGAGATTACACTTTAATCATCACTAATCCTCAAAACGGGTGTGAATCTCCTTCCGCTTTGGTTGTAGTGACTGCTGATATTAATTCGCCCGTATTTACTTTGGACGATGTAGATCCGTTGGATTGTAATAATTCAACACAAGTTTTGGTAGGACCATTTGCAGATAATTTTACTTATCAATGGTTCTTAGATGGTAACCCAATTGCAGGCGCAACAGATCAAGAATATGAAGCAAATCTACCTGGATCTTATTCTTTAGAAATCACAAATACAGACAATGGTTGTGATGCTACTGAATTTGTTGTAGTTGACGAATCAACTGATCCTCCAACTGCCGAAGCTGGAACCGCTGATATGCTTACCTGTGTTGTAGGAACAGTCACCTTAGATGGAACTGGTTCAACTACAGGTAATATAACTTATCAATGGATTGATCCAAGTGGCAACCCAATGCCAAATTCTAATACGCTAATTATTTCTGCTACTCAACAAGGAATTTACACTTTGGTAGTGACCAATAATGACAATGGTTGTTTTGCAACGGATGAAGTTACTGTTGCAGTTGATAATAATTTCCCAGTAGCAGATGCAGGTGGGAATGCAAGTTTGGATTGTGATTTCAACTCTATTCAAATTGGAGGAAACTCTTCAACTGGTTCAAATTTCACTTACAATTGGACTACTCAAAATGGAGGAACCATCACCAATCCAACTAGTGCTAATCCATCCATTAGTCAGCCAGGTACTTATCAAATCTTAGTAACGGATACCAATAATGGTTGTACAGTAATTGATGCAATTGAGATTTCAGAAAATACTAATATACCTGTTCAGATAAATTATGAACTCATGCCAATCTCTTGTGATGGAGAAGATGATGGTTCATTAACAGTATTAAATATTGATGGAGGAACTGGGCCTTACCAATACTCATTCAATGGTGCACCATTCTCAGATATTAATACTTTCCCATTTTTAGCAGCTGGAGATTATTCTTTATTGATTACGGATGCTTTAGGTTGTGAATTAGAAACGGAAGTAAATCTAGTTGCCCCTGCTCCATTTATTATAGATTTGGGAGAAGACATCACGATTGAACTAGGAGAGACAGCGCAAATCAATGCTGTTGTAAGCCAATCTTATGATAGTTTATGGTGGAGACTTGATGCAACACTTCCTTGTGAGAATTGCCCAAATCCAATTGTTGCTCCACTAGAGACCACCGCTTATCAAGCTACTGCTTTGGACTTTAATGGTTGTGAAGATTCTGATGACATCACTATTTTTGTGGAGAAAAACCGAAACATATTTATTCCAAATGTATTCACTCCTAATGATGATGGAAACAATGATTTATTTATTATCCATGGAGGAATTGATGTGGAAAAAATTCATGTATTGAAAATTTACAACCGATGGGGCGAACAAATTTTTGAGCAAAATGATATTCAACCAAACGATTATTCTGTTGGTTGGGATGGAATGTTTAAAGGGGAAAAAATGAATCCTGCAGTCTTCGTTTACTTTGCAGAAATCGAATTTAAAGATGGTCGGAAAATCATTTATAAAGGAGATGTTGCGCTAAGAAGATAAACTGAATTTAATTTTTTATTAAAAACAAAAACCGTTGGGAAGACATTTTCAACGGTTTTTGTTTTTTGGAAAATAAATTTCAGTTTTATTTCATTTATATAAATGGACTTGGGAAAAAGATATTCTCAAAAATATTGGTTCCTGTAGCCCAACTTCTTAATTTTGTAGAAGTTGTTTTACTTTTCAAAAAATATATCATGAATAATTTAATTACCATAAGTATTTTTTTATTTCTATTTTCTACTATTGGAAATGCACAAATTCAAGTTTCTGAGCTAGATAGATTTACTCATTTAAGACAATTAAGAGACGGGATTCTCTTAGTTCAATTACCTAACCGAGATAAAAAAATTGCCAAGCTAAAAGAAATTGGGCTATCCAAACGAGCAAAAACAGAAGCTGAGGAGGTCAAATTAGAGCGAGAAGGACTCATTGAAGGATTCGAAAAAAAATTTGAATTTTGTAATGTTTTATATTTTGAAAGAGAACATACGATGGATATTTTAAAAGGAAATTACAAAAATGTATTTGACTCAGAATATGAACTCGTAAGTGATTTTCCCGAAGTTTCAGAAATTTATGTCGCACAATATGGAGTCGGTCATCCCAATGGAGAAGTGTCTTCGTACAATGGAGTTGGCATTCAAATTAGACATGTCAACAATGGCCAACTAGAGACCATTAATCATGATTATTTTTACAAAAGATCAAAAGTAGGATTAATCATGGGTAGAAAAAAAGCGGTGATTAAAGGAATCAAGAATTTAAATTACAACCTAAATAAAGTACCCGTTGAAAAATATTAACCTCCAAGAAAAATACAAACTAATCCATGAACATTGGTCACCAAAAATAATCGGTGAGCTCAATGGACAACATGTGAAACTTGCAAAAATAAGTGGCGAGTTCGTTTGGCATTCACATGAGCACGAAGATGAATTATTCATGGTCATCAAAGGAAAACTCTTCATGGATTTTCGAGACCGAACAGAAATTGTAAAAGAAGGAGAAATTATCATCATCCCTAGAGGTGTCGAACATCGACCACGAACTGAAAACGAGGAAGTGCAAATTATGCTTTTCGAGCCAGCTTCCACCGTCAACACAGGAAAAGTAGTTAGCGATTTAACCAAAGAAAATTTAGAAAAAATATAATACTCACAAGGTGACTTCGAGCCGAATGTTGTCAAGTTGAAATAATTTTGTTTTAAATAGTCCAGGAATTAAATTCCCTACTCTCCATTTTCAGGAAGAGAAGAGAGGATTTAATCTTCGGGATTTTTCCTAAAATGTTTAAGTTGACAACATTAGATTTTGAGTCACCTAATGAGTAATTAAAAAACAAGATAACAATACATTTACAAACCTCCTAAATCTATTTTGCAAAAACTCCTAACCTATTTCCTCATCATCGTTGCCTCCCTTTTTCTCCTTTGGAAAAAAAACAATCTTCCAGAAAAACTTCACGAATGGAAATATGATCTTACCAACAAACAAGAAATAGTCACCCAACCCGAAAAAATAAAAAGCATCCTAAATTCTTTTTCCACCATTCCTTTTTCCCAATTAAAAAAAGAATACCTTTCCAAAACCAAATACGACGAAAAGAAATATAAAAACCTTGCAAAAGGATCTAACTTACTGATAATCAAGGGAAAAGATATTTTTAAGTTTATAGTTGGTAGTTTTAGAATAAAAGATTTCTTACCCAAAGACGATTATTACTATGAAAATATTGACGCACTCGAAGAAGGTAAAAATGTCTATTGGTTGGTCGATGAAAAATTGCTTTTAAAACTTTTAGCATTGCAAAATGTTCTTTTCGAAAATGGCTACAACGAAACTGGATTTACTATTGTCAACGGATTTCGACATCCTGCCTACAATGAAGAAGTCGGTGGCGCATCTTTGAGCAGGCACTTAAAGGGGCAAGCACTCGATCTTCAAATCGGCGATATCAACGATGATGGATATGCCAATCAAGAAGACAAAACTATCGTCCTAGATTTTTTAGAAAACAAAATAATCAAAGACGAAGGTGGAATCGGAAAGTACCCTGGAACCATGTCAGTTCATTTTGACGTACGTGGTTATCGAGCTAGATGGGACCAACAATAGTTTTATTTTTTTTTCAAAACATTAAAACGAATGAGATTAATTTTTAGAATTCTTGGCGGATTTATTTTACTCTTTCTTATTATAATATCTTATCTCTATTTTTTAGGAACAATAGATTTAAGAACTGAAACTGCAAAAAATGAATCTAACGAAGAACTCGCAAAAGCATTGTTGCAAGAAATGGGTGAGACTCATGGAATTGCTAATTGGGAAAAAGTAAATACTTATTCTGCAGAATTTGAAGATGTCTTTTTTGGTACACTTGGTTCCAGTAGTCATGGTTACGCCGAAGACTCCGTTCGATTTTTATTAAAATATATTCCAAAAACTTTTGACGGAAAATTGAAGTTTCTATCTGGCGAAAACAGAGGTTGGTCATGGGGAATTCAATCTTGGAAAAGTTATGTTTCTACTGCAGGTAATGGTAATAAATTTAAAAAAGACTCAGATATTCTTTTTTGGTTGCCGACTTATCAATATTTTATTGAGTTTCCACTTCGCATCCAGAATGCTAATTCATTTGCCTACGCTGGAGAAGCAGAAATTGATGGAAAAAATTGCGAAGGAATTATTGCCTCATGGAATACAACTGAACCTCAAAGAGAAATTGATCAATACCTAATTTGGTTGGATAAAAAAACAAAGCGAATTGTAAAACTAGAATACACTATTCGAGAAATGTTTAATTTCTTAAAAGGAGCAGCCTATTTTCACGAATATAAAAATTACGATGGAATATTATTGCCTTCTTCCATGCCTGTGGAATCAAATTTATTGAAGGAAGGTTTTTTGCACGAGATGCGTATTTTAGATTTTTCCAAAAATACTTTTCCAGAAAAAGAATTACGACCAAATCGAGCGTTGAATCCAATGGGCGATGAGAAGCTTAAGTGATGAGTTTAGTTGTATTCAATTACTAAAAAAGCATTATTAATTAGAATAAAATACCGATTGAAATTAAAAACTTGACCAAAAGAAAAATCCTTTTTAATGGTAAAAAAAAATGAAACAGCCTATCTTTCTAATCTTATTGTTAGCACTAATTTTATCTTGTAACCTGAGAAATTCACCTATTAATAAAACTGCTAACGAAAAATTTATTATTCAAGAAAAGCTAAAATTTGAATTTAATATTCTGCCTGAAAAAGTAAGTGACTTAAATCAGAAAGGAATTAGAGCATATTATAATTCTCAACTACTTGCTACTTTTAAGCAAATAAATATTTCAGATTCAATTTTAGAATTAAGTTTCCCAAAATTTTTAATCCATGAAAATTTTGAAGTAGAGAATATAAAAGGAGAAAACCGAAATGATTTAAAAAGAGAATATGACTATTCAATTATTCTCGATCCTTTTTATGAATATAATACTGAAATACTTAAACCAGGTCAATTTCTTATCGACACCATAAATTTGATAACTGATTTTAATTTTTACCAAAGCGGTCCAGAAATTCTCCAAATAAGAATCAACAAAAACTACTTTGATGAGGATATCACGTCAAATTGGGACACCTTAATTATTGAATAGATAAGACTACATTAAAAGCCCCAAGGGAAATGTTATTTTTCCTCACAACCTTCTCGCTGCCGAGTATCCGAAAGATGAAAGATTTTCCATCCCTCAGTAGTCTTTGTCAAATGAATGGCATCAACTCCACAATGAGAAAATTTTTCATCTAAATAAAATCCATACTTCGTCCACACTTGTGCTAAATTTCCATCCACACGAATTTCTGTATCCCAAATTTTTTCATCCCAAACTTCCTCGTGTGGTGTGCCAACAGCATTGATAAATTTTTGTACATCATCTTTTACAAAAACCGCTTCTCCTTTTTTGTTGGTGTAAGAGGTGAACATTTCAACTTGTTCATGAAAACAAGAGCGGACTATTGAACTATCTCCTGCTCGCATTCCATCAAAAAGATGTACAACAACTTCTAGAATTTCCGCTTCATCAATTGACAATTCTTTTTTTGGTTCAGACGAATCCATCTTTTTATCCTCTTGACTAAAAACAGTCAAGGAAAGCAAACATGCAAAAACAAGTGTAAGATTAAATTTCATGATTTTCGTATTTTATTTTTGAATTACAAAATATAGAATTAACCACAGAGAAAACATTTCAATATTAAATATTCAGTTTTTGTTCTACACTTCCATTTTTTTAAAAGAAAAAGATAAAATGGAAAGGTTGCAAAGATTTTTAATTAAAAACAATAGCTCCAAATAAAAATTATTTTTCCTTCCTAAAACAAAATTTTATTTCCCTTCAAGTCACCAAAAAATAATCTAAGCCAAAAACAATGAGTCAAAAAAGTGGACAGGGCTCCTTATCTAAATCAAATTACAAATAGGTCATTTTTTCAAAATATTATTTTGCTTCAAAAAAATACATTTGAATATATTTTAACTTAAGCCATTCCTATAAAATTACCTTCTATATTTTTTTCGAAATATAGATGACATTTCAAGTCGATTCCTTCCATTTTACTGCCTTTTTGTTAATTTTACACTTTCCATTTTTACAAATATTATTATGAACGAAAACTTACAAGAAGCATTTATTATTCTGGCAGTTGGCATGATAACAGTTTTTGCTATTTTATCACTAGTGGTTTTTACTGGTCAAATTTTGATTCGGATCACTAACCAATATGCTCCTCCTCAAACTGTCAAATCAAATATCCCCATTCATCCAACTCCTCAAGTTTCCAATAATTCCAGCTCGATCAATAAAAAGAAGTTAGCAGCTATCATTGGTACTGTTGACCATCTAACCTATGGAAAAGGGAGAATTGAAAAAATTGAAAAACTCTGATAAAATCAATTTGATTTTTATCATTTAAAATAAAACCTAACCAATATTGAATCATGAGTAGAAAAATAAAATTAGCCCTCGTCTATCGAGACATGTGGCAATCAGCAGGAAAGTATGTTCCAAGAGTAGATCAATTAGTTCGTGTAGCACAACCAATTATTGATATGGGTTGCTTTGCTCGAGTAGAAACCAACGGTGGAGGATTTGAACAAGTCAATTTATTGTTTGGAGAAAATCCAAATCAAGCCGTGCGAAAATGGACTCAACCATTCAATGATGCTGGCATTCAAACTCAAATGTTAGAACGTGGATTGAATGGAATTCGAATGAGTCCTGTTTCCGCAGATATTCGTCGGATGATGTTTGCTTTGAAGAAAAAACAAGGAACAGACATCTCCAGGTCTTTCGACGGATTAAATAATCCTCAAAATTTAGAGAACTCATTTAAGTTCGCCAAAGAAGGTGGAATGATTGCACAAGGTGCATTAAGTTTGACTTTTTCTCCCCTTCATACAATTGAGTATTATATCAACTTGGCAGATCAATATATTGATTTAGGTGCCGAGGAAATTTGTATCAAGGACATGGCAGGAATCGGTCGTCCTGTTTCTGTTGGAAAAATTGTCAAAGGAATCAAGGATCGTCATCCTAATATTTTAATTCAATATCATGGACATTCTACACCGGGATTTTCAGTTGCATCTTCTTTGGAGGCAGCTCGGGCAGGTGCAGATATTATTGATGTAGGAATGCAGCCACTTTCGTGGGGAACTGGACATGCTGATTTATTGACCATTCATGCGATGTTAAAAGATGCTGGATTTGAAGTGGAAGATATCAACATGAATGCCTACATGGAGGTACGAAGATTGACCCAAGAATTCATGGATGACTTTTTAGGCTACTATATTAATCCATTAAATCGGCAAATGAATTCCTTGTTGATTGGCCCAGGTTTGCCAGGAGGAATGATGGGAAGTTTAATGGCTGATCTGGAAAAAAATATCCGCAGCTTAAATAAGTGGATGGCTAAAAATGGAAAACCTGATGTTTCTCAAGATGATCTTTTGATAAAATTATTTAACGAGGTGGAATACGTTTGGCCACAAATGGGTTACCCACCTTTGGTTACTCCATTCAGTCAATACGTAAAAAATGTTGCCTTGATGAATGTGACTCAAATGGAAAAAGGAAAGGAACGATGGAGTATGATTGATGAAAATACTTGGGGAATGTTGATGGGAAGATCTGGGCAACTACTAGGCCCATTAGGGGAAGAGTTACAAGCCAAGGCCATCACTCAAAAAAGAGAAGCTTATACTGGAAATCCTCAAGATTTGTATCCTGACGAATTAGAATTATTCGCAGCAGAAATGGAAAAGAATGGCTGGGATTACGGAGAAGATGACGAGGAGTTATTTGAATTAGCGATGCATCCAGCTCAATATAAAGATTATAAATCTGGAAAAGCGAAAGAGAAATTCAATGCTGACTTGGAAGAAAGAAAAGCTAAAAAAGCCCAATCTACGGGGACTTCAGCTGTTCCAATTGCAGCAGCAGCAGTTATTCCAACTGCTTCCATTCCGCAACCTCGAAATATTACGGTCGATGTTGATGGAGAAAGATTTAAAGTCAATATTTCTTATGACGATGCCCCAGGTAGCAATGAAAATAATTCATCGTCAAGCAATTCGACTAATCAAAATTCATCTCAAAATAGTCCTGCTCCTAAAGCTGACTTAGGTAGTTATCAAACTATCGAAGCGCCTTTGGAAGGTAAATTTTATTTGACCAAAGAGTCTTCTGATCGGCCTGTAAAAATTGGCGACATGATTCACGAAGGCGATACTGTTGCTTACATTGAATCCATGAAAGTGATCAATGCTATTGCTGCCGACAAGTCTGGGAAAATTGTAGAAATCACCGCTAAGCATGGAGAAGATATTGAGGAAGATGATGTGATGTTTAAAATTGTTTAGAGGGAAAAATGATTTTTATCTTTCTGTAAAAGTAATGTTACAAAAAACATAACAATACTTTTACATTCTTGAAACAAAACAAAAACGGACTACCAAATCATAGAAATGGAAATATTAGAAAAATTATATGGGATGACTGCGTTCGGGGATTTGATCGAAAATCCTGCGACTTTGCTAATGATTGGAATTGCCTTTTTATTGCTTTATCTAGGCATCTGGAAAAAATTTGAACCTTTACTTTTGGTTCCCATTGCTTTTGGATTGTTATTGGCCAATTTCCCAGGAGGTATGATGAGTGTGACTCCTTCCACTACCGAAAATGGAATTGAGCACATGACCATTTTAGAAATTGCGAAGTATCATGGCATCATGAATATGTTGTATTATGTTTTGATAAAAACGGGTTTGCTACCTCCGTTAATTTTTATGGGAGTTGGAGCGATGACAGATTTTGGGCCGATGCTTCGAAATCTACGATTAGCATTTTTTGGAGCAGCTGCACAGATTGGAATTTTTACAGTTATGATTTCTGCAGTTTGGTTTGGTTTCCCAATCAAAGAAGCCGCCGCTTTAGGAATCATTGGTGGAGCCGATGGACCAACGGCAATTTATACTGCAATAGTTTTAGCAGATAGGTTACTAGGGCCAATTGCAATTGCCGCATATTCCTATATGGCTTTAGTTCCTGTGATAATTCCATTGGTCGTAAAATACACTGTTAGCGAAAAAGAGTTGGCGATCAATATGAAAGAGCAAGAAAAACTTTTTCCAAACAAAATTAAAATCAAAAATATTCGTACCCTAAAAATTCTTTTTCCAATTGCACTTGGAACGATCGTATCTATTTTAGTTCCATCGTCGGTACCATTAGTTGGGATGCTTTTGTTTGGAAATTTAATCAAAGAAATTGGAACTGATACCAATCGATTGTTCAAAGCAGCTTCCGAAACAATTATGAATACTGCCACTATCTTTTTAGGATTAACGGTTGGTGCAACCATGACTGCGAAGACCTTTTTGAATCAAGAAACTTTAATGATTGTAGGAGGTGGTTTTTTAGCTTTTGCCATTTCAATCGCAGGTGGAATTTATGCGGTAAAAATTTATAACCTTTTTTCCAAAAAGAAAATCAATCCACTCATCGGAGCAACTGGTTTGAGTGCTGTTCCAATGGCTTCGAGAGTAGCTAATGAAATTGCTCTAAAAGTGGATCCTAAAAATCACATCTTGCAATATGCAATGTCAAGTAATATTTCTGGAGTAATTGGATCTGCAGTTGCGGCTGGAGTATTGATTTCCTTTTTGAAGTAATTTTTTTTAGTACCTAGAGAAAAGGCATACCTTGTCTGTAAATACAGATGAGATAAAACAAAAAAAGGTGTTATCGGAAAACCGATAACACCTTTTTCGTTTCAAAAGATTAAATCTACTTAATTGAAATATTTTTTTGGATTATTTTAGTGTAAGATCTTAATTCAACTGTATAATCTCCTACACCTAATTCCTCAAAATTCAATTCATAAATTGCATTTACAGGCAATTCTACTACATCATCTTTAAAAACAATTTCTCCGATTTCATTTTTAATAATCACATCACTTAGGTTTACATTGATTTTCTCAAAATCAACATAAAAGGTTCGATTGTCATCGTCTGCATAAAAAGACCAATCAGCATTGTCTAAAGCAACAACAGAGATATTTTCGATTCCTGGAGCAGCAGCTCCTTTAGCAGTAGTTTGGGAAAACAAAGAAAGGGAGGAGAAAAGCAAAACAATAGTCAAAGTTAAAAATTTCATGATTGGTTGGTTATGATTATGGTTATGTATAAACAAAAATAAAAAATAATTTCATACTAGCTAATTCGATCGATTCTAATAATATTCGTTCATTTTACCTATTTTAAAAATAAAAAACTGCATAAAAGTTAAATACAATTTTATTAAAAAAAAGTAACAACAAAAACAAAATTAAGTTTCGAAAAACGGTAAATGTTAAAATTTGGGGATATGCTTCAAGAAGGGAACAGAATGTCAAACATTTATCAAAACGAGAAATTTTAATTCCTATTGTTGAATGAAAAAATTTAATTTAGGAATTATGTGATCGGTACTTTTCGAGTACATCCAAAATGTTGCCATAAATTTTCTTAGGTTCAGAAAAGAAGGATTTAAGGTTGGTAAAAATAGCTTGCTCAATCCCCTCTTCCGCTTGAGGAGTCAAATCTGATTCAGTTGTTTTCATGGTATACCAATAGCTTACTTTCAATATTCGTTTCTTTTTTTTGCTCAAGTAAGTATGATAGGAAGTATGTATATAGTCTTGTAAATCAACATTTTGCAAACCAGTTTCCTCTTGAACTTCTCGAATAGCTGCTGCTTCTTTAGTTTCTCCATCTTCTATTTTTCCTTTTGGCAAATCCCAGAACCCTAATCTATAAATCATTAAAATTTCCTCTTGCTCATTTTTTACTACTCCTCCAGACGCTTCGATAATTTTATAAATTGAAGTAAAATGATTCCACATTTTTTCCAAATCAACAGAATGCAAAACAATTGCATCAAAACCGGAATTTTTTTCTAATAAATCAATATAGTTATGTAAAAATTTCTTTTTACCTATATACCTCATTTTGATAAAATTTTCTCCTGGCAATTTTAGGTTAGGAAAATCTTTTGTCGAAGTTAAAAAAAGAGGTGTACCATTAATATAGATTTTGTACATTTGCAGTCGTTTAATATAAAATTAATATTCATACGATTTTCTCTAAAGTAAAATTCAATTTCTATCAGATGAGTGTAGCTTCCGAAGTCGCTAAAAGACTTTTGCAAATAAAAGCAATTAAACTAAATCCACAAAATCCTTTTACTTGGGCATCTGGAATTAAATCTCCAATTTATTGCGATAATCGAATTATTCTTTCTTATCCAAATATTCGTGACTATGTCATTTATTGTTTGGAAAAAAAAGCGACAAGTATGCCAGAATTTGATGTAGTGGCTGGAGTAGCAACCTCTGGGATTGCATTTGGTGCATTGGTTGCGGATCGATTAAAAAAGCCTATGGTTTATGTTCGCAGCAAAGCGAAAGAGCATGGTCGTCAAAATATGATTGAAGGTCATTTAGACGGTACAGAAAAAGTATTGGTTATTGAAGATTTGATTTCTACCGGAGGAAGCAGTTTAAAAGCAGTCGAGGCGTTAAAGGAAACAGGTTGTGAAGTAGTTGGGGTGCATGCCATTTTTTCTTACGGATTTGAAAAAGCGACTACAGCTTTTGCTGCTGCAGACTGCCCATTTGAAACATTAACTAATTATCAAGAATTATTACAAGAAGCTTTAAAAAGCGAATATATCCAAGAAGAACAATTAGCGTCCCTTTCTCAATGGAGTAAAGCGCCAGCAGATTGGTTCAATAGCTGATATTTTCCAACCTAATCACTTATACTGAGAGATCTCCACTTTCTAAAAAACATTACTGACTCTGAATGATAAAATAATAAATTTCAACGTTTTAAGGTTTATTAATTTTTCATTCCAAAAAGAATTTACTTTTACTTATGTCAATTATCACAAAAAAATCAGAGACATTTCTTAAAAAATATTTAAATAATGCCTCTCCTACGGGTCACGAATCTAGTGGCCAAAAACTATGGTTAGATTATCTCAAACCATATGTAGATGAATACCATATTGATAATTATGGAACTGCCTATGGTGTGATTAATCCAAATCATAAATATAAGGTAGTGATCGAAGGTCATGCTGATGAAATCTCATGGTACATTAATCATATCTCCGATGATGGTTTTATGAACGTAGTCCGAAATGGTGGTTCTGATCATCTCATTGCTCCTTCTAAGCGAGTAAATATTCATACTAAAAAAGGTATCGTTCAAGGTATTTTCGGATGGCCAGCCATCCACGTGAGAAGAGGCGCAGACTCAAAATTAACTCCAACTCTGGAAAACATTTTTATTGATGTGGGAGCCAAAGATAAAGCTGAGGTTTTAGAAATGGGCATTCATGTTGGCTCTGTCGTGACCTTCGAAGATGAAATGATGATTTTGAACAAACAGTTTTATGTAGGTCGAGCTTTGGATAATCGAATGGGTGGATTTTGTGTAGCAGAGGTTGCTAGATTATTAAAGGAAAATAAAAAGAAATTACCTTTTGGTTTATATATTGTCAATGCGGTGCAAGAGGAAGTTGGACTTCGTGGAGCTGAAATGATTACACAAACCATCAAACCCAATGTGGCAATTGTTACTGATGTAACTCATGATACAAGTACGCCACTCATGAATAAAAAGAACCTTGGAGATGTAAAAGCTGGTAAAGGACCATCTGTTACTTATGCTCCAGCGGTACATAATAAGTTATTAGATTTAATTATCGATACAGCGGAAAAGAAAAAAATTCCATTCCAAAGAGAAGCTTCTTCTCGACGAACTGGAACTGATACGGATGCATTCGCCTACTCCAATGGAGGTGTTCCTGCTGCTTTAATTTCTTTGCCTTTGCGGTATATGCATACGACAGTAGAAATGGCGCATAAGGACGATGTAGAAAATGTTATCAAATTAATTTATGAGTCGATTTTAAAAATTAAAAACAATCATAATTGGAAATATTTTTAGTGAAAAATAATTTTCAAAAAAAATGTCCTGTTAGAAATTAAATTTTCTAACAGGATTTTTTTTTATTTTAAAAAAATAACTTTCGTAGTTTTGAAGCGTTTCATTGATTCAAAAACCATCATTCACCTTCAATATTAATCATCTTGTTTTTTAAAAAACTCATTGATCTTATATTTTATAGTAACCTTTGGATTGCCTTATGTGCCGTAGCCATGTGCGCTCAAACTCAATTTATCTTAACTGGAAAATTATCATGGAATTGGTTAATGGGTTTGATTTTCTTTGCCACTCTTTTCGTTTATGCCTTACACCGTATTATTGGAATTTCTAAAGTTTCTGAGTTTCGAGAAATGGAAAGATATGCTGTGATTGAAAAATTCAAACATCACATTTCTTTCTATGCTTTGGTTGCTGGAATCGGAGGAGCGATTTGTTTTTGGAATATTTCATTACCTATCCAATTGAGTTTGATTATTCCAGGAATCATTTCATTGGGTTATGTTATTCCATTTTTGAAAGGAAAAAAACGGTTGCGAGACTTAAATCATATCAAGATTTTTTTGATTGCAATAGTCTGGTCATGGGTGACAATATTTTTGCCAGCGTTGGAAATTGGAGATGCCACTACCCTTTCGGTTTGGCTGATGATTTTGGAAAGAGCAGTTTTTATTTTTGCTATTACCTTACCTTTTGATATTCGAGATTTAAAAGTGGATTCACATAGTGAGGTACAAACTATTCCAGCTGTGATTGGTATTGAAAAAACTAAAAATCTAGGGATGGTTAGTTTAGCTTTAGCTTTCTTGGCAGCATTAACCAATTGGTTTTCAACTGGTTACAATGTAAATATATTGTTAGGGCTTTCTATTTCATTTTTATCAACTTGGTTTTTTATCGGCCAATCTGATAAAATCAAACATGATTATTTCTTTACTGGATTAATTGACGGGACGATGATCTTACAATTTATTTTGATTTGGGGTCTTTCCTTTCTTTTCTAAAACGTCTTTTTAATTCAATATAAATTAAACCCTCTCTGTAGTTTTTGATTTTAGAATAGGTTTATTTAACCAATGATCTTCCTCTAATATAAATTTACTTTGCCCCCAATAAAATAAGATAGATAAGCCAAACCCAATCAAAGCTCCCAAATAAATATCTTGGAAAAAATGCTGGACTAAATAATTTCTTGATAATCCAATCAACAAGGCAAAGACAAAAAATATAACTCCCCAAATCTTTTTTCTAGAAAACATAAATGCCACTAAACCATATAATGCAAAGGCTGACATCGTATGACCAGAAGGAAAACTAGTTTGACCAATTAACATTTGAATACCATCTACAAAGTTAACTTGATCTTTTAACCCCATATTTTCCAAATACATCAAAGGACGATCATGCGCAAAAAATGATTTTGTCAAATGGCTAATTATGGAAACCGCAATCCCAATCAATGGAATCAAAATCGCATATCTAACTTTTACAAAAAGAAAAGAAATTAGAAAAACTAAATACATGATCTCCTCTCCCATTTTTGTAACATAGGTAAAAAACAAGTCAAGAAATGGTGTTCGTCTATCACTAAAAAAAAAGATCACATCTGGTTTTTCAATAAAAAATAACAATACTCCTCCAAAAAGGAAAAATAAAAAGCAACAGGAAATGTAGTGAATATTTGTACGAAATATATTTTTCATTAAATTGTAGATGTATTGTTATAATTTTAATTTCATAAGACGTTCTACGTTAGTACCCAACATAAAACTAATTAGTATTTTCAGTAGAAGATTTCTGAAAACGAGATTGCAAATACCTAAAAGCACTAATTATCTTAGAAGTATATTGATCAAAATTTAAAATCTTTTTATCCTTTAAAGCTCTCGTTGTTAATATATAACTAATTGGAAGTAAAATTAAAATTGGACACCAAACTGCAATTTCAGCAGGCAAGACAAAACTCTCTGCTAGTTTTTGAAATAAAATATTTAACACAATAAACATCATAAAAAATAAAATGGCAATCAATAATGGATACCCAAATCCTCCCTTCCGAACAATTGCTCCCATTGGAGCTCCTATAAATAAAAAGACACAGCAAACTAAGGCAAAAGAAAATTTTGAATACAAAACAAAAACATGTTTCACTCGAGATTCATTCTTAGGATTAATACTTCGTTGAATTGCTTCAGCTTGATTTAATATTCCTCGAGCTGTTGTTTTAGCTCTTTCCTTTAGACTAAATCTTCCTTGTTCTGCTTCTGGAAAAGTATTATAAAATGTATCAAATTCCTTAAGCGGTTTCTCAATTTCTTGTTTTAAAATTTGAGAAAGTGATTTCTCTTTTTTTATTGCCTCAGCTTTTCTCTTCTCCTCTTTTTTTATTTTTGCCTCCTCCTTTCTTTTTTGAATGGCTTTGCTTCGTGCTTTTTTTGCTTTTTCTTTTTCAATCTTATTAGTCGTTTTCTTTTTGGTCTTTTTTGGTTTTGGTGGCTTACTCTCTGATTTTATCGTTTTCTGAGTGGTTTCTATTTTTTTTGAATTTATTGGGTTAGCATCTTTTAAATCTAATTTAGGTGCCATCGAATCCTGCTTTTCATTTTCCTTTTTTTCTAATTTTTTACGCTCTAATTTATCTTTGGCTTTTTGTTTCTGCGCTTTTAATTTTTTGGCATTTTCTATTTTTCTTTTCTCTAAAAATTCCTTTTTCAAAGGATAGAAAGCTTTCTGTACGTACTCATCCAAACGCGCATTATAACTTCCAATTCTATTATCTATCGAATCTATTGCATTCCATAATTGCCGAACGGAAAGCATAGTGTAGTGATTTTTAAATCGCTCTTCTTCAGTCAAGTCAATATTGAATTCTCCTGTATCAAATACTTTTTTCCATTCATCAAATTTGGTACGAGTGAAAGTATATTTTTCTTCTTCTCCTTTTTTAGCCTTTTCACCTTCCTGATAATGATAACCGTTTTTTAAATTCATGACAAAATAAACATTATCAGAAGTCATATACATTTCACCAGATTCAGCGGTAATCATGCTAAATTTCCCTTTATTATAATCTTGGTGATCGTAAATTATAACATCTCGAATCGTTCGATCATCATTTTCTTTTTTACCAATATGGATAATAAATCCTTTAAAATCTTCATTAAAAACTCCTTCTTCCAAATTAAGCGTAGGCTTTTGAGTTCGAATATCGTGAAGACGAGATTTGAATTTCAAATTGGCCATTGGCACTAAATTATTGGAAGAAAAGAAAGAAAAGAAAGTTACTCCAATCGCAAAATAAAGCATGGGTAATATCACTCGAATCAAGGAGACTCCTGCAGATTTTAGACTAGCTAATTCATAGCGCTCTCCCAAATTCCCCATCACCATAACTGACGATATCAAAATGGCAATCGGTAAAGCCCAAGGAATCAAGGAAATACTATTATAGAAAATGATTTCTAAAACCAGCCCAAAACCCGCTCCTTTTCCTACCATATCATCTACATACACCCATATAAATTGCATCAACAAAACGAATAACGCAATGAAAAAGGTAGCTATAAATGGCCCGATGAACTGTTTTATTAAATATTTATCTATTGTTTTCAAATCAAAGATTTCGTAGAAAATTTATCTATCAATTATGCCTCAAAGATATAACGCTTGATGAGAAAAAAAAGCCTTCCAACAAGTCTTAATTTATATTTAACGAGCTGATAATCATTTTGTTAAAATAAAAAAAATGTTAAAAATGGCAGGAACTATTTCATATTAAACTTTACCAATGGTTAAATTAAATTTATATAAATTTGCTCCTCAAAATTTATTAACAAAACAAATACACTATTTATGGAAAGCTTATTCGATGGCAATGTTATGAAACTTATCGTTATGGTTTTGGTTGGTGCTCTTGCTGGCACCTTGGCTGCAAGAATTATGAAAGGGGATCATTTTGGCTTTGTAACTAATGCGATCCTTGGGATTGCTGGAGCAGTTGTTGGTGGAACAATCTTTAATTTTTTAGGCATTACCGCTGGTGCAGGAATTGTAAAAACTATTGATAATACTTTTGGTGTTCAATTACCTCAAAATTTTGTGGGAATGATTGTGTCTGCAACGCTCGGTTCTATCTTGATTATGTGGGTTGGAAGAATGTTAAAAGGTGGCCGAAGAAAAAGATAATTTTAGTACGCTATTTTTAACACAGAGAAAACAGAGGAGGGACATAGTGTTCACAGACTGCTCTGTTTTCTCTATGTCCCTCCTCTTCCTCTGTTTTCTCTGTGTTAAAGAATTCATTGGAAAATTAGATTTTGTACTTAGAAAAAACAAACTTATTCTTTTTCCTATTTTGTCAAATCTAAAAATACTCCCACCGAATAAGATGGATTGGCAAAAATTATTTGCCCTCGGAAAGCAGAAGCATAACTAGCAGAAACTCCAAACTGCTTCGTCAAATAAACTGCCGCTTCAACTGAATAACTTGTAAATTCTGAATTATTGGCAAAAATACTTGTGCTATTAGATTCACTCGCAAGCGTTCCATTTTGAAGTGATTCTACTCCAGTAATTCTTCCAATCAACCAAAATTTATTTTTAAATAAACCTGCTCCAACTTCAATTCCATATCTAAATTCATCAGAAAACCCTTTAGTTCTATTATTAAAACCCAAAGTAGCTGTTCCATAAATAGAAGCATTTTTTATTTGAAATGAAGAACTTGCATCGAATTGTAATAACTGGTTAAATTCACCATCTCCAGTTTGTAAATTTCCTTGAGAACCGCCCGAATTATTTCCCAATGGTAACCCCAATGTCAAAGTAGCAGCAGTTCTAATTAATCCATTCTTATTTAAAGCATATTTTATACTCAAATCAGTATCACCAAAAGAATTGATCGATTCACCTGGAATTAAGACCTCGCCAGTTGTTCCAGAAACTACATTGTTCATATAAGATCTACTGAAAAACGGCACATAAGCAACTGCTGTCAATCGGTCGGTGATTCCATATTCACCATAAAAACTAGTATTAAAAATTCCACTTGTCGTATTCGGATCAATTAATCCTGAATCAGTAAAATGTTGATTGGAAATAATCCACCATTCTGAAAGTTTTAAATAAATCCCTCCTTTGGGTTGTGTCCAGCCCCCGCCAGCATTGGCAAAATTGGCAAAAAAGAAAGCTAAAACTATAATTAAATATATTCGTCTCATTTTTAAAATGATTTTTTAAGTTCGAAAAAAGGTAAAAAAAACAATACTTCTACAAAATTAATTAAATTGCCCATCCCCCACTTTTGCATTAAATGGTTTACAGAAATACAAAACATATTCGTAATCCATCAAACTCATCGTGCTTGGCAAATCATAGGAATGTGCGCCTTCAAATTCCGTCACCGCTCCTATTTCAAAAGCTCCAGAACTAGTAGATGGATTATTGGTCAAATAAATATATAAACCTGGAAGTGCTGTAGATGCTTTATAATTGTCAGCAAAAGTAAGTTTTAAGACACCTCCTTCTTCTTTCAATATAAAATCCCCTTTTAATTCATAAGAACTCGTGGTTTGCAAGGACCCCGTTCTTTCTGAAATAGCTATGATGGTTTCTTCTCCAACTTCCACTAATAATTCCGCAGAAACTTGTTCTCCTGAAGGAGCTAAACCATCTACTAAAATGAGAACATTACCAAGTTGTAAAGCATTGGCTAGTCCTGTTTCAGAAATTGAAATGATGTTTTCATTGGAGCTACTCCAGTTCAAATCAATCATTGCTTCCATGCCTACTTGATCAAAAAAAGTAGCTTCAAATTGGTAAGAAGTTCCATTTTTCAACGTATCAATTGCATTAGAAATCCTTACTACAGGATCGACTCTATCTTCTATGATATCATCTCCAATACAGCCATTCAAGACTAAGGTCCCCAAGATTATTATTGCATAAACATTCTTCATCATTTTTCGTATAATTTTTAAAATTGATTAAAATACTGGTATTTTCTATTATTAGAACATGTTTAAATTCCGAGTTGAAATTATGTTCACAAATTTAAAGGAAAGGAACAAAGTTTGTATCACAAAAGAATAACAAATAAGTATACTTAATATTCGTACATGTCATTTATTAAATCTCTTATACCGCAGAAATTTCATAATGATCGAAAAGCTTTTCGTTCGATTTACTCTCTTATTGTTGTTGATATAATCATATTATTGGTTTCCTTGTCCTTTGTTCCAATTTTTCTTTTAATTGATTTTGTAGAAGGAGCATACATTATGTTTTATTCTTCGCTAGCTACTTTGGGATATATTTTGATTTTGAACCTAAATCAAAACTTAAAGATAAGTGGGCACTATTTCATTTTCCAAATCATAGTCATTTGTTTGAGTATGATGTATTTCACCGGTGGAATCTCTTCACCTTACCTACTTTGGTTATTCTGTGTCAGCCCTATCTCATTTTTCTTTTTCAAAGAAAAAACAGCATTATTCTGGACAAGCATAATTATAATTGGTTTAATGTTTTTTGCTGTGGCTCAATTATTTGGATATCCATTCAAACAACAATTAACTCCAATGGTTCTAAATATTACTTGGACCATTAGTTTTATTTTCGGAGTGTACATTTTTGTTTCCACCTTTAGAAATTTTCAAATTGGTCTAAAAAAGGTTAACCAAAAATTACAAACTATTAATTCTGAACTAAAAAATTCCAATCAAGAACTTGAACGATTTGCTTATATTGCTTCGCACGATTTGAAAAGTCCATTAAGAAGTGTGATAAGTTTTATTACTCTTTTTAATAAAAAATATAAAAATCAGATTGATGAGGAAGGTCAAGAATTTCTTGATATCATTGCCACCAATGCTGATCAAATGCAACATCTGATCGAAGATATTTTGGAATATTCTAAATCTAAAAACAGAGTGCTCAAAAAGGAAAAAGTAGATCTCAATAAAGTATTAAAGCAAATTATTTCCCACATAGATTCCAATGATTTTTATTTAGATGGAAAAATTCAAGTCAGTTTACTTCCTGTTGTTGAATCTGATTTTACCATTTTCAAACAGCTTTTCCAAAACTTAATAGACAATGGATTGAAATACAATCATGGTCATCACAAACTAGTTTCTATTCAATATTTAGAAAAAGAGACGGAGCTATATTTTCTAATCAAAGACAATGGGATTGGAATGGAAGAAGCCTATCTTGAAAAGATTTTTGAAATGTTTCAGCGTTTGCACAACAAAAGTGAATACCAAGGGACGGGAATTGGATTAGCAATTTGTAAAAAAATAGTTCAACAACTTGGTGGTAAGATATGGGTAACTTCTAAACTAAATGAAGGGAGTATTTTTCATATAACTTTACCCAAATCTATCTTGTGGAGTGAAAGGAATAAAGAAGTCATAAAAGATGAAAGTTTACTTGGAATCGAATTTTGAATCTGAAACTAAAAATTAATTTATTATTTTGTAGCCTTCAATTTAAAATTAAAATCTACAAAATGAAAAACCAAGGTTTAATCAAAACTTTCCTTTTTTCCATTCTCTTTTTATTTTCCTACCAAAATGTTCAAGCTCAAGGTATTCTGAAAGAAAAACAATCTATCCATAGTGATATTATGGATGAGGCAGTCAACTATTCAATTTTCTTCCCTCCTGGTTATGGATCTACCAATCGAAAATATCCGGTCGTTTTTGTTTTACATGGATATACTGATGACGAAACTGCTTGGGTACAGTTTGGAGAAATTGATCGTCAGGCTAATCAAGCAATGATTAAAGGTGAAATTCCGCCCATGATTTTGGTAATGCCAGATGCAAAAATTACATGGTATGTAAATGATGTGGAGGGAAAAAAGAGGTACGAAGATTTCTTTATTCAAGAACTTATTCCTCACATTGATGCTACATTTAGAACTCTTCCTAAAAAAGATTTCCGAGGAATAACAGGTTTGTCGATGGGTGGATATGGTTCTTTATTATATGCGATGAAACATCCTGATTTATTTGTTTCCTCTGCTCCTTTGAGCGCCGCAATTTATACAGAAGAGACCGTTGCAAAATATGATCAAGATAGATGGAATAAAGTGGAAGGTCCCATGTACGGAAAAAATTTAGTAGGTGAAAAAAGAATTTCAGATCATTGGAAAAACAATAACCCATTTTATTTATTGAAAAAAATTGATTTGGAAAAACTGAAAAAAGTGAAATTCTATTTTGATTGTGGCGACGATGATTTCCTGTATGAAGGCAATTCAAAAATCCATATTGCCTTTAGAGATTTAGGGATTCCTCATGAATTTAGAATGAGAGACGGAGCACATAATTGGACTTATTGGAGGACTGGAATTATTCCTGCGTTACAATTTATTGGAGAAAGTTTCCATCGATAAAAAAGATAATTAAAAAGCGATGTTAGGGCTCTAAACCCTAACACCGCTTATCAAAGAAACAACATAGAATAATTACTATTCTATGCTAAAGTTTCATTTCTATTTATTATTTTCTTTCTTAATATCGTCTTTTATTTTTTTCAATTTCTCCTCAGCCGTTTTAATTTGCAATTGAAGTTCTTCATACTTCTTCAAATCTTTTTCAGCTTGAATCCGTTTTTCTTCCGCTGTCTTTAATTTTGCCTCTTCCTCTTGGATCAACTCTCTTTGTTCATTGATTTGATTTTTAGTATCCTCTTTGACTTTGGAAATTTCAAGTTTAGCTTGTTGTTTAGCTTCGTAGATTTCGTCAGAACTTTGTTTTTGAGTAGTAGCAATTTCTTCTAACGATTTTAATCTAGCTGCTTCTGCATCCTTGATGTATTGCTCCTTTTTAGCCTTACTTTCATTTCGTGTTTTAGCTTCTTCTTCCACCATTTGAATTTTCAATGCAGCCATTTCCTCTTTAGCTTTTTGTTCCGCTTCAACTACTTGTCCCGCCATTTCCTCTAATTTGATGGCTGTTTCTTTTTTAGATTTAGCAATAGCTTCTACAGCTTGCATTTTTATGGTAGCCACTTCATTAGCTGCTTCCTCTTGGGTAGAAGAAACTTTTGCAGCTGATTCTTTCCTCGCTTCCAAAACAGCAATTGCAGCTTCTTCTTTCGCTTTTGCTGCGTTCTCTTTTGCAGCTTTTACCTCATTAGTTAATTGTTCTTTGGTCAAAGCTAATTCTTTAGCTGCTCGTTGTTTTGCTTCTGCCACTTGATTGGCTACTTTTTGCTTTTCATTTGCCGCATTCTCTTTAGTAACTTTAATAGCCTCTGCTTCATCTTGTTTGATTTTTGCAACTGCTTCGGCAGCATTTCTTTTTGATTCAGCTACATTATTAGCAGACTCTTGCTGAGCCAAAGCTTCCCTTTCTTTTGCTTTTGCTACTTCTTTGGCAGCCGTTTCTTGAGCTTTCCTCACTTCACTTGCTGCACGTTCTTTTGCTTCAGCCACTTCACTAGCAGACATCGTTTTCGTTTCTTTTTCTTTCTCTTTGGCTGCCTTAATTTTAGCGGCAACTTCCTCTTGAATTTCTTTCATCTTATCTTGAGAAACCTTTTGTGAGGCAGCTATTTCTTGCGCATAAGTTTGCTTTGCGGCTTCTGCTTTTTGACTTGCAGTTGAAACATTTGTTGCTGCTTCTTTTTGAGCCTTAGCGATTTCTTCTTCTGCTCTCCTCTTAGCTAAAGCTACAGCCTCTGCCGCTTCTTTTTGTGCTTTTTCCTCTGCAATTTTTGACGCTTCAATCTTTTTTCTAACCTCTTCTTGAATTCTCGTAATTTCAACTTGCGCCTTTTCCCTAGCAGCAGCAACTTCTGTGGCAATTTTAGTTTTTTCAGCAGCAGCATTTTCCTGAGCAACTTTCACTTTTTCTGCTTCCTCTTTATTTATTTCTTGAATAGTTTGAGCAGCTTTAGTTTTGGCATCGATGACTCCCTGAGCAGTTGACATTTTTTCTTCTTCCGCTTTTGCTTTTGCTGCAGCAATTTCTTCCGCACTTTGTTGTTGAGTATTCACTACTTCCTCTTTTGCTTTTGCTTTTTCCTCAGCCACTTGTTTTTTAGTATTACTAATTTCCTCCGAAGCATTCTTTTTAGTTTCAGCAACTTGTGTTGCAGAAGCCTCTTTTTGTTTCGCAACATTCTCTCTCATATCTGCTACTTCCGAAGCATTATTTTCTAAGATCAATGCTTTTTCTTCTTCCCCTTTTCTTCTAGCTTCAGCAATTTCGAAGGCAATTTTTTGTTTTTCCAAAACTCCATTTTCTCGAACCTGAGCTACTTTCTCAGCAGTCTCTTCTTTCACTTGAAGAATTTGTTCCGAAGCAGTTTTTTTACTTTCTACTACATCTTGAGTTGTTTTATTTTTTTCCTTCTTAGCATTTTCTCTTGCTTCGAGAATGACTTGTTTAGTTTCTTCTCTAATATTTGACAATTCATTTTGTGCATTTTCTTTTGCCGTAGAAACTTCATCAGCATATTCTAATTTTGCCAAATCAAGTTTTTCCTTAATTGCTTTAATTTCTTCCGCTGATTTTTTTCGAGCATCTGCTACTTCTTGTGCACTAGCTAATTTCGCTTTTTGAATTTCTTCCCCCGCTTTTTGTTTCGCTTCAGCGACATTCAAGTTAATTTTTTCTATTTCACCAGAAGCTTTTTCTCTCGCATCTCCAACAGAGGCAGCAACCTCTTGTTGAGATTTTTCAATTTCGCTTTGTGAATTTTTTCTAGCTTCCAATACTTCATTTGCATACTCCGCTTTCTTTTGAGCAGCTTGCTCTCTTGCTGCTGCAACTTCCTTTTGTAATGTTGCTTTGATTCGTTCTCCTTTATCTTTTTCTTCTTGAATTTCATCCCGCAAATTCTGTTTAGTCTCTGCTAATTCTTTTTTCAAAGCTTTTAATTCATCATCATTTAGTAAGCTTGGATCAGTAATTCTTTGTACGTTTCCTCCAGGTTTTGTGCTACTGATATTATTACCACTTCCATTTGTTCTCGCGGTATTTCCACTTGTTGGAGAAAAATCGTTTCCAGTCAAAACAGTATCATTTACTTGGGTTTTATCTACTGTTACATTAAAACAAGTAGACAAAGCTTTAAATTCTTTTTGACGATTGGCATTTACCGTAAATTTCACCATCCGATTACTTATATTATTTTTAATATAAATAGTATTGATAGTAGAAGAGGCAAACCAATTAATGGCAGGTAAATCCAAGTCTAAGGTGTTAGTTTGAGTTGGTGCACCACGCTTGTTTGTAATTTCTCCTGTTTCAATAAATCGATAACTCTTTCTCGCCTTGCTATTATCCATAAAAATAACTTCGTCCCCTTCGTTCAAATCTACTCCATTCTTGGAAGTAAAAACCGCAGAAACTCCTTTTTCATCATTGACTAATTCAAGACTGTAAGAATAATTTCCTCTTACAACTAAAATTTGCTCAGATGTTCGAAGCAAATGCGTTCCCCCAATTTTTTTATTTTCAGAAATTATACTCCCACAATTTTGAGCAGACAATAATCCTATGGAAAATATTGAAAAAACGATTAAAAGAAATAATTTGGTAAGACTCATATGTTGATTATTTTTTCACAAGATAACTAAGTACATCGAAAAATTTAAAACGTATTTCAAAAATAAAAAAGTGTTTATTTTGATTTTCAATTACAATCTAATAATTATAGTTTATAGGAGAAAAAGAGGGTATTTAGAAATGATTGTTTTTAAACTAGGAACTTAAAAAAACAATATAACCCTTTGGCTATCAGCGACTTACGAATTTAGTTATTTAAAGAAAAATTTGATTACTTATTAGATGTAATTTATTAAGGGAAGGTTGCCTTTACAGCATGTTTAAAATATTAAATATGTTCTAGATAATGAAAGTTAATTATCGTTTTGCTGCTAAAAGATAAAGCACGGCCATTCTAATCGCTACGCCATTTTCTACTTGTTGTAAAATGATAGATTGGTCAGAATCCGCGACATCACTTGTCAATTCGACACCTCGGTTAATTGGACCAGGATGCATGATGATCACATCACTATTGAGACTATCTAGCATTTCTTTATTAACGCCATAATATTGCGTGTATTCTCGAATGGATGGAAAATATTTAATGTCTTGCCGTTCCAATTGAATTCTTAAAACATTCGCGACATCACACCATTCCAAAGCTTTCCGAATATCATATTCCACCCCTACATTCAATTCATTGATATACTTGGGTATAAGGGTTGGAGGGCCGCACACTTTGACTTTGGCTCCTAATTTTTGCAAACAAAAAATATTACTTAAAGCAACTCTTGAATGTAAAATATCTCCAACGATGACAATCTTTTTCCCTCGCAAATCTCCCAATTTCTCTCTCATCGAAAATGCATCAAGCAAAGCTTGAGTTGGATGCTCATGAGTTCCATCTCCAGCATTGATGATGTTGGCATCTATGTGTTTTGCTAAAAAAGCAGGTGCTCCAGGTGCTGGATGACGCATCACAATCATGTCCACTTTCATGGATAAAATATTATTGACGGTGTCTAAAAGTGTTTCGCCTTTCTTGACAGAAGAAGAAGATGCGGAAAAATTTACCGTATCAGCAGAGAGTCTTTTTTCAGCTAATTCAAATGAAATTCGAGTTCGAGTAGAATTTTCAAAAAATAGATTGGCAACTGTTACATCCCGAAGTGATGGGACTTTTTTGATCGGTCGATTAATGACTTCTTTAAAATTCTCAGCTGTTTCAAAAATCAATTGAATATCCTGAGGAGTTAGATATTTAATTCCCAAAACATGTTTGGTACTGAGTTCCTTCTGAGTCATAATTTACTTTTTGAGATCGCTTCGCTGTCAGAGATCAGATCGTTGCTTTTGGCAACTGCTAGATCGCTTCGCTGTCAGACTGACGAGAGTTTTTTTGATTAACGATAATAATATATTGTAACTCAATATTATTATCGTCAGTCTGTCCTCTGACAGTAAGCGAAGCGCACGGTCTGATCTCTGATAGCGAAGTGATCTACTTCTTATATTTATCTTCTTTCTTTGCGTACAAAATTATTTTATCATTGCCCGTTTCCTCTTTCCATTGCACTTCCACATATGCTTCATCTACCGCATCGACAATCACTCCTATATAATCAGATTGGATGGGTAAATGTCGATTAAACCTTCGATCTACAAGGGCTACTAATTCAACTTGTTGTGGTCGTCCGTAATGGTTTAAAGCAGTCATCGCAGCTTGAATCGTTCGTCCACTATACAAAACATCATCAATCAAAATCACTTTTTTATCATCGACCAAAAAGTCCATTTCGATTGGATCAGCAGAAAGTGGCTTGATCCGAGTTCGAAAATCATCACGATAAAAAGTAATATCTAATTTTCCGTATTCTATATTTTTGAGTTTAAGAATGGAGGTCAACCGATCATAAATTCGATCAGCTAAAAAAACGCCACGGGGCTGGACGCCGATGATACAGGTATTTTCAAAACGATCATAAGCCTCAATCAATTGATGACAAAGTCGCTCAATCGTCAACTCAAATCGTTTATCTTCTAATATGATTTTACCTTTTTTCATCTTGGCGGCAAATATAGTGTTTTTGTTTTTAGTTAGATATTATTTTTAAGTCATTTTCCTTTCTTACCCTCTTTCATCATTTCGATGGCTTTGTTCAATCTTCTTACTCGAGTATCTTCCCTTTTTGCGTCCTCGATCCATTGCACATATTCCTTTTGATGAGTGTAGGAAAGGGTTTGGAAAAATGCTTTTACTTTTGGGTTTTCATTGATTAATTTTTGAAAATCTTCTGGAACAATTACGACTCTTGGTTTGGTATCTTCTTCCAGTTCAATATTAACGATGTCGCCTACTGTTTTTCCAATTTTCTCTCGAATATCTTTTAGAATTATAAGAACATGGTCAGGCGAACCCATACGAGTGAGCAACCCTCGGTAAATTTCAGATTCAATTTTGGCGATAATTTTTACTCGTTTTTTGCCATATTCCTTTTCTACATCAAATGGAACTAAAACATACATTCCTCCACTTTTGTGCAATAGGATCTCTGCAGCGAATTTTCTTTTTCCCATGACATAAATTTAAAAAAGAGATTATCGATTTTTGGTTAAATTCAAAAACTTATCAAAAATCCGTTCCAATATTCTCCGATCCTTCGTGATAATATTTCCAGTTCCACCCATTTCTTGTTGAAAAGGAATTAGTCTTCCATAGGTGGTAATTAAACTGTCAGACATTTTTAATTCTACTAAATAATTTCCATCCTGAGGTAAAATTGATTTACTTTTTACTTTTGCTTTTACGACTCCAAATTCTTGATAAGGATATCCATCCAATCGAATATTGATCTCAAAACCTTCTTCTACTTTTCCATTATTTGCAGCAGGTAACAATGCTTTTCCAATCATCTCTCCTACTCCTCCTTGCGGGACGATGGTCATTATTTCATCTCCATTTTTTAAAAACTGATTTTCATTCATCACTTTCGGAAAAGAAACTTGTCCATCCATTGGAGAAATAACTAAATACTTTTGCTTCCAATTTTCGATTTCACTTAACAGTATATCTATTTGCTCTTTTAGGGAAATCGATTTCTCATTTTTGCCATCACTCCTATTTTCTTTTAAATCAATGATCGTCAATTCTAGGTTTTTGACTTTCATTTTATTATCCAAATAATCGGTTTGCATCCTTTCGAGTTCTCTTTCATTCCGAAGCACTTCGGTCTTGGCATCTTCTACATCTTTGACGCTAACTGCTTTTTCATCCAATAATTTCAGCATGCGTTCTCGATTAGATTTGGCCAAATCGATCGCGCTTTCCATCGTGATTTCTTGCTTTTTAAGCGAAGCATTTTTTCTTCCTAAATATCTAATTTGAGATGTTAAGGCTTTGATTTTTTTGGCTAGTTCGTTTTTGTTTTCGAAAAAATAAAAGTCGTTTAAATTTTGGGTAAAATTAGAATAGGAAGATTGAATCTCTCCGAGTTCTAAATTTTCAGGGTAAGCTACATCTGATAAGTCGGTTGTTTTTTTGTTTTTTATTTCTTGTAAAAAAGTTTCTAAAATAACAATGTCATCATAGTTAGCAGGATTTTGAATGATCGCTAAAATATCATTTTCAACAATTGCTTGTTTGTCTTTGACTAATAGGTTTTCGATTTTGCCATCACTTTGAACAAACAAATGAACTGGTGGAATTTCGGTGATCAGCATTACTCGGGTAGGAATGATGTCTGGAAATTTCACCAAATAACTCATCCAGATCAACATCAATACAGTCATAAAAATAAATGAAATTCCCCACCTCAAAATCCATCCAGGAGGTTTTCCCAAAATGGTTTGAACTTGATCTTGCTCGGTGAGTTGAATGTCCGATGGATCGGTGATGAAATTTTCTTCAGGCATTTTTTTGAAACTGTTTTAAATTGTTATTTGATTTTTTTACCACTGACTTGGACTGACTTTTTATGACTCTCCCAATATGTTATTTTTTTTCTTATTTAAATTTGAAAGTCATATTAGTCAGTCCAAGTCAATGACAACACACAAACAATGAAAAAATCATAAAAACCAGCCCAATCTGGGGCAAAAATCAACCTCCCAATTCTAATTGATTTTTCACTAAGTTGAAATAAGAACCTCGTTTTGCAATCAAAACATCATGCGTACCTTGCTCGATAATTCTTCCTTTTTCTAGAACCACAATTTGGTCTGCATTCCGAACCGTACTCAAACGATGCGCCACTACAACTACCGTTCTTCCTGCAAAAAATTGTTCTAGATTTTCCGTGATTATTCTTTCATTTTGAGTGTCCAAGGCATTAGTTGCTTCATCAAAAAACAAGTATTCTGGATTCTTATAAACTGCTCTTGCAATGAGTAATCTTTGCTTTTGACCCTGAGAAATTCCGTTTCCACGAGAGCCAATCATAGTATTATACCCCAATGGCATTGTTTCTATAAACTCTTGAATATGAGCCATTTGTACCGCATTCAGCAATTTATCTTTATTAACTATATCCTCACTTTCAGCAATGTTTTTGGCGATAGTATCTGAAAAAATATATCCGTCTTGCATGACTGCACCACACTTATGCCGCCACATTTTTTTTCTAAAATTCTTTAATAAAAAACCACCAACTCTGATATTTCCTTGAGTAGCTTCATAAAAACCTAACATTAGTTTTACAAGTGTAGTTTTCCCACTTCCACTAGTTCCAACTATGGCCGTAACCTTCCCTTTTGGAATGGTTAAATTGATGTCTCGCAAAACTAAATCTGACAATTTATTATATTGAAAACTGATATTTTCAAACACGATATCGGAAGTCTCTGGAAGTATTTCAATTTGTTTTCCATCATTTAATTCCTCATCATCTTTGCCGTGAATTTCACCTAATCGTTCCAAACTCAACGCAGCATCTTGGCTACTACGAATAAAGTTAATCATTTGAATAAGCGGTGCATTTAACTGTCCAACAATATATTGAACCGCCAACATCATCCCTAAAGTCATGCTACCATCAATTACTGCTTTGGCTGCAACGAAGGAAATTAAAATATCTTTTAACTGATTAATTACTCCTGTACCAGTATCTTGATATTGTGTGATAGTTAAAGATTTTATATTGGCTCGGAAAAGTCTTGCTTGGATTTCAGTCCATTCCCAACGACGTTTTCGTTCACTATTTTGCAATTTGATTTCTTGCATTCCTTGAATCAATTCGATGATTTTTGATTGATTTTCTGCTTGCTCCTCAAATTTCATATGATCGACTTCCTTTCTTTTTTTCATAAAAAGCAAGACCCATAAAATATATAAAAGACTACCTACAAGGAATATTAAAAAGATAGTTCGATTATAAAATAACAATATAATCCCAAAAACGATCAAATTGAAAAAAGAGAAAATGGCAGACAAGGTGCTTCCGGTCATAAACAATTCAATTCGCTTATGGTCTTGAATTCTTTGCAATAAATCACCAGTCATTTTTGTATCAAAAAAGGCAATAGGCAAGCGCATTAATTTAAACAGAAAATCAGAAAGCAAGGCTATATTTACTCTCGTACCAATGTGAAGCAAAATCCAATTTTGAATAATCCCCACACTCGCTTGACTTAAAAACAGCATCAGTTGTGCTCCCAAAATCAAGTAGATAAAATTGATGTTTTGATTTTCAATTCCGACATCAACAATTGACTGAGTTAAAAAAGGAAAGATCAATTGCAACATACTTCCGAAGAGTAATCCGAAAAGTAATTGAATGATTAACTTCCGATAAGGTCGAAGATATTTGAAGAGAAAAGTAAGTCCAGTTCGATTTAAAGTTTCGCCTTCTTGAGTATAAAATTCTGGAGTTGGTTCGAGCAATAAGGCTATGCCTGTTTCTTTTCCTCCAAGCCAATGTTTTTTAAATTCTGATATTTTATACTTGATTTTTCCTTTCCCAGGATCGGCTACCCAAACGTATTTTTTGTTGATTTTATAAACTACTACAAAGTGGTTTTGATTCCAATGTACTACCGCTGGAAGCGGTGCATCAACTAATCCCCCACCTTCTTCATCTTCAGATTTGAACGGCAACATGGCTGCGAAATTATTCATTCCAATATGCTCCGCTCCTTCGCAGATCCCTTCCAAGGAGACTCCTTCTCGATCCAAATAACAATGCTCCCGCAAATATTGCAAGCTATAGGATTTCCCATAAAACTCCGCAATCATGCGAAGGCAAGTTGGGCCACAATCCATTCTGTCAAGCTGTCTAAAGTGGGGAAATGCCATTTTTTCGTTTTGCTGCAAAGACAATATAAATTCTGTCTCTACTGGATAATCTTTATCTAATCATTCAACCTCGGAGCAAATTTATTTTTAATTTTTAACTCATGTCGTCGAGCATAAGTATCATATAATTCTTCTTGTTCCTCTTTGGTCATCGTTGGGTTTTCGTCGTAAAATCCCTTTGCCAATCGTTGACGTTTTGCTTCATAAATTGAAACCGCACAGGCTACTGAAATATTTAAACTCTGGACCATTCCAACTTGAGGAATTAAAAAATTCCCATCACAAAGTTCCAATGTTTCTTTTGTCACACCTGCGTGTTCATTTCCAAAAAGCAATGCAACTGAAGTCGTCAAATCTAAATCATACAATGATTTACTATCTTCTGCCATGTGCGTGCAAAGTACAAATTCATAATTTTTTCGTAGATGCTCAAAGCATGGTTTTGGCTTGGTGTAGAAATTTACATCTACCCATTTCCTTGCTCCAGAAGATGACTTGGCAGCCAAGTGAATTCTTTCTTCCGTCAAATGCGATTCTGTATTTAAAATAAAAATCTCCTTAATTCCAACTGAATCGCAGGTTCGCATCACCGCTCCAATATTATGCAGATCATGAACATTTTCTAAAACTACGGTAAGGTTCGCTTGTCGATTGCTTGCTACTTTTTTAAATTTTGCTGTCCGCTCGGGAGTCATCATCTTTATTGTATGTTTTTTATTTATCAGGTAATTGGTTTATTAGGTAATAAGGAATACGAGAAGTTTTTCTAGCCTGATTTCCTAATTATTTAATAAACCGATTTCCAAAAGGACTCACAAGTTCAAAAAGTTTTTCTAATCTACAAACCTTTTTAAATCTTCTGAGGAAAAATCCCACTCTGGGGTATGTATGTTTTGATTTGAAATCAACTCATACCAAGGACTCAATTTCTTATTCGTTGGATTTTTAAGGATGTGTATATTTTGTGCAGGCATGTAGCTTTGTGCCAACAAATATAACTTTTTTCCATTTGTATTTTCAGCCATATCAACAATTATTATGGCATGCCCAGGATGACCACCTTGAATCAATACATCTCCAATTTGCATATCTTTTAATGGAATTGATTTCATTTCTTTTTCCAAAGAAGCTGTTCCTGCGTATGAAAATATTTGGATCAAATACTTTTTAAAATTAGCATAGGAGTTATCTTTTTTTCCAGTATTCGAAAAAGTTACTTTGTTACCTTTTACTTGTGGCTTTTTTCCATTTCTCCAATCATCAAAAGAAACTTTTGTTCCGTTGGTATAATTGAAATGAATTTTATCATAATTTTTTTTTCCAAATAAATATTCAGATCGCAACCTCATCACAGCATCAGCACATTGTTGTAAATCCCTTTTTCCCACATCAATATCGACTACTCGAGCATGAACTTGTTGATTCCATTTTAAGGAACCATCAAAGGTTTCCACTTTTTGTCCTGCTGGAAATAGTGGCAAAAACTGTAACCATTCTTGAAAGGAATTATTGCCAGATTTTATTCTTTCAAATCCAGTTGGAGTTGGAATCTGATTGATGATAGAAGTTCCAACATCAAAATTGTCTTGCCATTCGTACTTTAAATTGGATGGAGTTTTTTGTTGAACAAAAGTAGTTTTGGCTATTTCCTTTTTTTGTGGTGGAGACACTTTAGCTGTATCTGGTTCGGTTTGGCAACTTAATAATAATGCTATTACTAATCCTCCTATCGAAAATGTGGAAATGGTTTTGGGATTGAATCTCATTTTTTACTATTTTATATCAGCTTGATAATCAATGCTTTAAATTAAAAAAAAGTCTATAACTTCAAACAAGTTATAGACTTTTTTATTATAAATAAACCCATGAATTAATTCACTTTTTGAAAATGATAATCTTCAAATTTCAGAATGTTCACATATTTATTTTCGATATAATTTATTTTATCAAATCGCTCATTTGCAGCATCTTCAGGTGTTACAAATCTCTCAAATTCAAATTTTGTAGAAAGCATTTGAGCAGCTTCAGTATCAATTACATCTTTGAAATACATTCCATGCTTCATCAATTGTCTTCCAGAATATAAGGTCAGATCATATCCTTGAAATGCATCTTCCTGAGGAAGAGAACCATAACGTTCGAAGAATTTTTTGATAAACTCTTTAACTTTTACATCCTCTTTGTCTACAAAATTTGCAGTACTCACATGCAATTTTAAGTTCTCAAAATAATCAAAAGAAATCCGTTCATATTCCATCCACCGAGGCATTCCATACATGACCACCTCATTTCTTCCTTTTGCTATTTCTACCTGTCTCATCAGATTACTAACAAAAGTTTCATTGGAATAGGAAGGCACGATAAATACTGTTGTTTGACCTTTTTTAATGTATGGTGATAAATTAAGTTCTCCAAATTCTTGAGCGACTACAGGATCAATCCGATATTCTTTCAAAGGTGGAGCATCTGTTCCTGAAATCAACTGATGAGTATCTTGAAAATATTTTAACCGATTAACTTCTGCTTCTTTATCTCTCACCACCAAAACAATTTGATCTGCTGAGTATTGACTCAAAGCATGTTTCATGATGACTTCACAATGGCTTTGTAAACTAGGATTAGCTTGAAGATAAAAAGGATTTTCAGCGGTAATTTTTCCGCTTGTATTTACAGGAGAGATTACAGTTTTTTGATTAACCTTAGCAAATTCCGCTACTTGTTCTAAAGGTTTTGAACTATAAGGACCAATAATCAGGTGTGCATCTTGTAAGGTTGACCGATTCAAAATAGAACTAGTTTCCGTTTCAGATCTTTTAGTATCCATTACCGTAACATTCAAATTTGCGCCTTCATTGGACAGTTCATCCAAAGCTATTTTTGCTCCTTCATAAAAATGCAAAGCAGGAATGGAACTGGAATGAATTCCTCCTTCCAAAGAATTTACTTTATCAGAATTGAAGGGAATCATAATCGCTATATTATAAGTGCTTAATATTCCTGTTCCATTTGATGGATTTGGATTAGGATCTTCTGGTTCTATTTCCAAATATTGAGATGAATCAGACCCGATAGGATCGTTAGCAGAAGATCCCGCATCTGTCCATTGTACTGTATCCATTTTTCCAGTTACTTCGGTTGGAAATTCGTACCGACCTGTTTTTGGATTGTACACTTTGGTTCCTTGAGGTGTGACAATCTCAGGTGGCGGGGTTTTGGTTTTTCCAAGTCCACATGAAGTTAATATCGCTGATGCAAATACAACTACACAAATAATTAAAAAAGGTAAAAGGCTAGTCTTTAAAAAACTATTTACATTTTTTAATAGGAATAAATGAGAATCAGATTTTTTCATTACTTGAATATTTAGTTCTTTGATTAACTTTCTGTCCAAAGAACAATTTATGTTTATTCCCACTCAATCGTTGCGGGCGGTTTGGTACTTATATCATAAACTACTCGATTGATACCTTTTACATTATTGATAATTTCACTAGATACAATTGCCAAAAATTCGTGTGGCAAATGACTCCACTCAGCAGTCATTCCATCCAAAGAATTTACAGAACGAAGTGCAATCGTTTTTTCATAAGTCCTTTCATCTCCCATCACACCTACTGATTGAACTGGCAACAACATTGTTCCTGCTTGCCATACTTTATCATAAAGGTCGTGTTTTTTTAGGTTTTTTATAAAAATATCATCCGCCTCCTGAAGCATCATTACTTTTTCTTCGGTGATATCTCCTAAAATTCTAATCCCCAAACCTGGCCCAGGGAAAGGGTGCCTATTCAAAATATGCCCTGGAATTTCTAACTCTGCTCCTACTTTTCTAACCTCATCTTTGAATAACATTCGAAGTGGTTCAACAATTTTCAAATTCAACTTATCAGGTAAACCACCCACATTATGATGAGATTTGATCGTTACACTTGGCCCATGAACTGAGATAGATTCTATCACATCTGGATAAATCGTTCCTTGTCCTAACCAAATAATATCTTCTAATTTATTCGCTTCTTCTTCAAAGACTTCAATAAATACTCGACCAATTATTTTTCGTTTTCCTTCTGGACTTGTCTCGCCAGCCAATTCATCCCAAAATCTACGACTTGCATCTACACCAACGATGTTTAATCCCATACCTTTATATGAATCTAAAACTTCTTGGTATTCATTTTTTCTCAACAACCCATTATCAACGAAAAAACAAATCAGATTCTTACCTATTGCTCTATGTAAAAGCATTGCTCCAACAGTCGAATCAACTCCTCCTGAAATTCCCATCAACACTTTTTGATCGCCTATTTTCTTTTTCAAATCTTCCACCGCCTCATCGACAAAAGAAGCTGGTGTCCAATTACCTTCACAACCTGCAATGTCAATCAAGAAGTTAGATAAAATATCTTTTCCCTCCAGACTATGTGTCACTTCGGGATGAAATTGAATCGCATAAACTGGTGCATCAAATGCGCCTTCTTTACTTTTAAATGCTGCTACAGGAATACTTTCTGTCCCTGCCAATAATTCAAACTGTTCTGGAATTTGAGTAATCGTATCTCCATGAGACATCCAAATTTGGCTATCATTTGAAATTCCTTTCAAAAACGGATCATCAAAAAGCGGTGCATTTAAGGAGGCTTTTCCATATTCTCTTTTTTCTGATCGTTCGACTTTCCCTCCATAATAATTTGCTAAATATTGCGCACCATAGCATACTCCCAACAATGGTTTTTTTCCAATTATCTTATCCAACTCCACTTGAAGCGCATTTTTTTCCAAAACAGAAAATGGACTTCCTGAAAGAATGATTGCTTTAATGCTATCGTCTATTTCAGGAATTTTATTAAACGGAACAATTTCACTATACACATTTAATTCACGGGTTCGCCGAGCAATTAGCTGTGTATATTGCGAACCAAAATCGAGGATTAATATTTTTTCAGTCATGGGCGCAAAGATAGTTTTTAGAATTTGAAAATTGGAAAAAATTAAGGCTAACAATTGAATTTTATAACTAGATTTTTTTGTGAAAAACATAATCATCTAAACTAATAAAATTAGATCATTTCCTATCTTGCCGATCTGATTTCAAATAAGAAACTACAGGGTAGAATTGTAAGTGCTTGAATTACTATGGTCTGCACATCTTATGGGTAATAAAATTTTCGCCGCAAATTTTCAAGGATTACACGAATTTTTGACGATTATAATCTACCACTTCGAATTAAATCTAATCAGTAAGATTTGGCGAAAATTCACGAAAGAACAAATGGTAAATTTATCGTAAAAATTCAAAGATTTCGACTTGTTGATAATTTTTAGGTAGGTACCAATCCTATTTTCATTTCGTGTAATTTGTGACAATAAAATCATATCCTATTTGAGTTCATATCATTACAATTGAAGCACTAAAGTCTCTACTTCTAATAAAAAAAGAAAAACATGAAAAACTTACTCTTCTTTTTTCTCTTCCTTTTTCCTACAACTCTATTTTCCCAAACCATTGATTGGGAAAAATGGAAAGAAGTAAAATTAGAAGAAGCTAAAGATTATGAAAATATTGAACCTGAGATTTTAGAATTAATTGATTGGTTGGGAAATCATTCTTTGGATCATCAAAAACGGACTAATGCCAATGCTCATTTTGTCAAATGGATTTCAGGGTCAGCAAATGTGACGATAGAACTTAATCCTTATGTCCTAGAATATTCCAAAAAAAATACAGATTTTATGATTCTTTTTATGGCAGGTTGGTCTAAATATGTTTTAGAAAATCCTGATAAAAAAGAAGATAAAAAAGGTGGAAACTTGGCTGGTATTAATTTCTTTTTAGATTTTTATACAAAAGGAGAAGACTTTGGAGTAAGAAAAGATCGAAAAATCGTTAAACTTTTGAAAAAAAGAGAAGCTAGAAAATTGGAGAAATTTATTGCTAAGAAAGGTTATTGAGTTATTTGGTTATTCAGTTATTAACCCAATAACAGATCAACTCTAATAAGCCATTAACATAATAACTAAGACAATCTATGCTTTTCAACTCCATCGAATTTGGAATTTTCCTCCCAATAGTTTTTACTATTTATTGGTTCATTTCAAATGAAAAAATAACTCATCAAAATGCGTTTCTCGTTTTGGTGAGTTACTTTTTTTATGGATGGTGGGATTGGCGTTTCTTATCATTGATCGCTTTTAGTTCGAGCGTGGACTTTTGGATTGGTCTTCAACTTTCCAAAACTCAAGATCAAAGTCGCAGGAAGTTTTTTTTGTGGATGAGCATTTTGGTCAATTTAGGTTTCCTTGGATTCTTCAAATATTTTAATTTTTTCGCTCAGAGTTTTTCAGATGCATTTACCCTACTTGGTCAAAATATTGAACCGACTCGATTGCAAATAATTCTTCCAGTTGGGATTAGTTTTTACACTTTCCAAACATTGAGTTACACCATAGATGTCTACAAAAAGAAACTCGAACCTACTCAGGATATTTTTGCATTTTTTGCTTTCGTCAGTTTTTTCCCACAACTCGTGGCTGGTCCAATTGAGCGAGCATCTAATTTACTTCCACAATTTTTAGCCAAAAGAAACTTCAATTATCATCAAGCTGTCGATGGTCTTCGGCAAATACTTTGGGGACTTTTTAAAAAAATGGTCATCGCAGATAATTGCGCAGTATATGCTAATTACATTTTCAATAACTCGAACGAACATGCTGGAAGCACTTTATTTTTAGCAGCAGCAGCTTTTGCTTTTCAAATTTATGGAGACTTCTCTGGCTACTCAGATATTGCGATCGGTACCTCAAGACTTTTTGGATTTAATTTGAAAAGGAATTTTGCCTTCCCTTATTTTTCCAGAGATATGGCGGAGTTTTGGCGACGTTGGCATATATCATTATCGACTTGGTTTCGAGATTATTTATACATTCCCTTGGGCGGAAGTCGAGGTGGCACTTCGATGAAAATTCGTAATACTCTTATCATCTTTTTAGTGAGTGGGTATTGGCATGGAGCCAACTGGACATTTATTGCTTGGGGCGCATTGAATGCCATTTATTTTTTACCACTTTTCCTTTTTGGAAAAAATCGAGATCATTTAGAGATAGCAGCAAAAGGAAAAAAACTTCCTTCTTTTTATGATTTTTATCGGATGGTTTTCACTTTTATTTTAGCAGTTTTGGCTTGGGTATTTTTTCGAGCAGAAAATATAAATCATGCGTTGGAATGTTTTTCAAAAATATTTTCTTTTTCCCTTTTTGATACTCCTTGGTACGATGTAAATACCAAAATCATGTTAGGGTTAATCTTATTTTTTATCATCATTGAGTGGACGGGGAGAGAAAATGAATATGCGATTGAGCGATTGTTTTTGAGTTGGAAAAAATCGTTACGTTGGTCATTTTATGCATTTCTGATTTTCTTGATTGGCATGTTTATGTCCACAGAAGAAAGTCCGTTTATCTATTTTCAATTTTAAAATATGGAAAAAGAAATCATTCGATTTGTCAAAAATATTTTTAAGTTTTCAGTTATTGCTTTGGCATTTTATGTCTTGGCGATTTGCTTGTCTGGTGATTTCATTCCTTCGAAATGGACTAAAAATTTAATTTATAATTCAGGAGGTGCGGGGCATTCTTTAAATAGATTTGAAGAAGTGGAAAATGTTGAAAATGTTGATATAATATTTCTTGGATCATCACATACCTATCGTGGATTTGACAATCGAATATTTAATAACAATGGTTTTACAAATTTTAATTTAGGTTCTTCTGCCCAAACCTCAATCCAAACAGAAATACTTTTAGATAGATATTTAAATCAGTTAAATCCTACAATTGCGATATACGAAGTGTATCCTATCACGTTTACTTTAGATGGAATCGAATCAGCGATGGATTTAGTTTCAAACGATCAAAATGATTTTGCTTCACTAAAAATGGCAATGCATTATCAACACATCAAATTATATAACTCGTTGATTTACAGTACTTATCGACAGTTTTTTTTTTTTTATTATAATACTTTGCAAAATATTAATTCAGGCAATGACCGATACATTTCGGGAGGGTTTGTTGAAAAAACCAAAAGTAAATTTGTACCAAAACCTTTTGAAAAACAGGAACTCATTTTTTTTTTTATTTTATTAAATATTTTCCAAAACAATATTAAAACGCTCGAAAAAAATGGAGCCAAAGTTTATCTAGTACAAGCTCCGATTACTACTGATTATTATCAAAGTTTTTCAAACACTTCAGAATTTGATAGTTTGATGAACAACTTTGGCACTTATTATGATTTTAATAAAAAGGTAAAACTCATCGATTCTTTGCACTTTTTTGATGCCCATCATTTGAATCAAAAAGGAGTAGAAATTTTTAATAAAAAATTAATTGAGATTATTCTGTAATTAATTTCTGACCAATTTCTCCATTTTTATTTTTCACAAAATACATTCCTTTCGCAAGATTAGATAAATCAAGTTGATCTCCATTTTCTATTAATTCTGTTCTCATTAATATTCCTTGCAAATTATAAATCTCAATTATTTTACTTTCACTTGTTCCCAACTCGAAAGAAATAATTCCTAAACTTGGATTTGGAAAAAACGAAACAACACCTCTTTCCTCTGCTACTTCCACCGCTGCAATTGAGCTAAAACTATACATTCCATCAAAATCAATTTGCTTAATTCGATAGTAATTAACTCCCGTAGGAGTATTGTTATGGTAAAAATAAAAATCGATTTCTTCTTGCAAATTTTCCAAAACTTTCAGCTCTCCTATCGACTCAAAATCACTTCCATTTCGACTATGTTCTATCACAAATTTTTCATTGTTAAACTGTTCTGCTACCGACCATTTTAAATCAGTTTCCCCATTATTATATTTAGCTTTCAAAGGTGTAGTCCAAGTCAAAGGAAGTGGCTCAAACAAATCAACTGACATGTTTATTTCATCCCAACTTAAAATATCATTGGTGACAAAAAGAGAAGCATCATAACTTCCATAAGCTGAATAGGTGTGAGAAGGATCTTGCAAAACACTCGTATTCCCATCTCCAAAATCCCAAAACCAACCAACTGCCTCGGTAGTCAAATCAGTAAAGTCGACTTGCAATCCGCCTGCAGCATAAGTGAAGTTTGCGGCAGGTTTATGTTGTAGCCAAAGGAAGTTCGATGACTTCAATAAAATAGAATCCCAAAACATATTTCCACCAGTTCCATTCGTCCATGTACCATTGGAGGTTCCATAAAATTCATGATCTTCTCCGGTCAAAAAATAAGTTTCTTTATTGGTCACTCCCACATTATTTAATTCATTATTAATCAAGTTACTCCCATAAACATCTGGAAATAAAGATACTCCAAAAGGAGCTCCACTATCAAATGGTACAGTCCCATCATCCGATCCATGAGCCATAAAAATAGGTTCATCTTCTGCTGCTGAGATCAAATCTACATCTGCCACCGCTCCCCAAAGAGAAATAATTCCATTGGGTGTTCCGCTCTCACTCAAGTTGCTCCCTCGATCAAATGGCCCTAAATCTGGAGCCGTATGAAAAAATGGAAAAACTAAATTTGTATAGTTTACTTCATTGGCAAAAGCAGGTTTCTCAGAAATATCCGTCATGTAAATACTGTGCAAAGCAATGAATGCACCAGCACTACTTCCTGCCAAGTAAACCTGATCGGGGTCAATACCCAAGGATGCAGCATTGGCCCGAAGATACCTCACCGCAGACCTTCCATCTTGCAAACCTCGAAAAGCAGCTCGAGTAGAATGCATGTCTGTATTTAATAAAAAATACATGCCTTGTCGATAATCAAACGTCACGGTCACATAACCTTTTCGAGCAAAAGAATCACAAAAAGCAACCATGTCATCATGATTTCGATTACCTGTAATAAAACCTCCCGCATGGGCAAAAACAATGGCAGCTCGTTGATTATGAGTATCACCAGTTGGTTCATAAATATCCATCACCAAGTCTCCCGTTTCAGTAGTACTTTCATTTCCGTAAGAACCAGACAAAAATGGAGCAGTATCATACACCACATTGGGAGTAACTGTTGAGGAAGGAAAAATGGCTTCAGTATATCGTTTGACTTGTCCAGCTAAGGAGAGATAACAAATAATAAATATAAAGGGTAATAATAATTTTTTCATAGAAAATTGTTTTTGAAAAAAGGAATTCATAATGGTTTATTAAAGATATATTTTTTGGAATAAAATATTAAATTAGATAAAAATAAGGTGACACTTTTTCGTAAATTTGAAGAAGTTCTAAAACTTATTTCAATTAAAAAAAATCAATGGCGGTCATAAAATTCACCTATGCTTTAAAACGATTTTACCCTGATCTTAACGATCTTGAGGTAGAAGGAGAAAATGTAAATGAAGTGTTAGAAAAAATTGACATAAAGTATTCTGGTCTCAAAAGTTACCTGGTAGATGATAGTGGAGCCTTGCGAAAACATGTTAATATTTTTGTGGACGGTGAATTGATTTTGGATAGAGAAAAAATGACTGATGCTTTAAATCATACAAGTGAAGTGTATATCATGCAAGCATTAAGTGGCGGGTAATTTTAGAGACAAGTTATTGACAAAACAAACATATTTAAACTTGGAAAACACAAATTCAAATATTCCATCAAATCATCATGATGCTTTTTCTTCTTGGGAAAAGAGCCAACTTTTTGCTGGACTTTCCAAAGAACAATTACAAAATCTTGGTAATCATTTAATTAATAAATCCTACTCATCAGGAGATTATATTATTAAAGAAGGAAGCTTTGGAGATGCTATTTTTTTCATCGAAAAAGGATCTGTCGATATCTTTAAAGACAATGTAAAATTAGCAGAAAATCATGCAGGTGATTATTTTGGTGCGATGGCATTGATGGAAAATACTTCTCGGTCTGCTGATGTGATCGCTACTACCCCACTCCAGGTAAAAGTTTTAACGATCAATCAACTTAAGGCAATCGAATCAGATGATATTTTTATTCAAGTTTTGACCAATCATTTGATTAAGCAGCAAGAAGTGATTCGAGAAAAAAATAGAGCCATAATTCTTGCTACCAAAAATAAATTAAAGGAAGCAGAATTGCATATTCAAAAAACTAGACAATATCCAAAGTTAATTATCTTTTTACTTTTTATCATTTTGGTGTTGGTGATGTTCTTGGTTTTTGGTTGAAATTAAACTTATTCAAACGGATATTTCAATCCAATCTGATTTCGAATCTCGTCAGTAATTTCCATCAAGTCTAAACTGTTTTGATGCGACCATAAATCACTTTCTATTTTATTTTGAGAAATACATTTCTTACATTCTTCAATTTCATAAGTATAGCCTTTACCTAATTTTGGTAGGGTGTATTTTTTCTCTTCATAGGCTTTTTCATCACCTTTGTTTCCTAGGATGATACTATAGCTTTCTGATTCATGCCAGACGGGATGAATATATATTCGACCTTCCGTCCCATAAATTTTAGCCATCAAATCTGATTGAGAAACAAAGCCACTCATGATATTAGCCATTCCATTTTTATATTTAAGAATGGCAGAAGTCTGCAAATCTACCCCGGTGGTATGCATTCTACTTGTAGCTAATATTTGTTCTGGTTTTCCAAAAATTACATAAGCTAAAAAGACTGGATAAACTCCCATGTCCATTAACGACCCTCCTGCTAAATTAATATTCAACATACGACTCTCCTCTGCATCATTTCGAGCAAAAGTAAAATCTACATTCAAATAATTTACTTCACCAATAGAATTATTTTTCACATGATTTAAAACAGCTCGAATGGTCGGATTGAATCTCGCCCAAAATGCCTCCATCAAAAAAACATTATACTTACGGGAAGCATCCACCATCCTTTGCACATCGTTTCGATTGATTGCCAAAGGTTTTTCACATAAAACGTGTTTGCCATTTTTCATGGCTTCTATACTGATTTCGGCATGTGTATCGTGAGTTGTCCCGATATAAAGAATATCTACTTCTTCATCTTCAAAAAGCTCCTGATAACTTCCATAACTTTTAGCGATTTCATGCTGACCGGCAAAATTTATTGCATTAGAAATTGATCGAGAGGCGCAGGCTACGATTGCAATATTTTCAATTAATTTTAAATCATTGACAAATTGATGCGCAATTTTTCCTAACCCTAAGATTCCCCACCGAAGTGATTTATTTTCTGAACTCATTTTATCTTTTCATTTTTCAACTAATGTAAATGTATTGTTTTTACTAAACCACTATCTAGTGAAAGTGAGCTGAACACCAACGAATAAAGTCATTTTTGTCGATCTTAAAATATAATTTTCCAAAAAAAGGTTTTTAGGCTCCAATCAACTGGAATTTCAATTTTACTTCTTTTCTTTTTTTGGAAAACGATATCCTAACATTAATCTTCCATAAGGGAAAAACGGAAAATCCGAAGTAGCTCTCCCAACACCTCCACCTATTTCAAATAAAATGTTTCTCTTCCCAATCCACTTATATCCTACTTCAAATCCAAATGCAGCAAATGCATCACCATCGCCACCTAAGGCTCCAGTAAATGCTCCAATATAAATTTTATCAGAACCAAAGTCAGGGTTGAAATAATATTTCCCATGTACCAATAGACCGCCGCCCACATCTCCATCTATCGCAAGTATGATTAATTCAGTTTCTATCCCAAAATCATCTCCCACAAGAAATTCAATTCCAGTTTGGAATAATCCAAAAAGTGCGGCAGGTGGATTTAATTTAAGTTCTACTTGAGCATTAGATTGGAAATTTAGTCCTAGGAAAAAAAACAGTAAAATAATTGCTTGAGTTATTTTCCGAAATTTCTTTTGATTCATTATGGTAAATATTATATAATTCTTATAAAATAGTTTTCGTATCAATGATAGGCAAATAAATATTTATTACAAATAAAAAAACCATTGTTTATTTCTAAACAATGGTTTTTAATTCTATATCCAAATAGAAAATTATCTCCAATCTGGCATCTCTGCATTTTCAAAAAGTAATTCTCGATCCATTCCATCTATTTTCATTCGATAAATATCTTTTTGAGAAATTCCATCATTATTGGTATTCATAAAAATTACCCAAGCTCCATCTGGAGAAAATCGTGCATCAAAATCATTAGTTCCAGCAACCTTACCAAAAGATAAATCTAATGGAACAGGGTTATTAAATTCTCTTAAGAAAATTCTAGCATCCAACTGTCGTCCATCTGGAACCTCATAACCTGAAACATCATGTGTATACATAATTCTATCCCCTGGTACTGAAAAAACAGAACCTCCTGTACTCCCTGGAATATCAGTCAATAAAGATTGAACATAACTTCCGTCAGATTCATACATATAGATGATTGAATTATACAAATTATCTCCAACCATTCTTGCCATGATCCGATCATTGACAATCGTCCAATCACATTCTGCATAAACAAATCCGTTGGGTGCTTCTGCAAAAACTTCCGTCCCAGTTCCATTACGATTGACAGTATATAATTTATTCCCGTTCATGTATAACAATTTTTCTCCATCAGGTGACCAAGCAAAATCTAAATCAAAAACGTTACTTCCCATCACCGGAAGATTAGAAACTTGTTCTATTTCACTTCCATCCCGATTCATAATATATAAATGGGTTTCTAAACCAATGTTGGATAAAAATGCAATTTTATCTCTGGCAGGATTCATTCGAGGTCTCCAATTATTCGCTGAATTGTCAGTCAATTGAATTGCATTTCCATCTAAGTCGGAAGAAAAAATATTGTAATTTCCATTTTCTACTCTAGTAAATAAAAATCGATGGTCAGGAAATGCTGCTGTTTCAAAACGCCATAAGTCTCCATTAACTGGAGTTGATTTTCCATCTTTTACAATTACCTGCCAGAAATAAACACTCCCGTAACTCAAATCAGTTAGCTCAAAACTAGGGGAAGTCAAATCTTCCGCAATAGTAAACACTTCAGTCTGATCGAAATTAAATAATTTTAAATCATAAGTTAAATCATCACCATCAACATCCTCTGCCATCCAACTTAGTGAAACGGAAGTTTCCAATTCTTGGACACCATCCATTGGTTCGGGTTGAGTAGCGATAGAAGGAGGAGTATTAGCCAAGGAATCTGGTATTAATTTGATAACCACATTGATAGAATTACCATTAAGGATCGCAATATTTTCCACCTTTGTGACAAAACCAAGTTTCTCCACTCGCAACACATAATTTCCTGTTTTGATATCTTCTATGGCAAAACGTCCCAACTCATCGGTGGCTAAAATATTAGTTGGTGGATTGGTGGTGATCGTCGCATCTTCAATCGCAGAATTAGTTCCTTCAACCAAAATCTGACCGAAAACAGAACCAAATGTATCTGGAATAAAATCCTCTTCTCGACAAGAAGACAACAGTAGGATAATCAAACTGATGCTAAGTATTATTGTATTTTTCATTTTTGGGTATTTAAAAATCATCTTTATTTTTGTTGAAATCAAATTTTCTCTGGCCTTTGATTTTTCCTCCAAAGTAAAAATTCAGACCTAGATTACCTCTCCAATAAAAGTCATTATATTTTCCTTGTTGGATATCATCAAACTCATCACTAAAAATATAATTATAATCTACCGAGGCTCGAATTCCAACATTATTATTAAGCATATATTCAATTCCTCCCCCAATATTTACTTTTTGGTAAAATTGATTTCCTAGATCAAAACGACCTGTTACATTTTCCGTAATCACTCCTCCTCCTCCAAAAACGTAAGGAGTAAAAACATCAAAGGGAAGTAATCGATACTCGCCTCCAAGTTCCAAGAAACTCACATCTGCATTATAATATTGTTCTGTTGCCATCTCACTCAAGCCATAATTTAAGTAACCACTAAAAGATGGATTTGGAGTATATTTTAATTGTAAGCCTATTCCAGTTCTTAATTTTGAACCAGGATAATCTCCCATATAATAAAGGCTAGATGATGCTCCTCCAATCATCCAACTCTTTCTACGATTGTTCATTTCTTTTCCAAAAATATCGGTCTTTGGAATTCTTTTTCTTTCTTTTTTATAATCTAAAATAGCTCTATCAACGATCATTCTTGGTTCTTTCAATTCCCAAAGTTTATCTTCAATTCCTTCGATGATTAAACTCTCTACCGCTTTTTCTATCGCTTCTGTCACCGCCATATCTGACGGTTCGTTATAAGTGTATCCTGTTTCAGCTTCTAATAATCTACCAAATTTGACAAAGCGAAAAATCCCGATGTCAACAGCTTGGGAGAGAATAGTTTTTGATGTATAAACGGTTTTAAGAATTTTTCCATTACTGGTAGATACTGCCCGTAAATATATTGTTACACGATCTTGGCGATATTGAGATCCTCCACCTGTTCCAAAATATCGAAGCCCAGCTCCACCTGTAATAACATTAGAATCGTAAGAAATTATTCCACCTTCCAATATCACACCTGCAAAAAGAAGCGCAGGAAGTACAGGTGTATTTCCTCCATTCCCAGCAGAATATTGACTGTGGCTAGAGCGAATTATTTTACGCTCGTTTAATAGATTACTAACATTTTCTCTTTCAATAGGAACAAACCAATTAGAATTTTCTAATGCTTTTATCAAAATAGTCGTAGCTCCTTGAGTCACGGCTGTTGACCAACTTGCTCCAGTATTTGAAGGTTTGTATTGTCCGGTTTGATCTCGAAATTTGTAAACTGCTACAACAATCTTATCTTTTGGAGGTGGCAAACTTCTTAACCGAATAGTACTTTCAGTTGCTTCTCCTAAACGAGCACTCGTATTTTTTATCGGTTGATAAACTACTCGACCACAACCACTCCACATCAAAAAGAGTAGAAAGGTCAAAATAATTTTCATGGAAAAATCAATTCGCTTCATGATAAGTTGAATATTTTTTATCGATATCAAAAATCGACAAAGACTAACGATTAGATTTAACTAATCATCAGTCTTTATTTTTTAAATTTTAACAATAGGTGAAATTATTTTGAATAGAAAGTTTAGAAATTCTCTTGATTAATAATAGGGAACAATAATTTGTGTTGTTTCCCCGGTCGTAGGATCGGTAATCGTAATAGATAAACCATCCAAAGTAGAAATGACATCTAATCCAAAACTACCTACTTGATAGGTACCATCCTCCAAGGTTGTTTCTCCAAATTGGCTTCCGGCAATCTGTCGAGACAAGTTGCTTAAAATTTGGCGTTCCAAAGATTGAGTAAATGATTCCAATGCAGATTGGCCATTTCCTCCATCATCTTGTTCCAATAAATTTTGAGATTGAGCTGAACTCAATAACCAATTATAGTTGAAAGTGTCTCCTCCAAAAGCTGGATTTTTAGGAGTATAAACAAAGTCCTGTGCTTGTACATTTGAAAATGCTAAAAGGCAAAAAACTCCAATTAGTAAAAGGTGTAAATGCTTTTTCATAAATTCTTTTTTTAATAAATTCCACTTCCCATCGTATCTCCTGCCTCCATATCTTGTTTTAAATTTTCATTTTTTGTTAAATAACTTTTGATATATGAAATCGTAAAATTAGCTTCTTCTTCAATCAGTCCATTACGAGGTTGAAGGAATCGATATAGGACAACATTCTCATTGACCTCTATAGAAATTCTAGCTCCAAGTCCCCTACTTGGCATCTCTCTAATGGTAATTAAAAAATCTTTTGCACCAGCTGGAGGATTCCATCTGTTGTAAAAGATTTCATAAAAATCTCTTCCTATTTTGGATCTAGTTTCATCTAGAATCAAGCCGTCAATTTCTATTGCGTCTAAATTGTTTCTAGCATTCGGTAAGGCTTTCTTTGCGATTGGTGGCTCTGGTGGGGAAGGTTGAACTAAGGTCGAATCTACTTGAGTGCTGATAAGTGTATCCGTATTTACCAAATCATTCTTCAAGTTAAATACTTTAAAAATGATAACAAAGTATTCTTGCTTTTTTAAATCAATTTTTGTCTCAGAAATAATGTGTGGATAAAAAGGTTCAGCGACTATTTCTCCAGTTAATTTTTTGTCAAAAAATCCTGCCTGCGTTTCTTTGTGAATTTCCATTTCCCATTTTAATGAGATGGAATCCTCTGTCATATTGATGCCTAAGGCTTTGACAAATACAGTATCATTTTCTTCTATAAAATCAATCCATACTTTTACACTCGTAGAGTCTAAAGCATAGATCATAGATATACTACTACAAAGAGTCAAATAAATTATAACAATCGTGCTCTTTAAGAATCTACCCCATCTTAATGTTAGTTTTTTTTCAAAAAAAGTCAAAACAATAGAATCCCAAATAGAATTTGGAGGCATATTTTTTTTATTAAAAAATGCATTTTCCATTATTTTAGTGTTTTCTCAAATAGTAAATTCTTCTGTATTCTAAAAACAAAAATTAGCCGTAACTAATTGTTTACCAATTATTTACGACTAATAAATTGTTTCAATATTCTAATTGTTATTCGATTGAATTACCTGAACTGACATATTATCACCAACTTGTCGGACAATAATATTTTGTTCTGTAAGACCATCTTGTGTATGGGTAATTTCATTGTCGTTACCCTGTTGAATCAATTCAATATACGTATTAGAAGTGTTCGTCAAATTCTGATTAATAACATTTCGTCTTCCTTCTTGTTTGATGACAAAAGTATTTTCAGAACCTTCTAAATTCAGAGTATATTCATTCCTGTTACCTTTCTGAAGAACTACAGTTTGGTTAAGCATTCCTGCTTGTTTGACCGCAGTAAAATTTCGTTTACCGACTTGCAAAACCTTCACTAAATTTTCAGAAGAAGTGCCTTGCTGATCTTGAACAATACTCACCGTATTCTTTTTTCCAATTTGATTCACATAGGCTTCGTTTCCACTACCATTCAAATCTGCTTCAATCAATTCATCTGCAGTTTTTACCAAATCATCTTGCGTCAAGGTTTGACTAAAAAGACCTGTCGCTAAAAAGCAACAAATAGTAAAAACGGTGATTCCTTTTTTTAAAGTAATTTTCATGATTTAAAAATTCGTTGGACGTTAAACCTTTGACGTTTGGAATACGAATTTTCATCGTAAAACGTAAAACGTCCATCGTCCAACGTATTTATTAATTTTCAGATTGAGTTACTCCTACTGTATTACCATTACCAGTTTGATTAACTAAGTTAATGTGACTAGTTCCATTTTGGTTATTAGAAGAAACGTTTTGATTTCCAACTTGGAAAGTTGCAGAAGTATTCATACTTCCTTGCTGAGAAAGTTCAATTGTATTCTCATCTCCAACTTGACTTAACTCAACATCATTTTGTCCTCCTGCGAAATTGTTATTTCCGTTTTGAGCAGCAATGATAGTATTGTTATTTCCTTCTTGTAATGCACTTACATTGTTAGAAACTCCTGTTTGTTGTAAAATAGTAGTATTAGCATCTCCAAATTGATCTACCAACATGTTACTATTTTCTCCATTCATTTCTTGAGTTACTAAATTATCATTACCTACAGTATTAGCTACAGTTTGATTATTACCTAAACCAGAACCAGTAATGTTTTGAACGATTTTGTTGTTGTTTCCTTGTTGAAAACCAATCAAATTACTGTTATCTGTAACAGCTTCTTGACGAATAATATTTAAGTTACCCTCAGAAGTTGAAGTTGCAGTATTATTATCACCTGTTAAAAGGTTGATATTATTATTGTTATCTCCAATTTGAGTTAAAGCTACAACATTGTTGTTTCCCGTGTATTGCATTTCTCCATTATTAGCAGCTCCTGTTTGAACAGCAGATACAGAGTTGTCGTTTCCAGTTTGTCGTACAAACGAAACGTTTTGATTTCCTACTTGAGTTACAGAGGTTGCATTGTCATTTCCCTCTTGCTGAGTGTTACTTGAATTAGTTTGTGCAAAAGACATAGTGCATGCAAAAACGAATACGAAAAGAATAGTTAATTTCTTCATGTTAAATTTTTTTTTTACTGGTGTTAGTAATTGTTTATGTTAAAAAATATATGGCGGGCTCGTGTAATAAGCCATTCCAATCAATAAAGTTATAGGAACTACTTTGGTTTTACCATACCGATAAATCCGTATTTTTACCTTAAGTAATTTCCCTTAGTGAATCAAATTCACTTATGTCTTCGGTTTAGGATGAGATAAAATTAGCCCAATGAAGGGTCTAGTTGATGTATGAAATGAAAATAATATTTGGCTAAGCCAACTACGTTTCTCACTTTCAATTTTTGCATCAAATTTCGTTTATGAGTTTCAACGGTTCTAGGACTAATGAAAAGTTGATGAGCAATTTCTTTATTTGTCATCTCTTCAGATACATACTTTAAAATTTCTAATTCTCGAGATGTAACTGAAAATTGATTAAATACTTCTTCTAATTTTTTTTCTTTATTAGAGTTTTCAAAGATGGTTTTGGAAAGGTTACTTGAAAAATAACTATGCCCAGAGTGAATAGTTTTTACTGCTCTAATCAATTCTTCTGGAGTAGAATCTTTAATTAAATATCCCGAGGCACCTGCCCTCAGCATTTCAATAACATAATTATTTCCGACATGGCTGGTCAACGCTAATACTTTTATTTCCAATAATTGTACTATTCGTTTAGCATATTCTGTTCCACAAGAATCTGGAAAAGAAATATCCATTACTACTAAATCAGGTTGCAATTCCAAACTTAATGAGAAGGCTTCTTCAGCTGATTCTGCCTCTCCTATAACTTGAAACATTTCTATTTTTTCAAAAATTTGCTTAATTCCATATCTAAAAAGATGATGGTCATCAGCTAACAAAATTGAAATCTTTTCCATTGCGATAAAATCTAAAATTCACGGGTGACCTCTTGCTTAGAGAATGTGTTGTAATTATTTGTTTGGTTTAGTACTTGATTAAGCAGTTAGACAATTGAAAATGTATTTTATTAGAGTATCTTTTCTAATAGTTTCTATTGTCTAACCAATTAAAATACAAAGGTTATTGATTTCACCAATATTTTAATTGATAAAACAAATTAATGAATGAATCAAATCATATAAATATGATTTATTCAAAATATTGAACGCATTTAACTTAATACTAATACATAAGCTAAAGACGAATTAACCTTAGTCTTTGGAAATAATAATCGAGGGTCAAAAGATATTTTGGAATGGATTTTTAGTGGAAGAATGGAATTGAAATGAATCCAATCTTCTCATAGTATTTTAGATTTTTTCTCTTTGCAAACGTGAAGTTATGAATTTTGTACAAATAAAAAAATATTTTTTTTAATAAATTCTTAATTTGACTCGATATTGGCTTATACTCATAACAATATATATACGGAATTTTATATTTGACATTATTAGCCTTATCCCCTCTTACCTAATTCAATTACCTCCATGGCTTCTATTTTTTTTCCATCGATCGCAAACCTTACCATGGTTTTTATTTTATGAAAACCTGAAATTCCAGCAGCACCTGGATTAATATGCAAAAGATCATTTTTTCGATCAGGCATAATTTTTAAAATATGAGAATGTCCTGTTATAAAAATATCTGCTTGATGTTCAGCCATTTCTTCTCGGACTCTCGCGTTGTATCGTCCAGGGTAACCACCAATGTGAGTAATCCATACTTTTACATCTTCGCACATAAATATATTGTTCAATGGAAATGCAGCTCGAATCGTCGCATTATCAATATTTCCATAAACAGCACGAAGTGGTTTAAAGGCTTCTAATTTCTCCACAACTTCCATGGAACCAATATCGCCTGCATGCCAGATCTCGTCTACCTCTTTAAAATAATCATAGATTTTTTCATCAAAATAACTATGGGTATCTGAGAGCAATCCAATTCTTTTCATAGATGTTTATTTTGGGTATTGGGATCTTAAGAATAGAGTATTGAGGTTAAATATTCGTCGTGGTCTCAATACTCAAATCTCTTAATTTCAATAATTTTGTTCAATCTTCTTTTTCAACTTTTATTTCACTTAAAGCACTTTCCGCCCAATTCTTATTTTCCGTGGTCAAAATAGTTTCAATTCTTTCTACAAAAAATTGAAATGAACTATCTCTTTTGTAAACACTTGATTTAGTTGCAAAAAAGAACTTCTCTCTTTTCAGCGCTTCCAAAGTTTGACGATAACCAATCCATTCATTTTGAAAATCATATAATGACAAAATTCCTTCGGCTGCAGCAATCAAAACTCCAACTGCTGCTATGATGTATTTGAAATAAGCATAAACATCAATCATGGTCACTAAAAAAGGAATAGAGACCGATAATATAATAACGAATAATTTAACTCTGTGATAATTTTTTTTACTTGAACTACTTTTTCCTTCCATCCAACTTTCTTGATCTTGCACTCTTTCATGCAGATAAGTTTCGAGTCCCATGTCAATATATTCTTGCATTGATTTTGTAGCTGCCATGATTTATCATTTTGATTTTTTATAAAATTGTAAAATAGAACTTTTTAAATATTTTTTCATAAAACAATAGAATAGATTTCCACGTAAAATTTTCTAAATTTGACCAGAACTACGTAGCTCCCATTTTGTAAATACCATCATTCATTAATATTCGAAGTTGGAGCTTTAAATTACTTTAAATTAAATTTTTAATCTATGAATAAATTAGTTGCGAATGCAAAGGAAGCCGTTCAGGATATCGAAACAGGAATGACTTTGATGTTAGGTGGTTTTGGTTTGTGTGGAATACCCGAAAATTGTATTGCTGCATTAGTAGAAAAAGGCATTTCTGATTTGACCTGCATTTCAAATAATGCAGGTGTCGATGATTTTGGCCTAGGTTTACTTTTACAAAAAAGACAAATCAAAAAAATGATTTCTTCTTACGTTGGAGAAAATGATGAATTTGAACGTCAAATGCTAAGTGGAGAATTGGAAGTTGATTTAATTCCTCAAGGTTCCTTGGCTGCTAGATGCCAAGCTGGTGGTTCAGGAATTCCTGCATTTTTTACACCGGCAGGTTATGGAACGGAAGTCGCTTTTGGAAAAGAAGTTCGATATTTTAATGGCAAACCTCATATTTTAGAACATGCCTTAACTGCTGATTTTGCTATCGTCAAAGCATGGAAAGGTGATCGGTATGGGAATCTTTTATTCAAAGGAACTGCTCGGAATTTTAATCCTCTCATGGCTATGGCTGGAAAAATTACCATCGCAGAAGTAGAAGAATTGGTTGAACCTGGCGAACTTGATCCAAATAACATCCATACTCCAGGAATATTTGTTCAACGAATTTTCCAAGGAGAAAAATATGAAAAACGAATTGTGCAGAGAACAGTTAGACAACGGGAAAGTAACGGTTAATAATTAATGGTAAATGGTTAATATTATTTCTTAAACCCTCTTTATTAGCCACTTATCCTTAGACATTAACAATTCACCATTCACAATTAACCATTAAAAAAGATGTTAGATAAAAAAGGTATAGCTAAAAGAATAGCACAAGAATTACGTAATAACTGGTATGTCAATTTAGGAATTGGAATTCCTACCTTGATCGCTAATTACATTCCTAAAGGGATCAATGTCGAGTTCCAATCTGAGAATGGGATCTTAGGAATGGGACCATTTCCATTTGAAGGAGAAGAGGATGCTGATATGATAAATGCAGGGAAACAAACGATTACCCCAATGCCTGGTGCTTCAATTTTTGACTCAGCAACTAGCTTTGCCATGATTCGAGGTCAGCATATTCAATTGACTGTTTTGGGAGCCATGGAAGTGGCAGATAATGGAGATATTGCCAATTGGAAAATTCCTGGACGAATGGTCAAAGGAATGGGTGGAGCAATGGATTTGGTGGCTTCAGCAGATAACATTATCGTTGCCATGATGCATACTAATAAGCGTGGAGAAAGTAAGTTATTGAGGCAATGTACTTTGCCTTTGACTGGAGTAAAATGCGTCAAAAAGGTAGTGACTAATTTGGCTGTTTTAGATATCACTCCTCAAGGTTTTAAATTAATTGAACGAGCACCAGGAGTTTCTGTGGAAGAAATAAAAAATTCGACAGAAGGTCGTTTGATTATCGAGGGAGATATTCCTGAGATGAAAATTGACTAATTAATTTTTATAAAAATTAATTCTCAACCAAAAGGACTGTTAGCACTTAATGCGCTAACAGTCTTTTCTTGTATGAAAAAACAATACATTTACAACATTATAAACCTAAGAAATATCCAATCGCTCTTGCCCTTCTTTTCGATTAAAAAACTGACCATAATGCTCATTCATATTTTGAAGAATAAAATCATAAGGTAGATCTTCGAAGTGTCCATAATCTTCCACATACTCCATAAATTCATTTCCGTCTCGGTTATATTCTTGAAAAACAGAATCACTTTCCCCATCAAAATCTAATGGTGCAACATTACATTTTTCACATAAACTTGCATTAAATGCAGGGGAAGATTTCACCCATTTACCTTCTAAAAAAACATCTACCATTCCATGCGGTGTTAATTCATTAGTCCCTAATTTCTCCGTCAAAGTTTCAACCGCAATGTGATTTTTCACTTTTGCAAAATGAACCCTTGCAGGTATTCCTAATCCACGTAAACAAGTTGTTAGCAAAATAGCTTTATCAATGCAATGACCTTCCGACCTTTGGGAAATCTCACTTGCACGAAAGGCTTCTTTGTTAAAATTAATTTGGTAGGCATTGTATCGCCAATCATCTCGAATTTTCAAATAAACTTGGATCGTTTTTTCTTTTTGGGAAAGAGAATTTGATTGGAATTCTTGGAGGAGGTTTTGGATGTGCTCATTTTCGTAGTCAAAGAAATAAGTTGGAGACAGGTAATTCATGTGATTAATTATTAGTGGTACAAAGGCGAAAGAATTATGGCTAATTCTTTTTTTGAAATTCCGTTTTTCAAAAAATTTTTTAATTCAATTTCTTTTTGAATTTTTACAATAGAAAATAAATGATTTTCTTCCTTTTCATCAACTTCGACCTCTATATCTAAATTTTCTGTTCCTGAGAAAAATGGAATTGGATCAATTAAAACTCCCTTCATATTTAGTTTTTGAAAATCAGTTTCTCTCAACTTTTCTAGTTTGGATAAATATTCTTCTTTTTCAATTTTTACCCAAATAAATAAATCAAAACTATCCTCGAAATCAATAATTGGAATGGAAAGAAGAGATTGAATAACTGCAGTTTCTTTGTTGATTACAAATGAATTTTTGCCAAAAATATTTAAAGAATCATCAACTTGACCACTTGTGATTTTTGAAATAATCTCAGGTTGCGGAAATTCTAACAAGGTGATTAACTTGTGAGAATCTCCGCATATAGTACAATCAAAAAATGACATTTTGAATTATTTAATTATCATAATTTGAAAGGTAATAAATTAATTTTGCGCCAATCTCTTTGCTCTCCTTTTCGCCTTCATCTCTTTAAAATAATCAGAGAAGATAGCCCGAGCAATCATCAATTTCATAATCTCATTAGTACCTCCATAAATTCGAGAAACTCGTGCATCGGCCACCAATCTTGTAATTGGATATTCCCACATATAACCATATCCACCAAACAATTGGAGACACTCATCTAACATTTTTCCTTGCATTTCAGTCGAAGCATATTTTGCCATCGAAGCTAATTCAGGTGTCAATTCTTTACGCGCCAAAAGCTCTGTACATTTATCAACGAAAGCAGTATTTATTTCTAATTGAGTAGCCACTTCTGCCAACTTAAATTGAGTATTTTGGAAGGCACAAATCGGTTGTTTAAAAGCAGTTCTTTCTTGAGTGTAAGCAGTCGTTAATTCTAATCCACCTCGAACTGCACCAATCGCTTGGATCGCAATCGTCAATCTTTCCCTTGGCAATTCTTTCATCATATGGACGAATCCTTTGCCTTCCTCTCCAATCAAATTCCCTTTAGGAACTTTTACATTATCAAAAAATAACTCACAAGTATCACTAGTTTTTAAACCTAACTTTTTGAATGGCTTTCCTTTAGTAAATCCTTCTAAATCAGCGTCGATGATAATCAAACTAATTCCATTTTCAGTTTTGCAAGCAGTCAAAGTAAAGTCAGAAGTGTAACCAATAGTTATAAAAGTTTTACTTCCATTCACTAAATAATGATCACCCATATCTACCGCTGTCGTTCGAATTGCTTGTACATCACTTCCCGTTGAAGGTTCCGTCATTCCTAGTGACCCAATGCATTCGCCAGTATTCATTTTAGGCAAATATTTATCCTTGATTGCTTCACTTCCATGTTTTTCAATATATGGGATAACAATATCTGAGTGCATCGAAATCCCAGGAGAATCTGCTCCAGTCTGCGCAAAAGTTTCAATAGCAATTGCACTATAACTAAAGTCCAAACCTGAACCTCCATACTTTGGATCAAGGGTTAATCCCAATAATCCTAACTCGCCTGCTTTTAACCAAGCTTCCCTTGAGCAAGCTGTATTTTCTTCCCATTCTTCTCGATTGGGTTCAACTTCTGTTTTGTAAAATTCTAAAACTGTTTCCCTCAACATTTGATGTTCTTCTGTTGCATAAACATCACGAGGTAATTGGATACTTGAGCTCATTTTATAATTTTTTTACTTTTAAATAAATCATTTCAATATGATAAAATTATTGGTAAAAAAATCTAAAATCGTATAACTAGGGAAAGTAAAAATGAATCATTCTTCAACTGAAGACAATTCCGATTCCATTGCTTTTACCAACTTTTTCTCTAAAAATATACGTGCATCATGGGCAGTAAGTTTCGGTAATTCTTCCATCGGAACATGTCCCGCATTTGGATACATGATTAATTCGGAGTCTTGAATGTCTCTATTAAATTTAGGCGCATCATCAGGAGAAATCCAAATGTCATTTTCGCCCCAAAGAATTAAGGTAGGTGTTTTTATCGTTGCAATTTCTGAGGTATCAATTGTTTCTTTTGCCATCGCTCGATCAACAAATGCTTGCCGATTCCCTTCTCTCAAATACATATCATAATACCGATTCACCAACTCGTCAGTTACTAATTCATCATTGTGATATACTTCATTCATACTTTTGTAAAACAATGATTTGGGAGTAACCGTTTTCAAATATTGGCTGGCATATTTATTTGCAGCTAAACGCAATGCAAATGGTAATTCTCCCTTTCGAGGATAGCCCATCGGATCAATTAAGATCATACTTTTTACTTTATCTGGAAAAAGCGCAGCGTACTTCCATGCTATTCCTCCGCCTAAAGAATTACCTGCAATACTAAATTTATCTACTTCAATTTTTTCTAAAAAAGAGTCTAAAAATTTAGCGTAAAATTCTAGTGTATAGATCCTTTTTGGATTTGGTCCAGTCAATCCGAAAGCAGGCATATCCAAACTAATTACTTTAAAATCTTTTTCCAAGATTTCAGTCCAAGCTTCCCAAGTATGCAAAGATGCACCCGTTCCGTGAATCAAAACTAATGGCTCTCCTTCTCCATTAATTCGATAATGAACAGGCATTCCATCCATCTCTAAAAACTGAGAATTTTCATAAGACCACTTTGTTTTTAACTCTCCAAATGATCTGTCTTCCGCATAATTCATCCAAGTGTAACCAAGTATAAGTAGGACTAAAATTCCGAGAGTGATTAGTATTTTTTTTAAAATGGAGTTCATGATTTTGTTTTTTTTTAGATGGAAGTTGACTTTTTGTGCTGTTCTTTTTTGCTACTGACTTGGAGAGATTTATATGGCTTTTAATGACTTTCTCTTTCTAAATATTAGCTTCCAAGAGGAAGCCCAAATAAGTTAATTAAGGTCAGTAGCAAAAAAATCACTCCTCCCACACAACTTTTTCATTCGCCTCATGCCATCCTAAATATTTATCATTGTAATTTTCATCTATTTTCCCACGGCGAATTTTCAATGTTGGAGTCAACATTTCATTGTTTTCCGTCCAAGGTTCTTTGTTGATAATTATGGTTGAAATCTTTTGATAACTTTTCAAGGTCGCATTGGTTTTTGCCAATTCTTCTTCCAATATCTTTTCAATTTCAACTTTGTCATTTGTTAAAGCAATCTCTGAAAGATTTACCAAAGCAACAGGTTGTGGAGTTGTCAATCCAGCTACACAAACTTGTTCGATAAAATCACTTTTGGCTAATTTTTCCTCAATTGGATTAGGAATAATAAATTGTCCTTTCGAAGTTTTAAAAGAATCTTTGACTCTTCCAACTACTCGAAGGAAACCATTTTCATCTATCCAGCCTCGATCACCACTATGCATCCACCCATCGACCAAAACCTCCGCAGTCAATTCTGGATCTTTGTAATATCCCTTCATCATCCAAGGACTCGCCATCAAAATTTCTTGGGTTATAGGGTCAACTTTTATTTGGCAATTAGGCACTACTTCACCTACCGAATCAGAAGGAGTTTCTCGTCGAGGTCCATTGGTAATGGAGCCACAAACTTCCGTCATTCCATAGGCCTCGATCAGATGAAGTCCTAATTTTGAATACCAATCTTTTAAATATTTGGGGGTGATCGCTGCACCAGTTGCTGTAATTTGAGCATCCCGAAGTCCTAAGGCAGTTCGTAATTTCTTTTTAATAATTCCAGAAATAATTGGAATCTTAAATAAGGTATCCATTTTCTTTTGAGGCATTTTAGCAAGAACCCCAAGGTAAAACTTAGTCCAAATTCGAGGTACTGCAAAAATCGAAGTTGGTTGTGTTTCTTGTAAATTTTTCGCAAAAGTAGCCAACGATTCTGCAAACGAAATTGACCCACCATAGCAAATTGCTGGAGAGGCGACACCCAATCTTTCCGCTACATGATTTAATGGTAAAAAAGAAAAATATCGATAAGCTTTCATTTTACTTTTCCCTAAAAAATCAGTCAATTCTTCATTCCTAAAAATTAAAGCTGGTGCTTTGTGAGTATGCATAACTCCCTTAGGTGTGCCCGTTGTTCCTGAAGTAAAAAGTATGGTCCACAAGTCATCCATATCAGGAATATAATTTTCTTGAAAAGGTTCGTTAGATGCTACTAATTTATTCCAATCTTGACCAATCTCAACTTTTGCATTTCCTTCATAATGTGGAAATCGAATCACTTTTACCTCACTCGGAATTCCATCAGCTCGTTTTCCCCAAGCATCATATTTTCCACAAAAAAGAGCCTTTAAATCTGCCTTAACAATTACCTCATTTAGTTGATCTTTGGATAAAGTTGGATAAAATGGAACAGAGACATATCCACCCATCATTATCGCCAAATCAGCCAGTATCCAATGGTAACAATTCTTAGATGAGATGCCAATATGATCTCCTTTTTTCAAGCCCATTGCTCTCAGAGCTGAAGTCATTTTTCTAGCTTCCTGCCCTGCTTCGGCATAGGTTAATGTTTTCCAATTTTCGCCTTGAGGTTGGCGGAGGAAAATGTTATTTGGAGTATTTTTTTCCCATTGAAAAAAACATTCATTAAGTGTTTTTAGATTTTCGTATAGTTTTGACATTATGTTTTATTTTAGTCAAAAGATACGAAAACCCTAATGAAATCAAACATTCTCAGGATATTTTTCGATTAAACCAAATTGCCATAAGTGGTATCGGTAATGATTATAATTGAATAATTCTAATTGATCAAAATCAAGTTCACCAAAGAATTTGTTGTAACATTTAAAATCTGGATTGGCTTCAAAATGAGTATAAAATCTATCTACTGCTACTTCAATTTGCTCAATCGCTTTTTCCAAATTTTCAAATTTCAACTCAGGTAGATCAGCCTTAGTTTTATCACTTGGTCGATGCTGAAGTATAGCTCCTTTTTCAATAAATTTTTGAAAACCGAGCTGGCCTTTGGTAGGCGGATTTTCAACTTCTCCTACTCTTCTGGTACAACCTTTTAAAGTCAATGAAAGGTGTTCCACCATATGTTGTGCGGTCATTAAACCAAATGCTGGTGCAGTATCAGGCTTTAGTTTTTTTAAAAGTTCGATGACATCTTTGGTCAAAAATTCTTTTTTGTTTTTTGCATCATTCATTGTAGAAAATGTTTGTTTAGAATAATAAAATGGAAGTTAAAAAAATATTGAAGCGTCTATGATTTTTATTAACAAAGAATGTAATTTTAGAAAGGTAAATTATAGTAGTTTAATTTTAAGTATTTAGACTATAGAAACTGTGTTATTCTAAGGATAAGATTTTTTCAATAGTTTTTCCTATTAAATACGTTTTCTATTGTCTAATTACTTATATCTAACAAAATGAGTGTTTAGTCTACAGTAATTTTCATAAGTAAAAAATCGTCCTAATTTAAATCAAAAAGATATCATGAAAATAGAACGGTTTTTCCAACTACAAGACTTAATGAAACAAGCTTTTCAAGAAGAGGAATTTCAAGAAGCTAAATCTTTAGCATTAGAATATTTAGATATGGCCAACTCAAATAAAACGAATTGGAATTATGGAAATGCCATCCACCAAGCGAATTTAATTTTAGGAAGAATTTCTTTAAGAGAAAAAAAAATTGAAGAAGCCAAGATTTATCTTTTAAAAGCTGGAAAAACTCCTGGTTCGCCTCAGTTAAATAGTTTTGGACCAAATATGACTTTGGCAAAAGAATTATTAGAAATAGAAGAAACTGAAACTGTGTTGGAGTATTTTAATTTATGTAAAAAATTTTGGTATAAAATAATCTCTTGGTATAAAATCCGGAAGTGGAAAAAGATAATTAAGAAAGGAAGCATTCCTGATTTTAGAGCGCATTTAATCTATTAGTTTTGACAAAAAAAAGAGACAAGGCATGCCTTGTCTCTACTCAATTATTTATATAAATTTTCTTACTTATAAAAAACGAATTACTTTTTCTTCTTAGTTGTTTTTTTTGCTGCCTTTTTAGGTGCAGCTTTTTTCGCAACTGCTTTCTTAGGTGCAGCTTTTTTTGCAGCAGGTTTTGCTTTAGTAACAGATTTTGCTGCTGCTTTCTTTGCCGCAGCTTTTTCTTTAGCAGCTTTTTTTGCAGCTGATAATTCTCCTCTTGGAATTACATTAATTTTTCCTTCCTCTCCATAAAATTCTTTCGACATTTTATTATAAGCATCTGCTGCTTCTACAGCGGTATCGAACATTCCAATGTGGATTGATTTTCCTTTATTAGAAATCACCGCACGGAATCTTGTGCTTTCTTTGTAAACTCCAGTAAATCCAGCTTTGCTACTTGATTTTCTTTGACGACTCGCAGTCGAACGAGAACGAAAAGCTAAGTTCTCTATTCGGCAATCTAATTTATTTCCATTTAAGGCACCAACTAATTTTTTGGTTTTAGATCTTCCTTTTTTAATAAATTTTTCAGCAATTAATTTGTGGAGATAAATCGTTTCAGTTTTATATCCACCTTTTTTCTGCTTTTGAGTTCTTTGAAAAACAGCACAACCGCTAGAGTGTTTTCTAAGTCGGGAAATAATATCAAGATCACCAAGATATTTATCAGTTGTTAAAAACTTGTATCCTTTATCGTCAAGAATAACTTTTTCGCTAGAATTTCGAAGGTTTATTTTATGAGCCACGCTGTTAAATTTTAAATGATTAATAAATTAAAATAAGGACAAACTAACAATACTATTACAAAATAATTTTAGAAAAAAAATATTACCATTCTCAAATGATTTAATTTTAAAAACGAAAATGTAATTGTTTTGTTACAAAAATTAAAAACTATTTTAGTTTTAAATTTTATAGCTTACGAAAACAAAAAAATCGAATGGGTATCTATTGTTATTAAGTAAAGTTAAAAATTATTTTTAACAAATTATTAATTTCCTACTTTTGTTTTTTATCAAAATGAAAATATAATGTTACACCAATGAATTCAAGACATAACAATATAAATGTAAAATTAGTCTTTCTGTAATAACAATGCATTCCCAAATACATTTTTTCTTAGAAAAAATAAATATTAGCAAGATTCAAGTAACTTTGATTTTTTTTAAATAATTATTATAATTTTTATTTAAACATGGAAACTGTCTTTTCTAAAAAGCAAAAATTATTTATTCGTAGAGCATTCGATTTAGCTCGATTAGCAGAAGGCTCCGCTGTTCCAAATCCTTTGGTTGGTGCGGTCATCGTTTTTCAAGATAGAATTATTGGCGAAGGGTATTTTAAAGGTTTTGGTCAGCCTCATGCAGAAGTCAATGCAGTTGCAAATGTGAAAGAAAATGATCGGCAATACTTAACCAAATCTGAAATTTATGTCTCTCTTGAGCCTTGTAATTTTTTTGGAAAAACCCCTCCATGCACCTCTTTGATTTTAAAATCAAAAATCCCAAAAGTGATTATTTCTGCCATTGATAAAACACCACAAGTCTCTGGAAATGGAATTGATTTATTGAGGCAAAATGGTGTGGAAGTTCTCACCGGAATTTTAGAAAAAGAAGGAAATGAATTAGTCAAGTATCGCACCAACTATGTGGAGCGAAAATCACCATTTATAATTTTAAAATTTGCACAATCAAAAGATGGGTTCCTTGGACAAAAAAATAAAAGCGTTTGGATCACTAATCATTTTTCCAAAACATTAGTTCATAAATGGCGAAGTGAAATTAATGCCATTATGATTGGAACAAATACCGCTCGGCAAGACAACCCTAGATTAACCAGCAGATTATATTTTGGAAAAAATCCTTTGAGAATTGTTTTAGATCGAAAAAATGATTTGCCCGAAGATCTTCATATTTTTTCGGATGGATTTCCAACTTGGCAAATTACAGAAAACCTCTCTCGCACCTTTCCGCAAAAAAACATTACGCAAATTGAAATTCCTTTCAATGATGATTTATTAAAAAATCTTTTAGAAAAACTACATCAAGAAAAAATTGGGACGCTGCTTGTTGAAGGTGGTGCTCAATTATTACAATCATTTATCGACCAAAATTTATGGCAAGAGGCTCGAATTTTTGAAGGAAATAAATATTTAAAAAAAGGAATCATTGCCCCTCAACTCCCCGTTTCACCAAATGAAGAAATTAAGATTGAAAATGACATTTTAAGGATTTTTCATAATCCTTAAAATTGGAGGACTCAGAACAGATACATATATATTCTAATTATTTAAAAAATACCCAATCAATCTGTTGATTATCAGCGAATTATATTCTAATTTGCGGCTGATTCAACAAAGGTTCTCCTTCCCCAAAAAATTAGGATTTTAGGGCAAAAAAAATTATTTTTGCACGTTCTAATTCTGCACGATTCAATCCATTAATTTTTATATTTCCTATTCCGATTTCAATTATTTAAAGATGGGAAATTATTATTTTTTCCTTCTAACCTTAAACATATTTTTAGAAAAACAACGAAATGGATATTCAATACTTTTTTAATGTAATCAAAAAGCGAAAGTGGCTCATCATTTTTCCAATGATAATTACTGCTTTAGCTACTTATTTTTTTGTTGACCGCCAAGCTGAGGTCTATGATGCCAAAGCTTCTATTCCAACTGGGATTGTAGAATTCACAGGGATCAACATGAATGAGAATAGCCCATTTGTTCAAAAAATGCAAGTGGAAATTAGTTTTGCCAATTTGATTAGTTTTATCACAACCAATAAAACAACTCGATTTTTAAGTTATGAATTACTGGTGCACGATATATTAGCAGACTCGACAACTAGTGATCCTCCCTTCAAAAAAATAAATCCAAGTGATTTCGGTTATTCTCAAGCAGACTTGGAAGCACTTGCTGGAGTTTTGCAAGGTCGAATCGATACCTTGAATAGTGCCTTGGACGAAGAAGCTGATCGAATTTATAGAAAAGTTGCAAAGGCTTACAAGTATGATGTCGATTATTTGAAAAGGGAAAAATTCTATGTAAAAAGAGATGGAGAAACTGATGCCTTAGAAATTAAGTATGTTGATGAAAATCCAAGAGCTTGCTCTTTTGCCGTTAATCAATTTTGTAAAATTCTTAAACCTTACCATCAATTAGCTCAAAGTAAAGGTGACTTGGAAACTTATTACAAATTTGAAAGATTAGCACAAACTAGAGGTAATACACTTCAAGGTCTAGAAAAAGAATTAGAAAATTATAAATCTGGAAAAGGGATTTTGAACATTTCTATTCAGTCAGAGGAGACACTTAACCAAATTGCCAATTTAGAAGCAGAATTAGAAGAAGCCAATAGAAAAGTAAATGCCAATAGGACTATCATTAAAAATTTGGGATCTTACTTAAATGATAATGATCGATATAAATTAGAAACCAAATCTGGAAATATTTTGAATTCTAAAGCAATCATTAATCTAGATGCAAGAATCAAAAAATTAAATGATCAGTATATTTCTTCTGGACAACAAGATAACAATCTTAAAAGTCAAATTGAATTAGCAAAAGTAGCAAGAGATCAACAAATCAAGCGAATTGCCAAAGAACAAAGTAAAGATGATCCTGGTACCATGGATCAAGATGATGAATTTTTGTCAAAACGAGTGACCGCTGAATCTGAATTGACTTTAGCTCAAGAAACTATTCTATCTGTCAATAATGAATTGGATAAATTAAGAGGTCAGAGAAATGCCTTCATTAATGATGAAGCTTACACTAGAAATCTAGAAGAGAAAATTGAAATCGAAAGAAAGAAATATAAAAGTACGGTGGATCGAGTAAACGAATCTGAGTTTAAAACCATATCATCTAACTTTAAATTAGAACCTTTAGATTGGGCAGATACACCAGAAGATCCGATTCCAGATAACAAATATTTAATGGCAGGATTTGCCGGTTTGTTAACTGCTACTTTGGCGACGGTGCTTTTATTTTTATTAGCATTGTTTGATTTGAGTTTAAATACACCTAATCAATTTAACAAATTCACTAATTTGAATTTGATTGGTTCATTGAATAAAGTAAAAGATAGTAACCTTGATTTAAAACAATTATTTGCTTCCTTTTCTGATAATACTAACCTAGAAAACTTCAAGGAATCGCTGCGAAAATTGCGATATGCTTTTGAAGAATCAGATGCTTCCACCTTTTTAATTACTAGTACAAAAGAAGGTGAAGGAAAAACTTTTTTGATTTTGACATTGGCTTACACCTTGACTTTAAAGGATAAAAAAATCCTTTTAATTGATACCAATTTTAAAAATAACACTTTGACGAGAATGTCTAATGAAAAGATTCAAGACAACCTTTTGCATACTCGTTTGATTGGTGAAAATAATTTAGCAGATCAATTTGAAGCAAAAAAAATTAACAATATGTTCAATTTGGACAATGTTGATATTATTGGAAATAGAGGGACTAGCCACTCCCCTTCTGAATTTTTTGCAGGGCGAGATTTCCAAAATTTCATTAGCGATTTGAAAGAAAACTATGATTACATTTTTCTGGAAGGTGCCTCACTTAACAAATATTCTGATACCCGTGAGTTGGTAAGATTTGCAGATAAAATTGTAGCAGTTTTCTCTGCTGAGTCAGAAATTAAAGATATTGATAAAGAATCAATTGATTACTTATTGAGTAAAGAAGATAAATTCTTCGGTTCAGTCTTAAATAAGATTGATCTCAAAAATATGAATTAAAGTTTTTTATAAGTGATAAATGATAAGTAATAAGTGGGATTTTTTTTGATCCCGCTTATTACTTAATCATCAATACTCATCACTAAACAAACACATGAGCAACGGGGAAAAATCTTATTGGATCAAGTCAGGAAGTTACTCTGTATTAGAACGAGTTTTCGGTCAGTTTATCGGTTTTGGCAATATGTTTTTATTATTGCGAGCTGTGTCAAAAGAGGAGTTTGGATTATGGATTCAATTTTTAATTCTTGCTGCAGTCATAGAAGTAAGTCGAACTGGACTTATTCAAAACGGACTTATTCGATATTTGACCACCTCTCCAAAAGAAGAAATACCCAAGATTAATACAGCTTCTTTATTTAATGCATTGGTGCTCACCTTTATAGTTATCCTGCTTATTTTTACGATAATCCAACCTGTCACTTCTTATTTTTATCCAAAATACCCTGAGTTGATTCAAATGTTTTATTATTATAGTTTGACGACTATAGTCTTACTTCCATTTTTACAATTCAATTATATTTTACAAGCTAACCTTGATTTCAAAGGTTTTTTTTGGTCAAGTTTAACCTATAAGGGCACCTTATTTATTTATATATTTTACAAATATTGGAATGGAATAACTATTGATATTTTTGAAATGTCTTTGTTTTTGATCTTCGCTGCAAGTGCTGCAAGTATAGTTGGATATTTTTTTGTAAAAAAGTATTTAGCCTTTTCCAAAACAATAGATTGGAAATGGGTAAAGGAATTATTCCATTTTGGAAAATTCACTTTTGGCTCAAATCTAAGTACCATCATTTACAAGTTTACCGATCGAACTATGCTTGGGACGATGGTTGGAGTTGATGCTATTTCTCTATATGAAGTAGCGATTCGAATCACTAACTTAGTGGATATTCCTGCCATTTCAATAGCTGCGGTAGTATTTCCACAAAATGCTAAGAACTCTCTTAAACAAGGAAAGGAAGGTGTTCGAGATATGTACGAAAGATCAGTTGCTGCAATCCTTGGATTGATTATTCCAGCAATGGTTTTTATTTATTTATTTGCTGAAATTGTAGTTGTTATTTTAGGAAAAGAAGAATATTTAGAATCGGTTCCTATTTTAAGAGTGACCATTTTCTTTGCGTTATTTGTTCCCTTTGCTTTACAATTTGGAACCATTTTAGATTCGATAGGGAAACCAAAGATCAATTTTCGATTTGTTATTTTAGGATTGATCTTGAATATTATTTTTAATTATTTATTGATCAAAGAGTATGGAATCATGGGGGCAGTTTACGGAACACTTTTAACCTATTCCGTGATGTTCATTATTCAGATGTCCTTTTTTTATAAATGGTATGGTGTTCGACCTTGGCGACCAATAGCTTTGATTCCTTGGTTTTATAAAAATCTATGGAGTATAGTTCAAGGTTTTTTGAAGAAAAAATAAAACGCAATTTGTTTAACGTTTTGATCATAAGCCTTGACATGGTTTGAAACCTTGCCACGGATATTGAACAGTTCTATAAATCAACCTCAATTAATTCAAAAATAAAAATGGCTAACTATTTTCATCGTTAACCATTCATCATTCACAGTTAACCGTTAATAAACGATGCGAAAAGATATTGACATAATTTACTTCACCCTCTTTCCTTGGGATCACCCCTACTCTTCTGTTTCGTTTTCATTTTCCAAAGAGTTCATCAAAAACAATCGGGTGTTTTATATCAATCCGCCCTACTCCTATCGAGACTTTGTGAGTCGATATGGAGATGAATTTACGAAAGAAAGAAAGTCAGATTTGTTGATGCATCGGATGCGTTACGAACATCCTCCTCAATTAGAAAACTCTCCTAATAAGGATAATTTCCTTGCAGCATTGCCGCCGATGGTTCCGCCAATCAACTTCATCAACAAAGGTGGAATCTATAATAAAATGCGAGCTCGAAATAATCGAAAAGTTTTAGATACCATCAAAAAAGTAATCAAGGATAATAATATCAAGGATTACATTTTCATGAATTGTTACAATCCGTTTTATGCGGGATATTTGCCAAAGGATGAATTTAGTCCCTTGTTAAATATTTACCAATGCATCGATGATATTTCTCAAAATGATTATACTGTTAAACATGGTTTTGATCTGGAAAGAAATGCAGTTCAAAATGCAGATGTGACGATTGTTACTTCTCGCGAGTTAAAAAACATTTGGAAAAAAGATGCGAATGAAATTCATATAGTGCACAATGCGGCGGACATTGATATCTTTGAAAGAACGTTAAATGAGAAATTTGACAAACCAGAAGAGATCAAAAATATCAATACAAAAATTATTGGTTTTGTAGGAAATTTGGATGATTTACGAGTAAATTATCCTTTGATAAAAAAGATCGCCGAAGTTCATTCTGATAAAACTTTGTTGCTAGTCGGGCCAATTAACAATAATGAAGTCTATGAGTTAGGAATGGATAAAATGCCTAACATTATATTTACGGGGAGTAAAGATATTCGTAATTTGCCACCTTATCTGCAAAATATGGATGTAGCGATTATTCCTTTTTTACTCAATACTTTGACCAAAAGTATTTATCCATTAAAAATAAATGAATACCTCGCAGCTGGTCGAGCGGTGATTGCGACTAATTTTTCAGAGGATATTCGAACATTTAAAGATGTGATTCATATTGCTGAAAGTGAAGATCAATTTGTAAATTTGATCGATCAAGCCATAGAAGAACAAACGCCAGAAAAAATCCAAAAATGCGTAGACGTTGCTAACTCCAATACTTGGGAAGCAAGAGTCAATCAAATTTGGGATATTGTAGAAAATAAAATTTAAAAAAGATGTTTCAACCAAGTAAAGAAGATAGAGAAAAATATGGGATGACCGAAGCCAATCGGATATTTGAATTGATGGCATTGGCTATGGTATTCTTTGCTTTAGTTGCTTTTTTCTTAAAAATACTTTTATTCTAGCCTTCGTAGGACGACTCTCCGAGTTGTTAAACAAACAACTTGGAAACGACTCGGAGAGTCGTCCTACGGATATTAATAATTTTACCTCCATGAAGAACCGACCTTCCATTATTTTTGAAGATGATGATATTATTGTTTTAAATAAACCTGCACATTATCTAACCATTCCTGATCGCTTTGTTGCGGAACGTCCTAACCTGACTACTTTTTTAAAAGATAGATTGGAAGATGTTTTTGTTGTTCATCGTTTAGATAAAGAAACGAGTGGAGTAATTCTTTTTGCAAAAAATGCTGCAGCTCATCGAAATCTAAGTATGCAATTTGAAGCTCGAACGGTAGACAAAATTTACCTTGCTTTAGTAGAAGGAACAGTCCATAAAGAGGAAGGCGAAATCAATCAACCTATTGCAAATAATATGCGAGACAAAGGTCGAATGATTATTGCGAGTAGAGGAAAACCTTCGTTGACTTTGTACCGTGTGGTAGAGCGATTTAAAAATTATACACTCGTAGAAGCGAATATTAAAACTGGAAGAACGCATCAAGTTAGAGTTCATTTTGAACGGATTGGCTATCCTTTAGCCGTTGATTCTTTGTACGGTAGAAAGGATGCATTTTTACTTTCAGAATTAAAAATGAAAAAATATCGCAGAGGCAAAGATGTATTTGAGGAGAAGCCACTCATGAGTCGAACAACTCTTCATGCAGCAAAAGTTACCTTCAATCATCCAACAACAAATGAATCTTTGACCTTCGAAGCTGAACTTCCAAAAGACTTTAGAGCGGTATTGAATCAATTAAGAAAATGGGGAATTTAGGAGCAATAAAAAAAGATCATTTTGTAATTGTATTGTTAGGTATTCTTTTTTACCTACCTTTTTTAGGAGGTGTACACCTTTTTGATTGGGATGAAATTAACTTCGCCGAAGCTGCCAGAGAAATGATTGTTTCGGGTGATTATTTTCATGTACAAATTGACTACTTACCTTTTTGGGAAAAACCACCTTTGTTTATTTGGATGCAAGTATTGGCAATGAAACTCTTTGGAGTAAACGAATTCGCTGCCAGATTTCCGAATGCGATTTGTGGAATCGTCACGCTACTTTTTTTATTCTCTATTGGGAAAAAACTGCATGGTCGATTCTTTGGATGGGTTTGGGTTTTGACTTATTTGGGTTCTATTTTACCTCATTTATATTTTCGCTCTGGAATCATTGACCCATGGTTTAACTTATTGATTTTCAGTAGTTTATACTACTTGATAATAGTATTTTCAAATCAAGAAAATTCTGGACAAGTAAAATCATTTTTCGATAAAAACAAGCACTTATTTTTTGGAGGAGTATTGTTAGGGTTGGCAGTTTTGACAAAAGGCCCAGCAGCAATTTTATTAGTTGGTTTGACTGGATTCGTTTATTGGATAAGTGTAAAATTCAAAATGTACTTTACTATTTCGCAACTTTTGATTTATGGTTTTTCGGCAATTTTAGTAACAGCACTTTGGTTTGGAGTAGAATGGATCATGAATGGAAGTTGGTTTATCAAAGAATTCACCACCTATCAAATTCGCTTATTTAGTACGCCTGATGCTGGCCATGGAGGTTTCCCTGGTTATCATTTTGTAGTACTTTTATTGGGTTGTTTTCCTGCATCTATTTTTGCAATTCCAGCACTTTGGGAGTCTCCTCTCCTACTCAATGTAGATTCACAAAAATGGCAAATTGATTTTCGAAAATGGATGTTAATTTTATTTTGGGTAGTGCTGATTTTGTTTTCCATTGTACAATCTAAAATAGTCCATTACTCTTCCCTCTGCTATTTCCCTTTGACTTATTTATCTGCTACTTATCTTTTTGCTATTTCTAAAAATGAAAAAACACTTAACTCAAAAGTTGTAATTACATTGTTATTTTTTGGGTTTTTGATTTCAAGTATTTTTATTGCAGTACCTTTTGTTGGAAAAAATATTGAAATATTGAAATCACTTTTTGCAAAAGACTTATTTGCTTTGGGAAATTTAGAAGCTGAAATCCCTTGGTCATATTTGGATATCATTCCTGGATTATTTTTGCTTATCACCACCTTAATTTCAGTTGTTATTTTTTGGGGAAAAGGTTTTGGAAAAAAATATTCTTTCCGTAAAAGTATTGTTTTACTCTTTAGTGGTAGTGCTATTTTTATCACTTTAAGTTTAATATTTTTTATAAATAAAATTGAAGGTTACTCACAAAATGCCGTTATTGAATTTTATAAATCTTTGGAAGGGAAAGATGTTTATGTGAAAAATGTAGGCTTTAAAAGTTATGCTCCACTTTTTTATACCAAAAAACAGGATGGCCTGAGAAAAGAAAATCGAAGTTATTCTTGGTTGACGGAAGGTGAAATTGATCGAGATGTTTACTTCGTAACGAAAGTAAATAATGATGGTGGGTTGAGAAAATATGAGGGTATTGAAGAAGTTGGTAGGAAGAATGGATTTGTCTTTTTTAAGCGTTCCCTCCCGTAGCTGGGCTTTCTCAAGTCCAAGATTTTCATGATACTTAAATAGTTCAATTAAAATTTCCAAGAAAAAAAAATCCCTTCTCTTCATTTTTAATGACGAGAGAAGGGATTTTTAATTTGAGTTAGACAAATATTTGTTATTGCAACTAGACTTGGGAAAGTCTAGCTACGGAGAAAACTACTCTAGTTGAGCCTGCGCTTCCTCCCAATCTTCCATTGCCTTTTCCAAATCTTTTTTCAAATCTTGATATTTTTCAATCTGTTTTTGTGAATCTGGTTGTTCATAGAATTCAGTAGTCGCCATTTTCAAATCCCATTCAGCTATTTTTTCTTCTAACTTTTCTATTTTTCTTTCCGCATTTTGCACCGCTCTTTGCAAGCGTTTTTTAGTTTCATAATCCAACTCTGGTTTTTCATTATCCTTAGTGGCGAGAGCTTTAGCCTTGGTCGCCATTTCTACTTCTCGCATATTATCCATCGCTCTTTTTTTCAAAAAGAAATTTATGTCTCCTAAATAAGTATGCAATTGTTTATCTCTAAACTCTAGGGTTTTATTAGTCAACCCTTCTAAGAAATCTCGATCATGAGAAACTACGATCATGGTTCCATCATAATCTTGTAATGCTTTTTTCAATATATCTTTTGATAATATATCCAGGTGATTAGTAGGCTCATCTAAGACTAATAAATTGAATGGACGAAGTAGCAAGCAAGCCATTGCCATTCTAGCTTTTTCTCCACCCGAAAGAACTGAAACCTTTTTCTCTGCATCTTCTCCACTAAACATAAAAGATCCAAGAATATTACGAACCTTTGAGCGCATTTCAGCAGGAGCTGCATTTTCCATAGTTTCCAACAAAGTAGCTTTTGAATCTAAAGCCTCTGTCTGGTTTTGCGCATAATATCCGATTTCAATATTATGACCTAACTTAATTTCGCCAGAGGTAGCAGCCAAATCATTGACTAGCATCCTTGCCAAAGTTGTTTTACCTTGTCCATTTTGACCTACAAATGCAATTCGATCTCCACGATCTAATTTTAAATTAATGCCTTTTAATATTTCTAGACTTCCATAATTTTTATTGACATTGGTTGCTTCAACAGCAACTTGCCCTGATCTTGGCGCGGGTGGAAATTTTAAAACCATTGCTCGATTATCAGCAGAATCAATTTCTATTCGTTCGACTTTATCTAATTGCTTTTTCATGCTTTGCGCCATTTTAGTTTTGGTCGCTTTAGCCATGAATCGAGTAATTGTTCTTTCTTTTTCAGCAATTACCTTTTGTTGATTTTTAAAGGCTTGCTCAAGTATTTCTCTTCGTTCCACTCTTAATTGAACAAAATCGGAATACGAAGCTTTATAATCAAATAGTTTTCCCCATTCTAATTCTATTGTTCTTTTTGTAACATTATCCAAAAACTGCTTATCGTGAGAAATAGTAATGACTGCTCCAGAATAATTTTTCAAAAATTTCTCTAACCAAATAATTGACTCAATATCAAGATGATTGGTAGGCTCATCCAGTAAAAGATAATCTGGATGCATTAAAAGCATTTTGGTTAGTTCTATTCTCATTTGCCAACCTCCACTAAATTCGTCAGTTAGCCTACTCATATCTGAGCTTTTGAATCCAAGTCCTTTGAGAACTTTTTCAGCGTCTGCTTCCATTGACTCTCCTCCAAGAATATGGAAGCGATCACCAGTTTCTGATAATTCATTTAGAAGATTAGAATAACTTTCAGATTCATAATCTGTTCGAGTTGCCACTTCTTCATTTAATTCCACTAACCTTTTTTCTAATTTTTTCACCTCATCAAAAGCTGTAAGAGCTTCCTCCATCACAGTTTTTCCTTTGGGAAGATCCATATCTTGATGAAGATAACCAATCGTCTTACCTCCAGGGATAATTACCTCCCCCGAATCTGGATTAATATAACTGGCTATTACCTTCATAATAGTGGATTTTCCAGATCCATTTCTCCCCACCAAACCTACTTTATCTTTTTCACCAATCACAAGATTGATTTTATCCAATAAGACTCGGTCTCCGTATTTAATATAAATGTTATTTGCTGAAATCATAACCGCAAAAGTAGAAATAGTTTTTTTGAGGAGATAATCTATTGCTACTTTTTAGTAATTTATTTTATTGAATAAAGCTTTAAGTATAGTAAAAAAAGTAAGTTTTCACATAGGAAAATAAAGAATATTACTTTATATGTTAATTATTTCATTCTTAGTGGCATGGTTTTTTATAACATATATACATAACCATTAAATACACAATCCATGAAAAAGAGAAAAATTTTAGGGTTCGCCCTATTCCTTTTCGCCTCCTTTTATTTTAATCAAGTGCAAGCTCAAGTAGGTATTGGTACTGATAACCCAACTAATACTTTACATGTAAAGCCATTGGATCCAAATGAGGATCCAATTAAATTTGAAGATATGAATCAAATAATGCAAGGTGACTCTGCTTTTGTGGTTGTTGATCCTGCGTCTGGAGTGATTCGATATATGCTCATGGATGATTTTTTAGATTACGTTACTATTAATAATGACTCAAGTAATACTAACGAACTTCAAAATGCTTCTGAAGTACCATTAAGTCCAAATTTCGATGTGGATAATAATGGCTTTATAGAAGAAAATGTTCAAGAGGCAATTGAAGCTTTTTCAAACAAATTGCCCAAAGGAACTTTTAAATCCATAAGTGAAGCTAGAGCATCAG
>JBGCCY010000036.1:0-26445 GCA_045104975.1 Saprospiraceae bacterium
CAATGATTACACCTTTGAAGTACAAGCTCAAAATGAAGATGGGTATTGGAGTCAAAGTACCGTCTATGATTTTTCTATTCAACCGCCTTGGTGGGCTACTTGGTGGTTTCGCACATTGAGTTTTTTGACATTGGGGTTCATCGGTTATCGATTTTATAAATATCGAACCGATCAAATCAAAAGGGAAACTGCCATTCAACTACAAATGACTAACTTAGAAAAATCTGCCCTTCAAGCACAGATGAATCCGCATTTTATTTTTAACTGCTTGAATTCTATACAGAATTTTATTTTAAAAAATGATACAAAAAAAGCGGTAGAATATCTTTCTCGATTCGCTCGGCTGGTTCGACATAATTTAAATGCTTCGGTCAAAGGAGAAATTTCATTGGAAGAAGAAGTAAGTATTTTGGATAATTATTTAGCCTTGGAAAGAGAGCGATTTGACCAACGGTTTGATTATAAAATAAATGTAAATGAATTGTTAGAAGATCAGTTTATCGAATTTCCTCCCATGCTGATCCAACCTTATGTAGAAAATGCAGTTGTTCATGGACTTGCCCAAAAGGAAGATAATGGAAAGGTAGATATAAGTTTTAACAGAGATAATGGTAACTTAGTAGTTACTGTAAAAGACAACGGAATTGGCTATCGAAAAAATGATTCCGGAGAAAAATCCAACCGACATAAATCAGTCGGAATGACTATTACGCAAAAACGACTAGAACTATTAGACGCAAATTCTAATAATGCAGTTAAAATCAAAATACTACATGACCCAACGGGAATACCTAATGGAACAGTTGTCACAATAACTATAAAAATTAAAACACCCTCTCATGAAAACAATTAGAACCATCATCATTGATGATGAAAAACACGCCCGAGAATCTATTTCAAAACTCTTAGAATTATACTGTCCTAACATTGAAGTAATTGGAGAAGCAGCTAACATTATTGAAGGCAAAAGGATAATTGAAGAGATGAATCCGGCTTTAGTTTTTTTAGATATTTCTATAGGAGAAAATACAGGATTTGAATTATTAGAGGAATTATTACCCATAAAATTTCATTTGATATTCACTACCGCATTTAGTGAATATGCTTTAAAAGCTTTTAGGGTTAATGCTTTGGATTATCTACTCAAACCTATTGAACCTAGCCAATTACAAGTAGCAGTCAAAAAAATAAAGCAAGATGATAACATGGATCAATTGCAACAACAATTAAAATTTTTAACACAAAATTTAACTCCTAAACCTAACAAGCAGATTGCGATTTCGAATATCAATTCCACCACCTTTCTGAATATAGACAACATTGTTCATATCGAAGGAAGTGCAAACTATTCTACTTTTCATATTATCAACGAAGATTCTATTACTGCTTCCAAAGGATTAAAACATTTTGCATCAATGCTACCTATGGATTGCTTTTTCAGGTCTCATCAATCGCATGTGGTCAATATAAATCACATCAAAAAAATCTCATCAAGTGATGGTAATCTAGTAGAAATGAAAAATGGAAATAAGATTCCTCTTGCTTTAAAACGAAAAGAGGAACTCCTGATCCTACTTTCTGAGCGATTGTTGAAGTGAAAAATTCTTTCTCCGACGAAGGTAATTTTATTCAACATGGAAAATTGCTATTCAATGGTCTTCACATAAATCGTTAATTTAGTAGAAGCTGCAATTACATTATTACTATAACTGGCTGCTATCTGTTTTTCCTTCGTTGAACCAACTTCACTACCACCTGAAATCACAACACCTGCATAATTCATTTTAGGGGGACTCAACAATTTTTCATTAATCAAAAAGTGGGTAGGAAAATGATAAGAGACGTTTCGTCTCAGCTCTAAAGTATTTTTATTGAAATCGTTAAGTCGTTGAATAGCAGAACGACTGTACATCTTCATTTTATCATTTTCTTGATGATAAGTAATTTCGGCCATTGTTCTGACTATCTCTTCAAGTGCCTCTTCTTCATTTTTTGCCGTACGAATCAATTCAATTTTTTTTGCCTGAAAATTATTACTCAATGTTAATTTCATTGCCTCAGCTATAAAAAGATCGGAATTGATATATGTTTTAAATTTTTCAGCTGCTTCATTAAAATTACAATCATCTTTTAATTGCTCATTTAAACTAATAAGTGTTTTTAAATACTCTGTATTGTTAAATTCTTTCTTTTTCTTAGTCGCATGGATATATTCATTGATTTCAGAATTTGCGACAAGGCAAATGATCTCCTTTTGATTTCCCAAGTTAAGGTTAGTTATTTTAGCTTGACTTTTTATAGTTGGATCTGACTCTTTTTGATTAGAACAACTTGTCAATATTATCAATATTCCAATTAGGCTAAATAAATACTTTGCATTCATAACTATTAATTTTGATGGTTTTAGTTTGAAAATTCCAGGACGTTCCAACTGCTGGATGTCTTTTTTTCAAATATAGGATATCTTTGCAATTATGAATTTTAATCGTTTGATTTTTAACAGTTCCATAAAATCTCAAGGGCAACTTTATTGGTTTATTAACAGAAGTGGTTGAAGAATGCTGGTAGGTCTAAATTAATTCAGATCAATTTTAGTTCTAGCTACTTTAAATTCAAAAAGGGCCAGACTTGCTATTGTCAAGATTTCTAACAAAAAATAAACATTACCAATATTAGTTATGTGATCTTGATGAAAAAGCAATAAAGAAAAGGTAAGGATACAATAGGAAAGATTAAATGAGGCGATAATCTTTAAAAAAACTCTCCAATTTTTTTTAATTCGAAAAGCACAGAAGAAAGAATAAATTGTAAAAAATACTGCGATGCCTGCTAGAAAAAATAATGTCTGTTGAGGCATTCCTATCAAACTTTCCAATCGCACTAAAACGACACCAAGCAAAAATACAGACAACAACGCTCCAAATCCATCGATAAGAAAAATCACTTTTGGATTCGAAGCCATTTGCTTGATCAATGATTCAAGTTGTTTCATACCTTATTGGTATCAATGTTTTATCAAAAAATGTACGGTAGAGAATTCAAAATAGAACTAAGTCGAAAGCCATCTTAAAACATATCTTACATCAAACTCAATCGCTTCCGAATTTTTGACAAACCAACTGGTGTCAATCCTAAATAAGAAGCAATCATATACTGAGGGACTCGTTGTAAAAGATTAGGACGTTCCTCAATGAGTCGAAGATATCGTTCCTCATTAGAAAGATAATTAAGATGGGCTACTCTTCGATAGGTTTGGATGAAAGTATCTTGCATCGCTAATCTTCCCCAACGTTCAATTTGATGAGAATGATCGTAGGATTTTTGTACATCCTCTTTGGTAATGTATAAAATCGTTGTGGGTTCAGTCGCTCGAAAGTAGACGTTACTTGGTTTCTCTTTGAGGTAAGAATATATATCGGTGAAAAAATCATTTTCCGTAAAAAATTCCAACACTTTTTCATTCCCATCTTTTAGAGAATAAAAACACAAACAGCCTTTTTCTACAAAATACCAATGTTTTACAAATTGCCCTGGCTGAATTAAAATTTCATTTTTAGCTATAGATTTTCTTTTATAAAATCCAGTAGCAAAATCTAAATCCTCTGGGGAAAGAGTAACGTAATTTGATATTTTATTTTTTAATTCTTCCACGTCTATTTCTATATTTTAGTTTGGGTTGAAATTAAGCATAGATTAGGAGAAAATGAAATAAATTTTGGAGGAAGATCGGTCTGTTCTTTGAGATCAGATTTCTAATCCTATTGTTCCAAGCTATTCATTAATTTAATATAATCTTGCCTTTGGTTTTATTTCTATAATTTATTCTAACTAGATGGAATAAATCTTATGAATTGCATTTATTATAAAAAATTCTATTCATTATTTTTTGAAATGAAAAATTTGTTATTATATTTGGTAAACAATTATCATATATTAAGCCTGACAATAAAGAAGAACCAAATGAACATCCATTCAAACTACTTCCAATTTTACCTTAAACCTTAATCTTTTTTTTTGCCTTTTAGATCAAACCTCTTAATTCTATAAAATTGGATTTCACTTCTTTACTCGTTATAATTTTTAATCAAAATGATTGAACAGTAACTGTTCTTTCTCTTTGATTTCCACATTTAACAATTTTTTTCTAAAAAAGTTAATTACTTTTTTGGGCCAGTAATTTATTGCATAACAATGATCTTACAAACTCTAAAAATATTATCAAACGAATTGGAAAATTTCTTAGACAGCTTCGTAGAAGACGGAGTTGATTCCAAGAGAGTCGTCATTGGAAATATCGCATTTCATGAAGGCGAAAAGTATCGTCCAAATTCCGTTGACATTACTACTGATGATAAAATTGTGATTACGGTAGCACGAGTGGAAGAAGAATCGATTTTAAAAAACAATGCACACTTTACCAGAAATACTCCTCAAACTACAATAGATTATCACAATCCAAAAGTGCATGTAAACCTTTATATTTTGATTACTTGTAATTCATTTTTATATGAAAATGCCATGACTTATTTATCTCGAGTCATTCGTTTTTTTCAATCAAAAAATGTTTTTACAGAATTAAATACTGATCCAATTCTTTCTGGAATAAATGAGTTAGACCGATTTGAAAACTTCAGATTATTGATGGAATTATATTCTCCATCTTTCGAAGAAGCTAATCATTTATGGAGTATGATGGGAGGCAAACAATTACCTTTTGTGATGTATAAACTGAGAGCACTTGATTTAGAATTTAGAAGTATTTCAAGTACGGGTCAACGAGTAGAAGAAATTCATGTAGTAGATGAAGCATCAGGAGAAACAGTTATCGTCACTAAAGAAGAGGAAACTTGATTTGAATATTTGAGATTTGAGTTCTAGGTTTTCCAAAAACTCAATCCTTACAACAATACATTTACATTATTTTGAAAATCTTTAAAAAAACCAAAATCATAAAATTATGGCAGGCGTTTACAAAACCCCGGGAGTTTATATTGAAGAAATTTCCAAGTTCCCACCCTCCGTTGCCCAAGTTGAAACTGCTATCCCAGCATTCATCGGCTATACTCAAAAAGCAGAAGAAGAGGCACCTGACGACTTATTAGGAACTGCTGTTAGAGTAACCTCAATGCGGCAATATGAATTTTTATTCGGTGGCCCTCCTTCCCAAACAATCAATGTTACTCTTGTGGATATTCCACAGGCTGATGGTTCGGTATTGACGACACCACGGACAGCAACATTAGGAAGTTCATCTCCTTACAAAATGTATCATTCCATGCAAGTATATTTTGCCAATGGTGGCGGACCATGTTACATTATTTCTGTAGGAAATTATGGCGATGCTGTTGCACTCAATCGAATGGATGCAACTGAGTCTGCTGTGAATACTGGAGGTTTGGCTATTGCAAAAAAAGTGGATGAAATTACACTTTATGCTTTCCCAGATGCCGCAGTATTAACTCCAGCAGATTATTATTCTTTGTATGAAAGTTCATTGAATGAGTGTGCGAGATTGCAAGATCGTTTTACGATTGTTGATGTAAAGATGAATAACACTTTAGCACCATCGCAAGCAAGTCCACATCTGCCTGTTACCCATATTCAAAATAATGCAAACTTAGGTGATAACCTAAAATATGGTGCAGCATATTATCCTTGGCTAAAATCAGTTTTGACTTATAATTTTGGAATTGATTATGGAACAGGAGATGTAACATTTACCAATGCTTTAGGAACTTTGGATGGAGCAACTTGGGAAGATTCCGAGGGTGATGCAATTGTAAATAATCTTTTTGTCAACTCCCTAAAATCAACTATTGGACGATTAAAAATTGACCTCCCGCCTAGTCCGTTCGTGGCTGGAATATATGCAAGGGTTGACAGTACAAGAGGTGTTTGGAAAGCTCCGGCGAATGTAGGTGTTTCAGCTATAGTAAAGCCTTTGGTGCAAATTTCTGACGAAGATCAAACCAATTATAATGTTGATCCAAATTCAGGAAGATCAGTTAATGCTATTCGATCTTTTACTGGAAAAGGAACTTTAATTTGGGGAGCAAGAACCCTTGCTGGAAATGATAATGAATGGAGATACGTTTCTAGCCGAAGATTTTTCAACATGGCAGAAGAGTCGATCAAAAAAGCAACTGCTCAATTTGTTTTTGAACCAAATGATGCTAATACCTGGGTTAAGGTAAGAGCAATGATCGAAAACTTTTTAACCCTCCAATGGAGAGCAGGAGCATTAGCTGGCGCAAAACCAGAACAAGCATTTTTTGTAAGAGTTGGATTAGGTCTTACCATGACTCCCATTGATGTTTTGGAAGGTAGAATGATTGTCGAAATTGGAATGGCAGTAGTTCGTCCAGCTGAATTTATCATCCTTCAATTTTCTCATAAAATGCAGGAGAGTTAATGGTAAATGATTAATGGTAAACGGTTAATTTTTCGACCGCTACCCTTTTCTAAATTTCTTTTTATAAAAAATAAAACTTAAAAATAATCATGGCAGAATATCCATTACCAAAATTCCATTTTCAAGTTGAATGGGGAGGAACACAGATCGGATTTACAGAAGTCTCAGGTTTAGATGTAGAAACAGAAGTGATCGAATATCGACATGGGGCAAGTCCCGAATATCATAAAACCAAACAGCCTGGCATGCGCAAGTATTCCAATATCACTTTAAAGCGAGGTACTTTTCAAGGCGACAATGAATTCTTTGATTGGTTCAATACAACTAGTTTGAATACTGTGGAAAGAAGAGATTTGACCTTATCTCTTTTAAATGAAAATCACGAACCTGTAGTGGTTTGGAAAATCAAAAATGCTTTCCCTATCAAAGTGCAATCTACTGATTTGAAATCAGATGGAAATGAAGTAGCAATTGAAACATTAGAATTGGCGCATGAAGGGCTAGTTATACAAAATGAATAAATAGTTGTTTTACCGAGTGGTTCAGAGTCATTTCTAGCCGCTCGTTTTTTCTCAGCCTCTGGTATTGAAACAAATACTTTTGAGGGATTTGATATTTAATATTTTCAAAAAATGCCAATTCAAAGTTTAGAATATCCGCCAGTTAGTTTTCACTTTTTGGTCAACTTTATTGATTTAAAATTAGTACCTGATGTTATGTTTCAGTCAGTCTCTGGATTGGATGTAATGATGGAAACAGAGGCTTACAAAGAAGGTGGAGAAAATAGATTTGTTCATCAATTACCGGTGCGATCCAAATACGCCAACTTGACTTTAAAAAGAGGATTGTTTGTTCATTCTCAATTGATCAATTGGTGCATGGATACTTTCAATAATATGGAAATAAAACCTATCAATTTAATTGTTTCATTATTGAACGAAAAGCATCTACCTATAATGACTTGGAATATTGTAAATGCCTATCCAGTCAAATGGTCGGTGTCAGAACTCAATGCTGAACGAAATGAATTAGCCATCGAATCAATCGAATTAAATTATCAATACTTTTCACTTTTAAAAATCGGATAAAATCATGATTGAAATTAAAGAGCTCCGCATCAAAACTACGATCGAGCCTAGCCAAAATAATTCAACACAAAATAATATTACTAATACTGAGCTTAATGAAATGAAGAAAGAAATTATCAAAGAATCTGTTGAGCATTTTTCCAAATTATTAAAAAATAAAAAAGAGCGATGATTTTTAATTTAACAGGAACACCTAAGATGAAGATAATGGCTTTTTCGGATACTAATTTTTCCCAAAAGGCTGGTGAGATGGTGGTACAACTTAATCCTGATAAATATTCTCTTGACTATCAAGTTCAATTTGCGAATACGCAACAACCAGGTTCCAGCGGTCAAGAACTTCTATTCAATCGCATTCTTCCACAAAAACTAAACTTCGATTTTTTGTTCGATAGAACAGGAGCAATTCCTGATTCTATTTCCATACCTGGATTAGGTGGACTTCCAAGCTTGGGAGGAGTGGATAACAAAGATGGTGTGCAGCCTGATATTGACAACTTGAGAGAAATAACCATGGGATTTGACGGTGATATTCATCGTACAAAATATTTGATTTTAAATTGGGGAAAACTTTTATTCAAATGTTGCCTCACTAAGATGAGTGTCTCCTACAAATTATTTCGTCCTGATGGAACACCGCTGCGGGCAACTGCTACCTGTTACTTTGAAGAGTTTAGAGAAACAGAATTACGAGTAAAAGAAGAAAATAAAAACTCTCCAGATTTAACTCATATTCGAACGGTGAAAGAAGGAGATACTTTACCCTTAATGACACATCGAATTTATGGTAATTCAAAATATTATTTACAAGTGGCAAAAGTAAATGAGATCGAAAATTTTAGAAATCTTGAAGTAGGACAACAAGTCTTCTTCCCTCCAATTGAAAAATAATTGGTTTACAAAAAAGAATAAAACAAACAGATGGCAGAAAATATTTTACCCCCAAAAGGCGGGATGATTTCATTCAAAATAAACATAGATGGAAGTGAAATTTCATCAACCTATCAAGTTATCTCGTTAGATGTAACTAAAGAAATTAATCGAATTCCCACCGCATCAATTATGCTGCAAGATGGTGATCCATCAACTGGAGAATTTGAAGCAACTGATAGTGATGATTTTAAACCTGGAAATGAAATTGAAATTGCTTTAGGGTATGATGGTGATAATGAAGTAGTTTTCAAAGGAATAATTACAAAAATCAGAATCAAAATTAGAAGAAATGGAGATTCTGTTTTGATGGTGGAAGCAAAAAACAAAGCCATCAAAATGACAGTAGGTAGAAAAAGTAAATATTTCTATGAGTCAAAAGATAGTGATGTAATGTCTGAAATCATGGGTGAATATGGAGACCATTCTCTTAGCTTTGAAGATACTGTTTTAGAGCATCCTGAACTAGTCCAATATCGTTCGACCGATTGGGATTTTGTTTTATCAAGAGTGGAAGCGAATGGAAAAATATGTTTTGTCGATGATGATTTTATTATTGTTCAAGCGCCTAATCCAAATTTAGGAGCTCAATTTACTTTACAATTTGGAACTAATGTTTATTCCTTCGATGCCTCCATTGATGCAAGAGATCAATTAAAAAATGTAACTGCTCAAGGTTGGGATTTTGGTGATCAAGAAATTATTGTAGCAGAAGCCCAAGAACCAAGCATTGATGGAATGGGGAATTTAAGTGCGGAAGATTTAGCTGATGTAATTGGAACGGATCCTTATGTGATTTCTCATGGGGGAAAAACCGATCAAGCGGAATTACAGGCATGGGCTGATGCTCAACTTTTAAGAAATCGCATGGCGAAAATCCAAGGTAATTTAAGTATCCAAGGTAATGCTGAAATCACCCCAACTAATACCATCGAACTAGATGGATTTGGAGAAAGGTTCAATGGAAAAATTTACGTTTCTGCCATTAAACATCAAGTGGAAGATGGTAATTGGATCACTTATATTCAATTCGGAATGAACCCAGAATGGTTTACAGAAACTTATGAAGTAAGTGAAAAAGAAGCCTCAGGACTTTTCCCTGCTATTCAAGGATTACAAGTCGGATTGGTTACTCAACTAAAAGACGACCCAGATGGAGAAGAAAGAATATTAGTTCGACTACCTATGATAAATCCTGAGGAACAAGGCATTTGGGCAAGAGTATCCTGCCTTGATGCTGGAGAGAATAGAGGAACTTTTTTTAGACCTGAAATTGGGGATGAAGTGATTGTCGGGTTTATCAATGATGATCCAAATGATGCCATCATCTTAGGAATGATGAATAGCAGCGCAAAACCTGCTCCACTAGTTGCATCAGATGATAATCATGAAAAAGGAATTTTTACTCGAAGCAAAATGAAAATTCTTTTTAACGATGACGAGGAATCCATCACTATCAAAAACGACCAAGATAATCAAGTTTTGATCACCGATTCTTCTATTGAATTGTCAGATAAAAATGGCAATAAAATAATTATGAATGAAGATGGAATTGAAATAAATAGTGCCAAAGATATTATCCTAAATGCACAAGGAGATTTAAAAGCGGATGGATTAAATGTTGAAATTTCAGCGCTTGCCCAAGCAAAAATTTCGGGAAATGCAGGAGCAGAATTATCGACAAGTGCGATAGCAGTTGTCAAAGGTTCATTAGTTCAAATCAATTAATTTTTTTAAAAAATATAATATGCCACCAGCAGCTAGAATAACAGATATGCATGTTTGCCCAATGACCACAGGCCCTGTCCCCCATGTTGGAGGACCAATCGTAGGCCCTGGTGTTCCGACTGTATTAATTGCAGGAATGCCAGCAGCAGTTATTGGAGATATCTGTACTTGTGTCGGACCACCTGATAGCATTGTAGTTGGTTCAGCAACAGTCATGATCGGAGGAAAACCAGCAGCTAGGATGGGTGATTCCACAGCACATGGAGGATCAATTGTACTTGGTGCATTTACAGTAATGATTGGATAAAATTTTAAAGAATAACAATACAATTACATTTAATAAAAAAAATGGATTTAGAAAAAACATTTCTTGGAACAGGCTGGAGTTTCCCTCCTAAATTTGATAGAAAATCAAAAACGGTGGAGTTAGTTTCTGATCAAACGGATATTAATCAAAGCTTAGAAATTCTGCTTTCCACAAAATTGGGAGAACGAATCATGTTGCCAAAATATGGCTGCGATTTAAGTGATTTAGTTTTTGAATCGATGGACACTACTTTCGAAACTTTTATCACCGATTTAGTTCGAACCGCCATTTTATACCATGAACCAAGAATCGATATGGAGACCCTTGAATTTGAAAATGATCAAAATGAAGGGAAACTTTTAATCATTGTTAATTACAAAATCAGAATCACTAACTCAAGATCAAACTTTGTTTTTCCTTTTTATAAAAAGGAAAAATCAGTATAGTTTATTTCTTGTCAGAGATTCTAATGAGCAAAATGATTCTAATGATTTTTCATAAAATAAGTAATCTTAAAAACTCATAATAATCAGCCCATTCTGCGACAAAAAACAAACTAAAAAACCATATTCCCAAAAAAAGCAGCTTAATATAACCAATGGAAAAAAATTGCGAACATAAAAATCCTCTACAACGAGATGGCTATAACCAAACTCAACGCTTCAAAAAAGCATTGGAACCAAGCTATGCGCCGCTAGATGACCGATCAACTGAGGATCTTTTACAATTCGCTTATCGATATGCTGAGCAAATAAAGTTTTTCGATTTACCTGCCAACCAAGAAGAAGGAGAAAACAATTGGCAAGCTTTTTTTGAAAAAATCAATTCACAATCCATCGAAGAAATTGAAAATGCTTCGAATAATGATCCTCACTTTACGTTGTTTTTATGCTTCTTAAAGTTATTCAAATTTGCTCAAAATCAACTCAATGATCTGACCGAAACCCATCTTGATTTTTATTACAAAGAGGTATTACAACTCCAAAAGAAATCAGAAACTCCTGATCGAGTTAACCTTATTTTTGAATTAGCCAAAAATGCTAATGAGCAAATGATTTTAGCAGGAACTAGATTCAATGCTGGCAAAGATGAAGCAGGTAATCCAATGGAATATGTAGCAGCAGAAGATACTATTCTAAACAAAGCTCAAGTCGAATTATTGCGAACGATCCGGCGGGAAAACAATTCTATCCATTTCGCATCCGTATCTAATTCAGAAGATGGAATGGGGGAAGAACCTATCGAAGATGGAAATTCTTGGAATGCCTTTGGGAACTTAGATTTACCCATCAGCACACCAGGGCTTGCCCTCGCCTCGCCTATTTTAGCATTAAAAGAAGGTACTCGAAAAATCATTATCAACTTCACTTTATCAAGTTTAGATGACTTAGAAAGTATTTCAAATCGAATAAAAAACAGCTTTGAAATTTATGCTAGCGGAGAAGAGGATTGGTTAGGTCCATTTGCATTGCGTAGAAAATCTTCGATAAAAAAAGTAGCTGGATCCTCCAATAATTATTTGATGCAACTCATTACAGTTATCCCAAATGAAGAGGAAGCAATCGTTCCGTTTGAGTCTGAGGTGCTGACTGGAGAATTTAATTCGACCGCCCCGATGCTTAGAATTTTGTTAAATAATTCTGACGTGTACACCATGTTAGAAAACAGCAACTTAACTTCTTTAAAAATTGAAACACTCGTCACAGGTGTGAATTCTTTGTTATTGGAAAATGATTTTGGAAAATTAGATCCATCCAAACCTTTTATGCCATTCGGTGCTGCTCCGAAAAAAAATGCTAATTTCTATCTTGGTTCTCAAGAAGCATTTACCAAAAAGTTAAATTCCTTTAAGTTAAAAATGAGGTGGCAAAACTTACCCTATAGTTTTGGTTCTCATTACAACAAATATAAAAACCCACTCAAGGATATTCAGAACAAAGATTTCAAAGGAAAAATCCAAATTCTAAGTGGAAATAATTGGAACAAAACTTTTGATTTTGATTGGTTTAATAAATCACTTTCTAATCCTGAAAAAAATGTTTTTATCGATTTCATGGCGAATGATGAAGAACAAGTAGATGATAAAAAACAAGGTTTCAGATTAAGTCCCAAATCAAAAAAAGCAAAACCAAGATACCGACAAAGCCATCTTAGATTGATAAAAAGTAGAGAAACTGTTCGATTCTTTGAAGATGGAGCAGAGCGAAAAAAGCTGGTTCGAAAAAGAACTAGACGAAATACTTGGATTCGAAATAAGAAAAGAAAAAGAGGAAAACGACGAAAATTTAAACTGAGTACACAAACCAAAGATGGATTCATCCGTTTGGTTTTGCGCCAAGATTTTGGGCATTCCCAATTCACCAGTTTGTATGCAGTTGCCATTGCGAAAAAGGTGGAGAATGATAAAATCGGTTTACCAAAAGAACCTTACACGCCTACTTTGGAATCTATTTTTTTAGATTATCATGCTACGACAGATGATGTAAAATTGAATGCAACAGTTGCTGATAAAACTAGTTTTGAAGACCGAGAAATTCAACTTTTTCATTTGCATCCTTTTGGTCATTCAGAAGAGCATCCTTATTTAAAAAAGGAAATTCCATTTTTAAATAACTCCTCCTCAAAAAACAATAACAATACAATTACAATTTTCCCAAAAAGAGAATTTGAAGGAGAATTCTATGTAGGTTTAAAAAACATTGAACCTAATCAATCTTTGAGTTTGCTCTTGCAATTGGATGAAGGAAGTGCTAATCCTGAATTGGAAAAACAAGATATTGAATGGAGTGTTTTGGTTCACAACCATTGGAAACCGCTGGATGAGAATCACCTTTTGGCAGATCATACCAATCAATTATTGACTTCAGGAATCGTAAAATTAATTTTACCAAAAGAAGCTACCGATGATAATACGCTACTTGATGAAGATCATTATTGGTTGCGATTAGCCATCAAAGAAAAGACGGATGCTGTCGCTAATTTCATCGGCGTTCATGGTCAATCTCTACAGGTTGTTTTTGAAAATAAAAATAATGATCCATTACATTTAGCCACCGCTTTACCTTCCGAGACTATTTCAAAGATGGTTAATCGCTTGCCAAGTGTCAAAAAAGTCATTCAACCTTATGATTCATTTGGAGGAAATACCCAAGAAAGTTCCTCTCAGTTTTACACTCGAGTTAGTGAACGACTCCGACATAAAAACCGAGCTGTTTCGATTTGGGATTACGAGCATTTAGTCTTGGAAAATTTCCCAGAAATCTACAAAGTAAAATGCGTGAATCATACTTCATCAACGAATGAGTTTTCTCCAGGCAATGTTTACGTAATCATTATCCCTAATCTAAAAAATAGAAATACTTCTAATTTTTTAAAACCAAAAGTGAGTTCGAATACCCTCTCAGAAATCGAGAATTTTCTAAATAAAAAATCCTCCATGTTCACTAAGGTGGTCGCACAAAACCCTGATTATGAAGAAGTTGTATTAGAACTTGACGTAGCATTTCATAAAACATTAGAGTTTGGTTTTTATAAAAAACAACTCAATGAGGACATCAAAAAGTTTTTGACTCCGTGGGCATTTGACGAAGGAAGAGAAATTCATTTTGGGGGACAAATTCACAAAAGCGTTTTGATTCACTTTATTGATGGCTTAGAATATGTTGATTTTGTCACCAATTTTTACATGTATCATAAAGATGAAAATGGGATCAAATCAAATAAATTAGAGATTGTAGAAACCAGCACTTCCAGAGCAATTTTAGTTTCTACCGAGAGCCACACCATTAATCAAACTCAAGCCAATTCCGTTTGTCTATGATAAAACCAATTACCATATCAAAAGCAAAACCAGTTCATCTTGCGGAAGATTATGAATTCCTTCGCACAGAGGGTTTGAAATATATTGAGCAACTGGGAAGTGATCTTTGGACGGATTATAATTCGCATGATCCAGGTATTACCATTTTGGAAATACTTTGTTATGCCATTACGGATTTAGGAAATAGAACTTCCTACCCGATTGAAAATTTATTGGCTTCTAAAGAAAATAATTTGGAAAACATGCATGCTCAATTTTTGAGTGCTGCCAAAATTTTGCCTTCCTCTCCTATCACCGAAAATGATTATCGAAAATTATTGATTGATATTCCTGAAGTGAAAAATGCTTGGTTATCAAAAGCAAAAGTGAATTATTTAGTCGATTGCAAAGACAGTAAAATTGTTAAAAAATTAGAAGACAAAACTCACCAAACTAAAGAAATTGAGTTAAATGGTTTATATAATATTCGCTTGGAGCTTGACGAGAATTTAACCAAAACTCAAATCACGAATGTCAAAAATCAAGTTCGAGCAGTTTATCATCAGAATAGAAATCTCTGCGAAGACCTTGAAAATATTTCGATCGTTCCACAGCAACCAATTATGATTTGTGCTGATTTAGATTTGGTGAACGATGCTGATATTGAAGCAGTCTATGCGCAAATCCTTTTTGAGATAGAACAATATTTAACTCCAAATATTAAACGATATTCTGTCAATGATTTACTAAAAAAAGGAAAAGCACCTGAGGAAATATTCGAAGGAACTTTATTAAAAAATGGTTTTATTGACGATGACGAATTAGAAAATTCGAAACTTCGATCAGAAGTTTTTATCTCTGATGTGATGCGGGTAATCATGAATATCGAAGGTGTGCAAACTATTAGAAAAATATTTTTAAACTATACTAATCCAGCCGATCGGCCATCAAAAGAAGAGATTGAAAAACAAGGTTACAAATGGTGTTTAAAGATAAAAGAGGGACACCAACCTGTTTTAGATTTGACTAAATCAATTATTAATAACCTGCCTATTGGCGAAGAAGGCAATACAATTACAGAGGCAAATTCCCCAAAATCTGTTTTCAACTTCTTTAAAGAAAATATTCCTTTCGTTCCGCAAAAAGAGGAACGAGATGAAATTTTGTTGGCATTGCATGCAACTGAAAATGAACAGTTAATTGAAGTTTCTAAAACGGAACTAGACCTTCCAATGCCTTTGGGCAAGTTTAAAAACTTGGAAAATTTCACTTCTATTCAAAATGATTTTCCTCAAACTTATGGAATCAGCCAAGCAGGTTTACCAAGCGAAGCAACAGAGGAAAGAAAAATTCAATCCCAACAATTAAAAGGATATCTTTTATTTTTTGATCAAATCCTAGCGAATTATTTTTCTCAATTAGCCAATATTCCAAAGCTACTTTCTCCGACCAACGAAGGTCGAAAAACATTTTTCACTCAAAAAATAAAAGAGGTACGAGGCATAGAGAATTTATTTTTTGATTACGAAAATTTGGAAGAGACATTCTCCGAAGTGGTAGGCGAACGAAACGATTCTGACCTTTCTGATCTTTTTACGAAAAGAAAAAATCGGTTACTCGATCATTTATTAGCTCGCTTTGGAGAAAGCTTTAATGATTATGTGATTTTGATGCATCGGCTTTTTAAAAGAAAACGAGCTGATCGAGAATTGATTCGGGATAAAGTTGATTTTATCAAAGAGTACCAAACTATCAGTAAAAATAGAGCAAGTGGATTTGACTTTTGCAATAAAATGGTGGAAGACGAAAACGGCAATTCGATTGAAAATAAATTGTGGTTTTCACAAACTGATATTAATATTCCAATTCAACAAATCAATGTTTCAGGGGTTGTTCATCGTGCAGCACGACTCGCTGGAATTTCGAATTACAAACGACGAAATCTTTCTCATATCGAATATGATATTTATCAAGAAAAAGATGATGACAATGAAAGTGAATTACGTTGGCGAGTCATCGATACCGATAATGAAAAAATATTATTGAGTGGAAGTTTGCACTATGAAAATGAAAATGCTGCCATCGAAGAAATGAAACAATCCATCGAGTTGGGCATGTTTCTACAAAATTATCAACTCCTCGAAACGATTGATAATCGGTTTTACTTTAACATCATTGATCCTGACGGCGAAGTTGTTGGACGACGGATTGAATACTTTAATTCATCAGATGATCGCCTTGATGCAATTGAATATTTGATTGATTTTTTAAATGAAAAATTTAGCGAAGAAGGATTTTATGTGATCGAACATGCCCTCCTTCGCCCTCGAAAATCGACAGACAATTTTATGCCGGTTTGTACCGAAGCGGACTGCTCAACCTGTGAACCACTTGATCCTTATTCATTTCGGGTGAGTATTGTTTTCCCTGGTTACACACCTCGGTTTTCCAATCTTGATTTTAGAAAATATATGGAAAAATTGATTCGAACCGAATTGCCTGCGCATGTTTTAGCACGCATCTGTTGGGTGGGAGAAGGACAAATGGGCGGTGTCGAAAAACACTATCGAAAGTGGTTAGAATATAATCAAAACCACTACAATAAACCTCGACTAAAAAATAAATCGCTGAACGAATTTTTAGAAATCTTGAGTAAACTTCATACTGTTTATCCTCCTGGAACTTTGCATGATTGTGAAGAAGGTGATGATGAAAATCCAATTGTTTTGGGTCGAACTCATATTGGTGATCAAGAACAAATTATTCGCTCAAACGAGGGCAATAATTTAGAAAATAACAATACTGATTAAACCATTTAGTCAAATCAAAATGTCAATTAAAATTAAAAGTGGGGATAGAAATTAAAATCTTTTACCATACACTTTTAATATATCAATGAACTTGATTTCAAAGGTAAACTATCTCCCCCGCTGGTGGAGAAGAAAATCCTGCAAAACCAATAAGAGTTTGCATTAAAAAAGAGTGAACGATAATTAAATTTAAAACCATTTTTTATGAAAAATATACCCATCAAACTGAATCATCTAGTAGAAGAATTTCACTACTTTGAAGACAACCAAGTGTTGACTGCTTCACACCTTAATACGGTGGTAGATTTTTTGGATCGTCGGGATCGAATGACCCGAACCAAACTAATTGGAACTGGAATTGTCTGTGGTCTAGAAGTTGGTTTTAATAATTCTAACAAGACAATTACAATTTCGAAAGGAAGTGCGATCACCTCTGATGGCGACCTTTTACATATCGATCAAAACACTACTTTTTCTCATGTCAAAATCTTCGAAGATGAGAAAGCAAAATATGAATTATTTCAAAATGGAAGTAGCCAAGTTCCTCTTTATCAATTGTTTACGGCAGAATCACCAGAGGAAAACATTCATAGTATGCGTGGGCGAAACAACCCAATTCAGAACTTGGGTGAGATGGTTTTAGTATTGTATTTAAATAGTTTTTTGGAAGCTCCTGAGGATTGTACTGAAGTGGATTGTGAAAATCAAGGCATGCGACAACGAGCTAAATTGATGCCTTTATTGGTAGCCAAAAATGATTTAGATTTAATCAATCAAAAACCTGCCAATCCATATTTCACTTTACCTGAAGTCAACATTCAACGAGTGAATTTTCATCAAAGTGTCATCACCCATGAAGAGAATTTGTTAGCTCGATTTAGAACTGCGGTGCAGGTAAGTTCACCAAGTTTGGTTACTGCGGTTTTAGCCACTTGTGGAAATCGACAAGGAGATTTTTTAAGAAATTTGGTTACTGGAATTTATCCAAATCCATCCTCCGTTTGGAATAGTAGATTAAACGCTATTTTCCAAAACATCAATATCAATGATCGAGCAGATGTGCTGTACATTTATAATTTTATGAAAGATCTGAAGGAGGCGTATGATGAATTTAAAGAAAGTATTTTCGAACTATGGACTGAATGTTGCCCCGATGCGACTTCCCATCCTAAGCATATCAATGTACAAGAAATTTTAGTAGAAAATGAAAACATTCCAGCAGAATATCGACATCATTTTTGTGAGTCTCCTATCTTAAATCAACGAGATCGAAATGTCAAAAAAGCTCAATTTCTACATCAAAGAATGAATGAAATAATTGAGCATTTTGAAGTGCCTAACAATCAAAATGCAGACATCAGAATTACTCCTTCCAAATCCGGAAATGTATTGTTGGGAGAAAAATCGATTCCCTATTATTATAATGCTCAAAACTTTAATCTACATCGGTTTTGGAGTTATAAAAAAACCATTCGCAATCAATTCAATTCTATTTTTAGTTATCGAGCAAGGCAATATGATGGTTCAGCAGTAGCTCAAAATCCACTTGCTTTTTCTCATGACAAATTAGACTTTTTAAGGATCGAAGGTCATTTGGGAAAATCAAAAGATGAAGTAGAAAAGCAATTAGAGACGTTGAAAAAACTACATAATTTACAATTCAACATCGTTGCTGTGCAAATTCAAGATGAAGTCAGAACAATTCGATTACCTAAATTAAGATTTCCGGCGGTGGATATGTTGTTTCATCATTATCGAGAAGAGTTTAATTCCAACACTAAAATTGTCGATAAATTCCACACCGATTTAAGAGCAACTTCTGCCATAGCTGTGGCAGATAAAAATACGCCTGAAGATCTGATGCGAGAAAATTTGGAGCGTTCAAAAATCGAAATAAATAGTATGAAAGATGAAATGGAAGCCGCAAAAACTCAAGTCAAAACTAAGATGGCTTCCTTCGATTTGAACTATAAGTCATTTAAAACCAACTACCAAAAAGCAGCCGTCAAAGGTGATCTGATTCATAAAAATGTCTTCGAATACACGCAGACCAAATATGAAACACCAATGCAAAAATTTGTACTGGATTATAAATTCAATCGGTTTGATGGATTGGTAAAATATTTTAGAAAGAAAAAAGAAAAGGTACAACAACAATATATTTTTGATAATTTTTTCAATCAAAATCCTGGTTTAGAATCGAAAGGTGGAGTGCCAATTGGTGGAACGTTCGTCTTGGTTTATATATCAGATGACGATGAATCACAGCAAAGAATTGTGGCTGATTTTTGTTTACCAAGTTGTTGCGCCGTAGAAATCGATCCTGAAATAGAACCGACTGAAATTCCAGAAGAGGAAATTGAGAAACCTACTATTGTCGAAGTTTTGCCAGATATTAAATTCATTGAAAAAATTGATTTATTTAAATTTTCACCAATCAAAACTATCGTTGATTACAAAGTTGATTTTACCGCAGTCAATTTGGTGGGACAAATAAATGAAATCAGACTTTTAAATACTGGAAACTTAGGAGTTGGAAATGCTAGTGGAAATTTAGGTTTGGTTGCCGAAATTCAGGATCCCAATATTCGTGGTTTGGTAAGGGCAATGGATACCACAGCCGAAGGAATTCGAACCCTCGAAGCTAAAGATACTAGAACACCTGATGAAGAAGCTAAGCTAGGTTTGCTTCGAGAAAATTTTGATAATAGTTCGGAATCTATTTTAAAATTTGTTGGAGCAAAAGGAACTGATTTGGATGTTTCTAGTGACGAAAGTAGAGCGTTGGAATTCATCGGAAGATCAACTGAATCATTTAAAGAAAAAGATAAATTTATCAAAACGGGTTTAAAAACTAAAGAACTCGAAAGTAGTAATCCTAACAATCCTGTGATCAGAGGAATGGTTGGGAAAATTATTACTCGAATGAAATAAAAACGTTTGACGAAAGACATTGGACGGACGCTTTGCTGACGGCTCTACATTAGCAAGCATCTGTCGAACGTCGAACGTCGAACGTCAAACAGAAAAACCATGTCAAACCATTTTATCAAAACATTAAGTTTGGACTTAACAGCAAATTCTGAAAAGGAAGGCTTTAAATTTCAACAAGAATTTTCAGAGTTAGTTCGAACCAAGTTGAGTCAAAAAATGGAAGACATTTTTGATGAATTTGGAAAAGACCAAGACATCAGAATAGAAAATTTGGAACTGGAAGTACAAGGGGTTGAAGCAGAAAATTGGGAGGAAGATTTTATGGAAAAATTCTCTCAACAACTAATCAAAAAACTAAAAGAATTGAAATTAAATTCTACTTCATTCCCTTCTTCCACCAATCCTACTTCACTTACTAGATGGGAATCATTTTTATTCTTTTTAAAAAATGGTTTCTTTCCATGGCATGAAAATGATTTGACCATCAATACTTTAGACAATTTCGTTATAAAAGAAATTGAATCAAACCAAGCCCTTATTCTTTTGGTAAAAAAAATTAAAAATGATTCCATTGCCATGCAACGGTTGATTAATCACCTTCAAATTTCTACGTTAGATACTATTTTTGATCGACTGTGCAGAGGCGAAGTTTCTTTTATTCCATTCTATGAGGTGTTGGAAAAAACTTATTCCAAAAAATGGGACAGGACTAAAATCAAATTAGAAATATGGACCATTGCCTTTCAATCATTACTGAGAAATCCTCCTGAAAGAGTTGGGATAAAAAGGTTTAAAAATAAATTGCACTTAGAAGTTATCACCAAATCTTTTTTTTATTTTTCGAGAAAAAAGATTATAACTCAAACTAGCCAAAAAAAAGATTACTTACTTTTCGAAGAATTAAAAGCAAACTTTATCCAATCTAACCTTGTCTTAAGTGATTCAGTAAAAAATTTATTTCAGCAAAATGAAATTCACCAAAAGAGTTTTTCTAAAGAAGAAATTTCTCCAAAAACCAATCACCAATCCTCCACACTCGAACCTAATAATAGCTCCATGGACGAAATAATCAAAGAAGGAATCTTTATTCCAAATGCGGGACTTGTCTTACTTCACCCCTACATTCAAATGCTTTTTGACAAAATGGAATTAACTGAAAATAAAAATTTTAAAGGTGAAACCGATCAAAATCAAGCTGCTCTAGTCTTACAATATTTAGCCACAGGAAAATTTTCCTTCATGGAACATGAATTAGCATTTAATAAAATACTTTGCAATATTCCAATAGAAAATCCCATTGCAACTGAACTAACTTTAAACGAAGATCAAATTGAACTTTGCGATGGATTATTGAATGCTATCATCGGGCATTGGAAAATTTTGGGAGAGACCTCTATTGCAGCATTGAGAGAAACATTCATTCAACGAAATGGAAAACTGTCCATAAAAGAAAATGGCGATTGGTCATTACAAGTCGAATCCAAGTCTTTGGATATCTTACTTGACAGTTTGCCTTGGACAATTAGTGTCATGAAATTACCTTGGATGGAAAAAATGATCACAGTCAATTGGCGTTAGTATAGTTTTAGTTGAGTTCTAAATGATTAAAATCACTTAGAACCAAAAATCGAATAAGATGAAAGCAAATAAAAAAAGTGTACTAAATCCTACTTCACAAAAAAAGCAAGCTATTCCTTTCTTTGAAAAAAGTGGAAAGAATTCATTTTTCCAAGTGCAACCAAAACTAAAAATCGGAAGTGATAATGATCAATTTGAACAAGAAGCTGAAAAAAAATCAGACCTAGCTGCCAATGAAAAATCAGTCAGCCAAAAAAGTTCAGGTTCTTTTTCCCAACCAAAAATTCAAACTAAATCGAATACCTCCCATGGCGTTGCTCTTCCATTCAACTTTCAAAATCAACTTCAAAAAACGGAAGGCCAAGGTCAACAACTTCCAGCGGACTCTTTGAAAAATATGAATACATCTTTTGGGAAAGATTTTTCCAATGTAAAAATTCATACTAATTCTTCAAGTGAACAATTGAATCAAAGTATTCAGGCAAAGGCATTTACCCATAAAAATAATATTTATTTCAACGAAGGTAATTTTAAACCAAATACTAAAAGTGGTAAAAAATTATTGGCTCATGAATTAACTCATGTGGTCCATCAACAATTTTCATCACCACAAATTCAACGTGATCCAGATGCTGAAGCAAAGAAAAAAGCAGCGGCAGAAATTGCTAAAGAAAAAGAAACAATCATCTCAACTTATAAATTAAAAGGAATTGTAAAAGGTGATAAATCTTGGACTTTAGAGGAGATTAACCAATTGAAAGAAGCCTTGGAATTTCTCCCAGATGAAGATAAAATAATGATTGAAGGAGTGGAATTTAAAAGAATGGTTTCTTTGTCAGGAAGTGCAGTAGGTCAGTTTGAAGCTAAGCAATCAGTTGTGGGAGAAACAGTTACAAATGATAAAACCATCCAATTAGAAAATGGTGCATTCGGGATAAATTCGACAGAAACTAACTTAATTATTGTCCATGAAGTTGGACATGCGGTGGCATCTTTTGAAAGAAGAGAAGCAGTATTTGAGCAAAATATTGCGACGGCTGAAAATAATAAATTGGAGCATGAAGCGAAAGATATCGTAACAGATAAAAAACCAATTTATGATGACTTCGATAAATCCAGGTTGGCCTATGATGCACTTCTCAAAGCATATGAAGCATCGACAGATAAAACTAAAAAAGCTAAATTAAAAAAACAAATATTTAAAGATCATCCTCGTTTATTGAAAAAACAAGCAGCTTGGAAAGCAAAGGAAGAAGAATTAACAGGTAAAAATGAGGAAATTGCAACTGCTGAAGGAGTCATAAAAAGTAAAAAAGATCTGGCTGATAAAACCATGATTTCAGCAGATGATTTAAAAAGGATTGAGAGCAATGTGGCTACCGCAAAAAGTGGACAAACAAATTCTCTTGCAACGGCTACCAAAAAAATAGGTGACAATAGTACAACATTAAAAACGGAAGCCAATGCTTACACTTCTTCGATTGATGCATTGAACAAAGGCATTGAAGATATGTCAACGAAAACTCATGACCAAACAATGGATGAAGAAGCGGTAGAAGAATTAATTGAAGCAGTAAACCTACTAGCAGCCAATCGTGGCACAGAAAAAATAAACTTAGAAAATACGAATAAAGATAATCCTGCTTTAATGATTTACAGTTCAGTTGAAACGACACAAGATGCATGGTACGATACTGTAAAGGCACAGAGTTTAGCGCACAATAGAAAAGCAAGAGTTCAAAAATTTGTTCACTTTGTAGACATCAATCAAATCAATCCCATCACTCTTTATGCGAAAAAAAATTGGCCACACAAACCTGAAGAATTTTATGCAGAAGCTTACTCTTGGTTTTTTACAAAACCAGCTGCGCTTAAAAAGAAAAGTGCAAAATTACATCAATGGTTTGCAGATGGAAATTATAAAAAATAAAAAATGATAAAAAAGAAATCTAAACACACTTCCAATTTTGAAATAATTTTTGATCACGTTGAATCTATTTTGGAAAATAGATTAGTTACATTTTTCACAAATAGACCTAACTCATTTGATGACCAACTTCTTTCCATTCCCAAGTTAGCAAATGATGGAACACCATTTTTTCATTTTTTAAAAACTCAAAAGTTAAACGAACAGGAATTTTTGACTTTAGCATTAGCTTTAATTCCACATTTGGATCCTGCTTTTTTGGGAAAAGTAATTTCAAAAAATCTAACTGAGTCTGGCGATTTCAATGAAATAGGAGGAGTCAAATCTGTAGACCAAAGATATTTTTTACCGACCGGTGAAACTGTTTTATTTTTATTGGCTGGCAATGATTTAGCTAAAAAATCAAAAATACATCAACTCTTTTCAACGGAACATTTTTTTTCTAAACAAGGCATTCTTTATCTTGAAAAAGTAAAATCAGGAACGCCGAAAACTACTGGTCGATTAATTCTCGATGAAGAATATATAGAGCTTTTTGTTTTAGGAAAAGAAAATTTACCTACCCTCAGCATGGAATTTCCAGCTTCGCATTTATCCACAGATTTGGATTGGAGTGATTTAGTTTTACCTCCACACACATTATACGAAATTGGAGAAATTAAAACCTGGGTCGAACACCATTCCACGTTGATGAATGATTGGGGCATGGCCAAAAAATTAAAACAAGGTTATCGAGCATTATTTTTTGGACCATCGGGTACAGGAAAAACCATGACCGCTACCCTACTTGCCAAAGAAACGGGACTTGAAGTTTTTAGAATTGATTTGTCGATGGTAGTTTCAAAATACATTGGTGAAACAGAAAAAAACTTATCTAATCTTTTTGATCGAGCGGAAAATAAAAATTGGATTTTATTTTTTGATGAGGCAGATGCTTTGTTTGGAAAAAGAACAAGTGTCTCTAGCGCTCTGGAAAAATATGCCAATCAAGAAGTTTCTTTTCTTTTACAAAGAATCGAAAACCATCCTGGTTTAGTCATTTTGGCTTCCAATTTTAAAGGAAATATAGATGCTGCTTTTACTCGAAGATTCCAATCATTTATCCAATTCAATCTTCCTGATGCTCAAAATCGATTTAAGATTTGGAAAAATGCATTTCCCAAAAAAGTAAAAATGGATAAGGATATTGATTTGATGAAGATTGCGGAGGAGTATGAATTGTCTGGTTCTAATATTATGAATGTTGTTCAATATGCTTGTTTGCAAGCATTGGCTAGGAAAAGTAATTTGATCAATAATCGAGATATTTTGAGTGGAATTCGGAAGGAGTTTTCGAAGGAAGGAAAAATGATTTGAATATAAAAGTTAAATTAGAAAAAGCGGTGTTAGCACTTAAAGTGCTAACACCGCTTGATTGTTTTTTTAACTATCCAAAGTCGAAAATGAAATAACCTTCACCGGTTCTCCCCACATAAACATACTCACCTCCTCTTTTACTTTTTTTATAACAATATCTACACGTGCGCCTTTCTTTTTTAATTGATTAGGAAAATTGACAGGTCGATATTCTTTTCCGCCATCTGAAATGATTCCCCAAAATCCGCCGCTAAAGTTTTGGTAGACGACTTTTCCTTTTATTCTTTTTGACATTGGTTATTTATTTATTTTATTTCCAATTGTAATTGTCCATATTTGTCTGCTTGTTTCAACTTGCCTTGTTGTAAATCTTTATTAAATTCAATTATACTTTGGGCTACAGATTTGGCGAGCTGAACAGGAACTGCATTCCCAATCATTTGATTAAGATTGGTTTTTGTTCCAGTAAACTTGAAGTCTTTTGGAAAGGTTTGAATGTAACTTCTTTCAATTGTAGTCAATGCTCTTACATTTGCAGATGGTTCACAACGGTCTCCACTATGTTTTTTATATGTTTTTGGCATTGGTCTATTAACACCTCTTACAGTTGGACTTGGTTCATGAATACTGAATATACCTCTTCTTGCATAACTTCGAGGGTGTCTATAATAAAAATCCAAACCTAAACTATTTCCGAAATAGTCAAATAATGTCATTTCTTCTTTTGATTGATTTCGAGAGAGGTAATAATCTAATTCATTATCTTTTCCTCCTAATCTTCCAATTAAGAAAAAACGTTTTCTTCTTTGAGGTACACCATAATAACTTGCATTTAAAACTTGCTTTGTTAAACCATAACCACTTTTTTTAAATAATTCTATTGCTTCTTTTAAAATTCTACTTTTTTCAATTTTTGCAACATTCTCCATTAGAAACCATTTAGGTTTTACAGAGGCAATTATTTGAGCGTAAGAAAGAGTAAGGTCTGCACGACCAAGTGTTTCATCTCTTTTTCCTGCACTTGAAAAATCTTGGCATGGTGGACCTCCTATAACAATTTCAGGAGCAAATTTTTCTATCTGTTCTATAATCGAATCATCAGCTAAATCAGATTCAAATATAGGATGTTGAAAATTATTCTTATATATATCAACAGCAGGTTTCCAATTGTCAAAAGCTGCCAATACTTCAAAGCCAGCCTGCTCGAAACCTAAGGATAATCCCCCACAACCTGAAAATAAATCAATGGTATTCATCATAGTATAAAGTTATTCAAAAAGTTCGGGAGAATTAAAAATGATAGCATCAAATCTTCTTTCTGGGCTTAGCATATTATGTCCACCACCTAAAATAATACTCTTGATTTCTTCTTTATGTATTCTTGGTTTTGTCAATTCCTTAGAAGTCATATATTTATGAGTGACTTTACCACTCAAAGCAAATGCTTTATCATTCTTGGTATTGTATGAAAGGCTATCTATCACTAATTCGTGGTTAATCTGACCATTCATCGCGAAATCATACAACATCCTAAAAAGCCAAACTACTGTTCTTGATTGTCTTGATATTTTGGTTT
>JBGCCY010000037.1:0-12005 GCA_045104975.1 Saprospiraceae bacterium
CGACAACATGCAATAGAATTGTACTGATTTTAAAGTAATAGATTCAAATTCCCACCATTAATTTAAATTTATCCAAAATAATTATCATGAAAAGATCACTAATTTTAACCCTAGCCCTAGTTTTTTGCCTTGGAATGTTGAGTTCTTGTAGCCGAAAATGTAAAGGTGGTGGATGGTATGGAGATCGTAACTTAGGTTATGTTCCACAAAAAAATAAAACAGATGAAGCTGCAGATTTGGCTTCTACTTATATAGCAGAGGAAGAATGTGAAGAAACGGTAGATTAATTTTACTCACATTTCTGAAAAAGCCGCTCGAAGCATTTTGCTCCGAGCGGCTTTTTTTATGGGGGAAATGGAAGGTGTCACTAATCTAAACCACCCATATATTTTCCCATTGCATCGACTATAGAATATCCAAAAGCAAAGTATTTGCCTCCTGTTTCACTATCAACAATACTATTACATTCAACTCTTCCAATTCTAACTGTAATCAATGCTCCATCTGGAATGTCTTCAAAATCTGAGGATTCGAGATTATAGCTACCATTGTCAACAATGACTTTTGTATTTAAAATAATTTTGTCAAAACCTTGATTGACAAATGTTTCATTTCCAGGGAATGTAGGCAAATACTCTATAATCATCGCCACGCCTATATTATTATTAAGATCAACTTCCCAAGTTATAGGACTTGCGCCTTGCTCAATAATGAAATCATCATAGATAGAAGGATAAGTTATTTTCACCATTTCAGGTAAAGAAAAATTTTCACTAAAATAAATAGAACTCCCATCTGCCAATGTTATTGAATTTGAATTCCCATAAAGATCAACGAGATTAGTATTTGTTTCATACCGATTTTGGTCATCTGCGGAAATTGTAATGTTATTTCCGATAGTCAAATCACCTTTATCTTCCAACCCATTTGTTCCATAAAATTGACCTGTAATTCTTGCAGAAGTTATTTCTTGACTATGAATAGTTCTGTAAGATTGAAATATTAAATTGCCATTATAATTACTTTCTACACAAGCATGAGCATCTGTTAATGATTGCAAAAAATGAGGAATACTAGGTACAGTTAGTTTTAAATTTTCTTTGTTACAGTTGGTAAATAGAAAACCAGAAAATAAGATAAATAAAATGGAGAGTGAAAAATTACTTTTATTCATGTTGTTGAAATTTTATTTGTGATTAAATAGCACTCTGCATTTGCAACGAGAAAAATCTGGATAGATAAATATATGAATTTTTATAATGCATTCAGTATTATTGATTTAATCATTTAAAAAAAATATAACGTGTAATTTTAAAAACCTTTGTTAGAGATTCATTATTTTCGCCTTTATTTTAATATTGAAATTTGGATAATCAATAGAGTAAAAAAAACTACCAACAATGAAATTACTACAAGACAAAATCGCACTCATCACAGGAGGCTCTCGAGGAATAGGTGAAGCTATTGCCAAAAGATATGCTGAACAAGGAGCCTCAGTTGCATTCACTTATCGCTCATCAGAAGAGCGAGCTCAAAAAATAGTAGAAGAATTGCAAGCAATGGGAGTAAAAGCAAAAGGCTATAAATCGGATGCAAGTTCTTACGAGCAAGCAGAAATATTGGTTAAGGAAGTTTTGGAAGAATTCGGGCAGGTGGATATTCTAATCAATAATGCAGGAATCACTCGTGATAATTTGATGCTGCGAATGAGTGAAGAACAATGGGATCAAGTGATGGAGACTAATTTGAAATCAGTTTTCAATTTGACCAAACAAGTGATTCGTCCGATGATGAAAAATAGAAGTGGTTCGATCATTAATATGAGTTCTGTAGTTGGAGTTTTTGGAAATGCAGGACAAGCTAATTATGCAGCTTCAAAAGCAGGAATCATCGGTTTCTCAAAATCTATTGCCAAAGAAATTGGTTCGAGAGGAATCCGTTGCAATGCAGTTGCGCCAGGTTTTATTGAAACAGATATGACGGATGAATTGGATGATAAAACCAAAGAAGCATTTCTCGCAAGTATTCCAATGAAACGATTAGGTGATCCAAATGAGGTGGCAGATGTTTGCGTATTTTTAGGATCGGATATGTCAAAATATGTTTCAGGGCAAACGATTAGTGTTTGCGGAGCATTGAATACTTAGTATTTTTAGAAGGAATTTTTCAGTAAGCAGTTTGCAACTGCCTACTGAAAAATTGCCTGCTGGCAACTACCAATTTTTTTAAGTAATTTGCCTTTTTTTTACCTTCCTACCGATTATTGTTTCCAATTTTTTTTTTGAAAAAAGATAACTCAACACTCATGAAAAAGTTAGTTGCCATACTTTTTGTATTTACTTTCGTAGGCGTATTTTTTAATTCATGCAAAGAAGATGAACATTGTATCGAATGTGTAATTACCATCGCTGGGATTCCTGAAGACAAAGGTCAAACCTGCGGAAGTAAAAATGAAATTGATGACCTCGAAGCAGAATATCAAGATATTGTAGATCGAGAAAATTCTATCGTTGGACAGTCTGCTTCGAAAGATTGTGTAAGATATATTTTACCTTAAATTGGGTAATCAATTGATCTATTGGATCAATAAATTACCCAGTTTATTAGTTGTTATTTATGTATAAAGTGCTGAATATCAGTAGCTAAAAGATCATCTAGCGATTGAACTAGGCAAGTTGGTTTAATTGATTCTAGCTTTAAATTTTCAATTGGAATCCATTTAAATAAATAAGTCACACCAAATTCTATCACTTCAAAATCTTCCGAAGGGATCGTTCCTTCTTTCAATTCGATATGATGGATAAATTCCAATTCGTGATAATCCAATTGATTATATTCAAAGAAATTTTCCACAACATATTTGAGTGATTTCACTTCGACGGTACAATTAAGTTCTTCTTGGAATTCTCGTTGTAAAGTTTCTTTCGAGTCTTCCAAAAACTCAGCTCGCCCACCAGGAAGCATCCATGATTTTCCATCAATAAATTTGTGGAAAAGTATTTTTCCTTCTCGATGAAGGATACCAGAAATTCGGTAATTAAATTTTTTGTTGTCTTGTCGGAAGTTAATCATAGGATCAAATTTTAAATGAATCGTTCGTGGTACAAAAATATTAATACCATCGAATCACTTCCTCCGCTGATTTTCTTCCAAAATTTGGAACTTGAGCATCTTCACTCGGATAACCAACTGGAAGCAATAAATAGGGTCTTTCATTTTCAGGTCGTTCCAATATTTTTTGTAAAAAATTCATTGGACTTGGCGTGTGTGTCAAAGTAACCAAACCCGCTTGATGAATCGCAGAAATCAAAAAACCACATGCAATACCAACAGACTCATTGACATAATAGTTCTTTTGTCGAACACCATTTTCATCTAAATCATAAGCTTTCTTAAAAACGATAATTAACCAAGGTGCAATTTCCAAAAAAGGTTTTTCCCAATTTGTTCCAATTGGTTTGAGAGCATCTAACCATTCCTCAGACATTCGTTTATTATAACTTTCGAATTCTTCTTTTTCGGCAGCTTTTCTGATTTTACTTTTGATCGTTGAGTCGCTAACTGCACAAAAAGTCCAAGGTTGTTTGTGCGCACCCGAAGGAGCGGAAGAGGCAGTCATGATAATTTTTTCGATAACTTCTCTTGGTACATCTTGATCAGAATAATCTCTAACTGATCTACGCAAATCCATATTTTGATAAAAATCTAGACTGTGTTGAGTTATTTTATTTTTATCAAATTGAACGCTTTCGTATGGAATAAAAGATGGTTTATTCATTTTGTTTGAATTCTTTTTTCTCAAAAAAAAATAGGTTCCTAGACAATACTCGTGATTTTAACTTGATTATGAGAATTATCTAAAAACGGAAAATTATAAATCTCCAAGTTGTGGACGAATAACAATATCTTCTACAACTGCAGATGAACTCATTGTCCAAGCTCCCCAAGTTGCATTGGCAATATCGCTCGCCAACATCAATCGGCTCTTTGGTAAATCAACTCCTGCCCATGAATTAGACCAAGTGGCACCAGGCAAAATTGAAGTCACTCGGATTCCTTTGTCTTTCATTTCTTCTCGTAAGACTTTGGAAAAACCAAGCAAGGCAAATTTAGAAATAGAGTAGGAACCGCCATTTGGATAAGCAATCTGACTTGCGATAGAACACATATTAAAGATGTGTTTTTTATTCGAAGCATTTTTGCTACGTGATTTTTTCAACATCGTTGGAAGGAGCGCGCGAGTCAAATAGTAGGCGCTGTATAAATTAGTATTGATTTGAGATTCTAAAGTTCCGTCTGCTTCGTTCGCAATTTCTCCAGGAAGAAAAACGCCTGCATTGTTGATTAAAATATCGACCGTTTTCCATTTTGATAAAACGAATTTGGCAAAAGATTGAACTTGAGTTTTTTTACTCATGTCTGTTTTTTTGACCAAAACTTCTATGTTGGGAAATTTCTCAGCAAAGGTTTTTTTGAGGGTTTTTAGGTCGTCAGCGTTTCGTGCGTTGAGGGCAAGGTTGAATCCTTCGGTAGCAAATTTTTCAGCAATGGCTAATCCAATTCCTTTGGTTGCGCCGGTGATGATTACGTTCATATTATGTTTTTATTTTTTTTGTAAAAATGTAAATGTATTAGCGATAGCGTTATTTGGTTCTTGATTCTGGGATCTTCCAAGTAGGTCTTATCGGTCCACAAAATAAAGGGTTTAGTTCATGAAGTTTAAAATAGAAATGTTTATCTATTTTTTCTCCTAAATAAAATTGGCTTTCAGCTTGTATCAAGGAAGTACTAAAATAATAATGTGAATATTTTAACCCATCCACAAAGTCTTCCTTGATATTGATTTCGAGTGAGCCATTCTTTGTATTTGAAATGTGAGTAGAATTAATTTGTTTAATTCCATCTCTGATTTTTTCAAATTTGCTAAAATTATTTTTGAAGAAAATCAAACCCTCTTGGAACGTAGTATCACTTGCAGCATTTTCAATTTTGATTAACCATTTTTCTCCGTTAATAAAAGTATCAATTGGGCCTTGTGAAAATTTAGAGTCGTAATAGTAGAAAGGTGAAGTATCAAACTTTTCATTTGAATTATCTTCTTTTAAATTTAGTGTTAAATAATTTTCTCCTTTTCATTCAAGTCCAAATCATAACTTAGTAAATCATCAGAAAGCAATCGAATTTCATCAAAAGTATTTTTTTTATCAAGATAAGTTTTAGTTGCTATCTTTTCTTCTTTTAAAAATCTACTAACAGCTAAATAATCCCAAAAGAAAATCTCCAAGAACAAGAATACAATCAATGCAAATGCTCCCAAAATTAACCCCCGTTTCCACCATTTTTTATTCATAACTCCAAACATTCGTTTGACAAACAACGTTTAACAAAAAACTTCTATATTTGCGGCAAAATTACAATTATTCCTGCACTATTAACTAGAAGGGAAATCGAGTTTAAATTCCAGAAGATTCTACATTAATGAACGTTAATTTTTTCTATCATCTTGGTCGGTATGTTATGTTGTTGCGAAGTGCTATCTCGCGACCTGAGAAGTTTTCTATGTATTGGAAAGAGACGATGCGTCAAATGGATGATATCGGAGTTGGTTCAATCATTATCGTCAGTATTATTGCGATATTTATTGGAGCGGTGACTGCGGTGCAATTTGCTTATCAATTGGATGGAACTTTAGTGCCTCGATGGTATATTGGTTATATCGTGAGAGATAGTACGATTATAGAGTTAGCTCCAACTATTTCATGTTTGGTTTTGGCAGGTAAAGTCGGTTCTAATATCGCAGCAGAAATAGGAGGGATGCGTCAAAAAGAACATATCGACGCAATGGAAATCATGGGAGTAAATACTGCCTCCTATTTAATTTTACCAAAAGTAATTGCTGGTTTAATCATGATTCCGATCTTGGTTTGTATGGCAGCATTTATCAGTATTTTGGGAGGTTATCTTTCAAGTGTGGTAGGTGGATTGATTACACATGAAGAATATTTGAGAGGATTACGGTCCTTTTTTTCAGATTATAATGTCTTGATGATGGTGGTGAAATCCTTAGTTTTTGCATTTATATTGACCACAGTTTCATCTTATCAAGGATATTATGTGAAAGGAGGAAGTATTGAATTGGGACAAGCAAGTACTCAAGCTGTGGTTTATTCTGATATTTTAATTTTGTTAGCAGATTATGTAATTGCATTGTTATTGACTCAATAGAAAAATATGATTAGAGCAGTTGACATACGAAAATCATTTGACGAGACAGAAGTCTTGAAGGGAATTTCTATGACTTTCGAGAAAGGTAAAACCAATTTGATTATTGGTCGGAGTGGTGCAGGAAAGACTGTTTTACTAAAGTTATTAGTTGGCTTGATGGAACCTACTCAAGGAGAGATTTGGTATGGAAATGATAATTTTTCTCAAATGGAAAAAAGGCAACGGCGTGCCATCCGAATGGAGGTTGGGATGCTTTTCCAAGGATCAGCACTTTTTGATTCAATGACCGTTGAAGAAAATGTAAGATTTCCTTTGGACATGTTTACGAGTATGACTAAAAAGGAAAAGCAAAAGCAAGTTGATTATTGTTTGGAAAGAGTAGAGTTGGTTGGTGCAAATAAAAAATTTCCTTCAGAGACAAGTGGAGGGATGCAAAAGAGAGTAGGAATTGCTCGATCGATAGTCTTGAATCCAAAATATCTTTTTTGTGATGAACCGAACTCTGGGCTTGATCCCAAAACAGCCCTTCTCATCGATGAACTCATTAAAAGAATTACTTACGAAAATGAAATGACTACGATAATCAATACTCACGATATGAATTCTGTGATGGAGATTGGTGACAATATCGCATTGTTATATTTAGGCGAGTTGGCTTGGCAAGGGAACAAATCGGAAGTTCTCGATAGTAGTAATGAGTTGTTGCAAGATTTTATTTTTGCTTCTCCTTTCCTTCAGCGTTTGAGAGACGCTGCACTTCAGAATACTAAATAATATTTAGACCGCTGCGCTGTCAGAAGATAGACCGTTCGCTGCGCTTACTGTCTGTCTTCTGACAGCGAAGCGGTCTTTCACCAAAAAAGAATAGCCCACTTCAAAAAAGAAGTAGGCTATTTCCGTCCTCGGTCTCAAAAAAAGAAAACTACATCGTTTTGCGTTTGCCCCTTTTATATTTTAAAGCTTTCGCTTCAGGGGCATGAGGGATGATGACCTCATTTACAAATATTTTTAAACTCTTTGATTTTTTGAAATTAGCTATAATGCAATAGGAATATTTACCATTCTCTAATTGTTGCATATAAACACTTCCAAAACGTTCAAATAGTGGAAAATTTCTTTCTAACTTTTCGTCTGATTGTAATAATTCAATTACATAACCAGAGAATGATTGGTCAAGCGATTTGTGGTGTCGGAAATAAGAAGGAATTACTTCTTTTTCAATATCACCTTTGGGGGTTAGTTTAACATCCGCAGATTCAGTAAAATAAACAGGTACTTTTTCAGAAGCGTTGGAGTCTATATTTGTTTTATTGGAAATACTATTAAGGTCAGTTAACATCTCAAGAGAGATGGTAAAGAATTCTTCGTCTTGAGCAAAAACGGAAGTAGCGCTCAAAAGAAAGAGGAAGATGCTGGTTTTAATTAGCCTTCTTGTTGACTTTGTATAGCAGTTCATAGTGTTAATGTTCAGTATCCCTTCAAAAAAAGGAATTCATCAGTTAGTGTTTCGAAAAATAATTATTGATCTTCTACCGATTGGGTTGTAGATGCAAATGATATCAAAGCAATTAAAGAAATCGTTAAAGAAAAATAAAAAAGAAGCATAGATTTTTAGTTTTGATTATTTACTAATTCTTTTGGAAATTTATGACGATTGTTTCTTTTTTTGAGGTTGATACATTGAATTATGATACAAATATATATATTTTTATCATATAAAAAAATACGAATATTGATTTTTATTATGTTTGTTGAATAATTTGAAAAATTCATGTGACTCAATATTTTGGAGTTTTTTGAAGAAGGAAAAAATGATAAAAAAATCGGAATAATTAAATTAATGGTAAGAGGATGCATCTATAAATGAAGTGGTAGGTTCTGTTGAGGGATAGGTTTTTGTATATAAATATTACTTTTAAATTATATGTGTTTTTTTGATAATTTGTGACAGTATTGAATTTTTTTTTTTTAAGGTGGAATAAAAAAATAATTTTTCTGAAACTTTAATCTATTTCAATGGATGATTGATAATCTTAATAAATTTTGTTTCTTGATCTATTTCTGATTTTCCATTTATTTAAAAATCTTTCCTCTTGATTATAGTGTAGAAAATATTTAATGAATTTTTCCCAAAATAAGTAAATCAATTTTATAGCAAAATATCATTTTGTTTATTCTACGAAAAACATATATTTGCACCCCAATAATATTATTGGAAAAGGCCCAGGTGGTGGAATTGGTAGACACGCTAGCTTGAGGGGCTAGTGCTCGCAAGGGCGTGCAGGTTCAACTCCTGTTCTGGGCACCATATTTAAAAGAGGTTGGATTCAATATGAATTCAACCTCTTCCTCATTTTAGATCACTTTTATTTTATTTTTTTGAAAATTGGAGTTGTTTTATTTTTCAAAAAATCTACTAACTTTACGATTCACCTAAAAAAAATACAGAATGGATATACCTGGATTAATCGGAAAAGTTGAAGAGTATAAAAAAATAAGAAACAATACCAATATTTATCGAAAAGCATGGGATTCTAAGATTAAACCAATGCTTCATGAAAAACTCAGCGAAATAATCAAAGAAACTGACTTACAAGCAATAGTGGTTGAAAAAACCGAAATGGATAATTTAGAAGCGGTGGTTTTAGATTTAGGGCAAGAAGAAAGTGGAATCAGCCAAAGAGTAACTGATAGTTTAAATAAATCATTGATTCGATATAATGGGATGTTGGTCTATCAACAATTATTTAATGGAAAAATTATCATCATGATTGTTCCTCCTTTTATTGAAGGTTTGGGACAACCAAAGCCTCCATATAATCTTGAAATATTGAGACCAGAGGAATTGAAAGCACCATTTTTATTTAGACATATCGAAAGATTATTAAAAGAGGTAACTGAATGGGAAGACTTTGATGATGATTTACCAGAGAAAAAAGCGATTGGATTTCAAACTGGATTTAAAAATAATGCAGTTATCAGAGAAGGAGTTGCAGGAAACTCGAAATAGAGATTTCTATAAACAAAAATTGAAAACATGAGTCATCCCGAATTTTCAGCTTGGAAATTCGGGATGTTTATTTTCAAAATGGAAACAGTTTAACCATTAGCTAAGTGAAAACAATTAAGGCAAGAGGAATTATTATAGTTTCCCTTTTTTTCAAAAAAAAGTGCAAATTGCATAAAAAAGAAATCACCTAAAATTTAATCTAATTATGACTCTTTTAAATACATTCAAATTATTTATTTATTCATGTTGTTTTTTGTGATTAGTGGCTTGTGGGAGCAAAGCGTCCTCTTCTAATAAAGCAGACACTAAAGTTGCCGCTGTAAATCCAGCAACTCCAAAAACAACAACTCCAGCATCTAAACCTGCTTCTGCTTCTAAAAAAGTAACTATTTCTGGAAAAGATATGACGGTAAAATCAGGAGAAGAATTTTGTGTAGATGTGCAAGTATCTAATTTTATCGATGTGATCTCCATGCAATACAGTACTAATTTTGATAGTAAAGTTTTGGAATTTACAGAAGTGAAAAACCCATCATTAAAAGATTTATCCAGTAAACTAAATGGAGTAAACTTTGCTAGAGCAAAAGGCGAAGATAATACGTTAAGATTTTCATGGTTTGTGCAAGACTTGAAAGGCATCTCATTATATGATGGTTCTACGATTTACCAAGTTTGTTTTAAAGCTAATGGTAAAAGTGGAACAGTTACGGAAGTTGATTTTGCAGATAAACCAATGACTGGCGAAATTGGAAATTCAAAATACCAACCGATGCCAGCTGAGTTTGGTGCCGCTAAAATTACTATTGAGTAAATCAGTAAGCAGAATACAGTTGGCAGTAAGTATTTGCCTACTGTATTCTGCTTACTGACAAACTACCTTTTTTCAAAAAAAAAGTAAAAAAATCATTGCTTTCATTTTAAATTCTCTTAAATTTGCACTCCATTTTGAAAAACCTTGTAGTTTAGAAAAAATGAATAAGAAACTTTATCATATTTTCCCCGCGTAGCTCAGTTGGTTAGAGCGCCTGATTGTGGTTCAGGAAGTCACTAGTTCGAATCTAGTCGTGGGGACATTAAGCATCATTCAGAAATTTGGATGGTGCTTTTTTGTTAATAGGGGGCAGGTGATCAGGTTGATTGCTGCGCGCTCTGTCAGGAGTCAGGGGCTTATTGTATTCCCTATTATTTGGTTTTTATTTTTTCAAAAATTTGGGAGAAATAACAAGCTCCTGATTCCTGACCAAGAGCGCAGCAATCAACCTGACCGTCTGACTCCTAGAAAAAAAAAATTATGGCAAATAAAAAGCAAGTCGAAAATAAGCGAGGTGTCGTGGCTCGAAAAGTCAAAGGCTTTCGAGATATTGATCCGAGTTTGAATCAATTAAAATGGAAGATTATTAATGCTGCCAGCGAAGTTTATAAAAAATATGGTTTCGAGCATTGGGATACCCCTATCTTAGAATATGCAGATTGTTTGGGGAAATATTTGCCAGATGATGATACGGTAGATAAAGGTGTGTACTCTTTTAAAAATCCAGAAATTGAACCTGTCTTGCGAGCGGATGGATCTGAGTTGAGAGATGAAGATGCTCATGTGGTGATGGAAAATCAACATTTGTCATTGCGATATGATTTGACTTCTCCATTGGCTCGAAGATATGCGGAAGGTTTGTTGGAAAAATACCAACGTCACATGTTGACTCAGATGAAACCACCATTATTTCGGCGGTATCAGTATGGGCCAGTTTATCGATATGAGATCAAATTAAGTCCAGGACGTTTTCGAGAATTTTGGCAATTAGATTTTGATAATGTGGGGACCAATGATGTAACGGCCGATGCAGAAGTTTGTATGATTTTGTCGGACGCCTTGGAAGCGATTGGTTTACCTCGAAAAAGTTATATCGTTAAAGTTAATAATCGAAAAATCTTGACTGGTTACTTGAAAGAGTTGGGAGTCGAAGATGATTTGACGGAACAAAATATTATTCGAGTTATTGACAAGATGGATAAAATTGGTTTGGAAAATGTGGCATTGGAATTAGGTGCTGGACGAACAGATGACTCAGGTGCAGAAGTGAAAGGATTAGAGCTAGATGAAAAACTAGTGAAAGGTGTGATTAGTTTTATCGAAGGATTTTCTAGTCAAAAATCACGACAGGAAGTTTTGTCTGATTTGAAAAAATTAGATATTCAAAATGAAACAGCACAGGAAGGAATTCAAGAAATGATAAAAATTGATTCGATTCTTTCTGCTTTAGATTTTGATGAAGAGCGAGTAATTTTTGATCCATCGTTAGTGCGAGGATTGGCATATTACACCGGTCCAGTTTATGAAGTAGAATCATTGCAACGTTATATTGATGCGAAAGGAGTGGAAAGACGAATTGGTTCAATTTGTGGAGGTGGACGATACGATGGTTTGGTGGAAAACTTGTTGGGTATCAAAGTTCCTGCGACAGGTGCTTCGATCGGAGTGGATCGATTAGCGGAATTATTGATGTTGACGAACCAAGTGCCGAAACGAAAAGATGGACCTGTTTTTATCGCTTATTTCGATGAAGAATTAATGCCGCACTACCAAAAAGTAGCTAGGGATTTGCGAACTGCTGGAATCGAAACGGAAGTTTACTATGGCATGGACAAAAAGAAAATGAAGAAACAGATGGCTTATGCTGATGATAAAAATTGTCCGTTTGTAGTTTTGATTGGAGCGAATGAAGCGGAAGCAGGAATTGCTACTGTGAAGAATTTGAAATTAGGAAAAGAG
>JBGCCY010000038.1:0-18872 GCA_045104975.1 Saprospiraceae bacterium
TGGCTACCGTTATCAATATTTCCAATATTAAATGTGCTAAAAACCTCATTGGTTTCATTCTGATATTCGATGGTTAAATCATGACCTTGATTCATTCTAACAATATCATCTTTCCCATCATTATTCATATCAGTTACCGCAATGGCAACACCACTATGAAAATCAGTATTAGAAAGTAAACTGTTACTGTTGGTAAATGAAATTTGCGCTTGGATAGCCTGAGTTAAAAAGAGTAATAGAAGAGGTAATAAAGTGTAATTTTTTTTCATCATTTTTAGTTAGGTTTATTAGCATTGTTAACAACATCTAAAATTAGGTTTATTTTAGAAAAACAATCGAAATTTTTCATACTTAATAATGTTAAGTACATTACATTTGATTTTATGCTCCACACTTTAAAAGTTCCATTTTTTTAAAATAAAAATATATTATAATGAAAAACCTGATGGCATTCTTGTGTTTTTGCTTCCTTCTTTCTGCCTGTGAATCTGAATCTATGAAGGAAGATAGAGAGAATAATTTAACAAGTGAAGCCCCAAAATTAAGTCTAGTTTGCCAAGCTGAAACTTCAACTATGGTAGGTGCACCTGCCCATTCTATTCATCTAATGTTTAATGATCAAAAAATAAAATTGGCTGATATTCTAACTTGCGAAACTTTTAGCAAAGAAAGTTATGCTCAATATCAAATGCCTACTGATGCGATTGAAGCTTGCGGAGGTTGGTGGGCTGGAGCTGGTGAATATTTTTATCTCTATCAAAAAACTAATGGTAATTATGCCGTGAATTATGGGCAAATGTATGAAGAAAAAGAAACTGGAAAATATGATTATACCGAACTTATCCAAATCAAAAAAAATGAGAATGGTAACTATGACGCTTTCCCAAAACATGAATTAAATGAATTAGTAGGAGTATATACTTTAGGCGGTCATGATAATTCCTGGATGCTGATTATCAAACCTGATAGTGCTAAACTAGCTGTTACTTACCACGTAATTGAAGGAATGCTTCCTCCGACTGCAGATTCAAAAAATAGCGATTTTAAAATAGGAAAAGGAAAAACTTTAGAAAACTTCAATGTGGATTTCTCCGATATGACAATCACCTCTGATCTTGGACAAGGACAAATGGAAAGTATTTTTGAAAGAGAACGAATTACCTTTTTTGAAATTCCTAGTCACCAAGAAGATGTTTTAAGGTTAACCAAAAATAAAGCATTTGACTTTTTATTAGAGTAATTTTTCACTTCAGACTTGGATTGACTATTAGGGCTTTCTCTTTTAGGATAATTACCATTTGGGGAAAGTCAAAAAAAGTTATAATAGTCAATCCAAGTCTGAGGTAAAAATACTAATGCAACGGAAATACCGAATTCGTCATCATCAGACTCTCTGAAAACGCTCCTTGATTCAATCCTAGATCCTCTCCAATCGCATTAAAAAAATGCGTCATATTCTCCATCGCCATATTTCCAGTCAAATCATCTTTCGCCATCGGGCAACCTCCAAATCCACGAAGCGCACCGTCGAATCTCATACAACCACTTTCATAGCCAGCTTCCACTTTTTCTTTCCAATTATGAGGCTGAGTGTGTAGATGAGCACCAAACTCAATATGCGGATAGGCAGGAATCAAATTAGAAAATAAATATCGAATGGTCTGTGGATTAGAAACTCCAATCGTATCAGAAAGAGAAAAAATTCTGATTCCAATTTTGTCTAATTCATCCACCCATTTTTGTACAATTTCTACATTCCATTCATCGCCATAAGGATTTCCAAAACCCATCGAAATATACACGACCATTTCTTTCCCATGCTTTACGCAAAGTTCCTGAATCCCTTTGACACGATCCAAAGATTCTTCAATAGTAGCATTGGTATTTCGTAGTTGGAAAGTTTCAGAAATGGAAAAAGGGTAACCTAAATATTTAATTTGTTCATGTTGACTCGCATCATTCGCACCTCTTTGATTCGCTACAATCGCCAACAATTTAGAAGAATCCTCTGTCAAATTCAATTGACCCAAAACTTCTGCGGTATCTTTCATTTGAGGAATCGCCTTGGGAGAAACAAAACTCCCAAAGTCAATTGTGTCAAAACCGACTTCTAATAATTTATTGATATATGCTACCTTTTTTTCTGTAGGAATCCATTCCTTGATTCCTTGCATAGCATCACGCGGGCACTCTATTAATTTAATCATTTTTGGTATTTGGTTAAGAACACAAATATAGTTTTTTTTCCAAAATGAAAATGAACAGAATTTGACTTTTGGTGTTGAATAATTACTTACTTTTGCAAAGTAAAAATCAAAAATTCATGAATAAAAATATCATCACCGTACTTGGATTCATTCTTTTTCTTTCGGGAATGTACGCTCTTTCATTAAGTCTTGTTGGTGCAAAATTCACCCCTTTATTATTTTTGGAAAAATTAGGAGGAACAGCTTCATTTTTTATCAAAATATTAATGGTATTAGTGGGCGTTTTATTAATTTTTCTTTCTCGAACTAATACGGAAATGCCGAAGGAATAATATAGTTCTTTTTGAAAAAAAATGAAAATAAAATTAATCCTGCTTCTTGGAATATTTTCAACCTTTATGGGCTGTGAGGAAATCGATGGAATAATAGTCAAAATTGGTTTCCCAATTATTCTTCAAAAATCGTCAATGCAATGTGGCCCCATCTGCCTACAAATGATTAGTAAATATCATGGGAAAGAAGTGGATGTAAAAAGATTAGAAATAATTTCAAAAATGGATAAAACAGGAACTTCACTTTTAGGATTAGAAGAAGCCGCAGATAGTGTTGGTTTAGAAAGTTTGGCAGTAAAGTTATCCTTTGAGGACTTAATCAAAGAAGCGCCTCTTCCCGCAATTTTACATTGGAATATGAATCACTTTGTAGTCGTTTATCATGCTACAAAAACTAAAATTTATATTGCAGATCCTGCCTATGGAAAATTAGAATATTCAAAAGAAGCGTTTTGTAAAAATTGGATTCCAAAAGATAGCACATCAAACAACAAAGGAATTATTTTGCTGCTTGAACCAACATCTAGTTTTTAAAAAATAGAATATATATGGTTCATCCTTAGAAGTATCGTTAAAATAAAAAGCAATTAACTTTTTCAATTGCCGAAGGAATAATTGAAAAAGGCTCCCCTTTAGGGGCTGGGGGTTAAAGTTTCACTCCCAAAACCACTCCCACATTATCAAACTCCCCCTGTCTAAACGAACCAACCAAATCCACTCGAAACAACCTAAAAATCTTAACTCCAATATTATCAATTCCAAAATAAACTTCCGTATAATCTTTTTCAGATTCCGTATATAAAAAATTTACGCCCATAGCAGTTTGCCAACCAAACTTCCGAATCAAAGGAATTTTATCCATAAAAAACCCATCAAAATGATGTTGATAATGAGCTTCCACAAAACTCCCTGCGGTACTATTTGAATAATAAGGTAATTGTAAAAATGAGTTAGCATACACATTCGGATTACCTATAAAAGTTTCATTTCCTCCGAAGTGTTGGTAGTCCACGACCTGTATTCTTTTTTTGTTAAAAAACGTTCCAGCCTTAATATTAAATTCAGAGTGACCTCTCACTCCCATACCGATATAATCTTCTGAAATAGAAAGAGTTACCTTGTCAAATCCTGAAAAATTACTATTGATTGGAATCGCTTTTTGGTAACCAATTCGGAAAGTAGGATACTTTGATCCCATGATATATTTCCGATCAGGATAAGTCAAATATTTTTGGGCAAAACGAATTCGCACACTTGCATCTACATAAAATATAGAATGTTCTTCAAAGGTAAAATCCTCTAATTCAGCAACTTGTGGTTCATTATCTGGATAAACGTCATCTTTCTTTTTCCAACTATATTGCGTATTTACTTGAAGTGGAGATCGTTGAGCATACTCGGATGATAAACGAATTCGTACGCCATTTCTGATTTCTTTACCAAAATTCATATACACAAAATCTCGATTGTACAACTTCATTAAGTTCTGCTTATCCCACAAATTATACATCGCAGAAAGTAAGGGGCCAATCGGATCATCACTATTAAATTGCATCACCTCTCTCCCACCTGAAAAATAAAATCGAGAAAAATCAGTCGCATTAAATTGTCTAAAAAAAGTAACTCTTGCCCTCAATTTCTCATCTGCAAAACCATATTGAATTTTTGGATTGATAAAATAATAACTCAAATTTCTTTCTCCAAAAGCCTTCCGATAATTAAAATCTAAAGAAATTGTTCCGCCTTGAACGGGGTTAAATTGAAAAGTAGAAACGGGTGCTCGAATAGTAAATGATTTCCGTTTCCAAGAATTTCGATAAGAATATCCAAACAGAATATTGGTCAATTTGAATTTATTATTTTTTAGATCTATTGAATCCTTATATTCTTTGGAATCCCAAATTTCGGATAAACTATCTTTTTTTACATAGTCTGTACTCTCCTCTTCTGTCAACGGAATTGGACGAGATTCTTTCCAATATTCCAACGTTTTTTCATTCGCTCCTTTTTCAAAAACTAACACTTCATTATCAAAAAAGCCATTTTCATAAGTTGGATTGATATTATAATTTTTAAAAATTCCAGTAAAATCTCCCTTCAATTTAAATCCAAAATATCCACCTGTAAATGAAATCGTTTGAGAAAACATTCTCCAAACATCTGGTTCAGCAACTGGAACATGTACTTGTTTGAGCCACATGGTGTCAACTGCAGCCTGCTTCATTGATTTGGCGGTGAGAAAAAGTTCAGTCGATTGAATGACCCAAAGTTTGTCAACGATATAAATAATTCCTCCATAACTTGGATCTTCCTTTCTCTTAGGAAGCACTTCAATTTTATTAATCAGCAATCCTTTTTCATCAAAAAAAGTACCTAGTAGTTTATACCGATAATATGTAAAAGCATTGTTAGCAATTGGTGAAACAACTTCTCGATTGGAAAAATAAAGTGCAGAGTTTTTATATAAATTAAAATCCATTTCAGAAGCTCGATTAAAACTAAATCCATTATCATCACCACTTACTTTGGAAGAAGTCATGATTTCTTTGTACTGATCGGGCTGTTTAAAATTTAAGATTGCTTCTGATTCTGACAAATAAACGATGCCTTGCCGATTAGAATCTAACTGTCCGCCGAGATCTCCAACATCTTGTCCCAATATTTTTTTAGGGGCATCTAATAACTTAATTCCCCCCTTGATGTACACATTACATTGATATTGTTGGACTTGCTCTTTATAATATTTTCGCTCTTTTTGCGCTTGTCGAATAATGGCATAAGCTGGATCTTCGGCATCTGCTGCAACCACAATTTCATTCAATCCAAACGACTCTGACTCTAACACCACATCTAACTTAACTCGTTGATTACCAATCACTAAGCTTTCTACTTTTTGTTTAAAACCCACAAATTGAAATACTAATTGATAGGTTCCTTTTTCCAACTCAAACTCATAATCCCCCTCAATATTGGAAGTTGTCCCATTAGTTGTTCCTTGGACATAGATACTTGCAAATGGCAAAGGTTCACCATTCGAATCAGTCACTTTTCCCGAAACTTGAGCGGATGTAAATACATTGTTAGAGAAAACAAATAAGAGCAGGTATAAGTATTTCATTTTTATAAAATTTGTAGAAGAAGCAAATTCATTAGATTTTCGAGTAGAAAAACGAACTTAAAAAATGAAAGGTTGGAAACAAAAGTTAAGATCCGTTTTATCAGAAGTTTAACGGATTTGAAGACGAGAAGTTATTGAAATGTGAAGTTTTTTTTATTGAAGAACCTATTTGGATTTTCTACTGACTTGGACTGTATTTCAGGTAACTGCTCCCAAAGGTGTTTTTTACCATGACTTGGAGTGACCGATATGACTTTTTATGACTGCCTCGTATATTCTTTAGTTTTTAGTTTTTAGTAGAAAATAATTATTTGCCCAATATTTTCCAAACACATTCTGGGGAAGTCATAAAAAGTCATATCAGTCAGTCAAAGACAGTAGGAAAAAAAAATCCACCAAAGAAAGTCAAAAAATCACACATCCTCTCGTGGTTTCTCTCTTTCCAAAAATTTCTCCCGAATAATATCCTGAATCGGACGATTTTCAATTTTACTCTCCAACCAAGAAACAATATCTAAATATAAAAATGGTCTTTTTTCATAAGGTGCTTCTCGAAGTTTTAGAAAATTATCCCGCAACTCGACAAACTCATTTTTCAAGTTCTCCTTTCTAATCCGAGGAATTTTTCTAATAAATTTTAAAATCTCTTTTTGCACCAATTCTAAATCTTTCATTTTAGTCAAAAATCGGTACACAGATTTCACCTGATATTCCACCAATAAATCATTCCCCAAATTAAAGTGAGCAATCAAACAAAGAATCCTAGCAAAGCATTGAATATCTTCTCGGAAATCAGGACTTTTTTGATTAATGATTTCATTCAAATAATCAATCGCCGTTTCATCATCTCCACTTCCAAAATACATACAAGCGATTTTATAATTAAAAACCATCACCCGATGATCGTCCCAATTATATTCATTGGAGTCTAATTTTTCTTTTAGCTTCGGCACCCATTTCAACCCTTCTGCAAAAGTACCTTCCAAATAATGTAAATTGATTCGATTGAAATAAAGGTAAATGTGCAAAAGACTATCAACATTGACTGATTTTTTTTGGTAATATTTCTCACCAATTTCCTCTAACAGTTTTAAGGCTTTGAAAAACTTTTTATAATGTTGTGCTAAATAAAGTGCATTTAAGGAATTATGCATCGCCTTCAAATAAAGCGGCATTTCTTTCTCAATCATGTCTGGGTTGGCATGAAATAGCTCCACCCATTTTTGCGCATATTTATAATAATTCAGAAAATCTTGGGTCATAAAAAAATACCATCCATACGCTTGGTACAAATACATTTTTTCAAAGAAACTCAAATCCTCCACATCAAACTCAGGTAAATTAGAATAGAAAAATTCTTTGACAAAAAGATATTCTTCCTCGCTTCGAACGTATCCAACTTTTAGGTACAAACCATATAATTGAATTCCCAAATTAGACAAATCATTTTTCTGCACAGCCCTCCGACTCACCTTCGATGATTCAGCAGTCAACTCCTCTGCACGAGTGTCAATACTTCGAGTAATATGTTGTGATTCGATATGCTTTTCAAATTCCAAAATTGACAATTTCAAAGCATCTAATTTTGAAACTGCTGCCAATGATTTTGCCTTATCCAATATCTCCAAACTCTGTCGATACAATCCTTTATTATATAAAATTCGAGCATAGTCAAATCGCTCTCTAATCTCAATATCAGGATTATTCGATCGATGTTGCAAACGAAGTGCTACCAGCAATTGTTTGTAAAGATGTGCCTTCAAATTTGAAATTTGCCGCTTCTTAATTCCTGGATTTTTTTTCAAAATCAACTCCTCGTCATATTTTTTCTGCTTATCCAAAAAATCGAATAATTGCAAAAACAATACATCAGCATTCGATTGATTCCGATTGACCCAAAGTCGGAATTGCCTTTTTTCAGTCTTCGTAAGGGACTTAATTAACTGAATTAAATAATCAGTTTGTTGCTTTGGCATTGTAATTAATCATTTTACAAAACATTGATTATCAATAAGTTACGAACGTTTTTTAAAATATACTTACTGTAACATCAATCTTTTTAAATAGTAATAATAGTTGTTATAAGAATATCTTTGAGAAGATACAAACATACATTTTTTTTGAGTAAATCAAATTTAACTCAAATAATTTCCACTTAAAACATACTCCTTCCTAGGTTTATTTTCTAAGTAAAAATATAGTTTGTAGACAAATCCTTTTTTTTGATTTAAACAAAGATTTTTTTACAAAAAAATATTTCTATGGCTTCTGACCAAATTTATATCTTCGACACTACCCTACGAGACGGCGAGCAAGTTCCTGGCTGCAAATTAGATACTGAACAAAAAGTTGTAATTGCACGAGAGTTAGAACGACTCAATGTTGATGTGATTGAAGCTGGTTTTCCAGTTTCGAGTCCAGGGGATTTTAAGTCGGTAGAAGAAATTTGTAAAGCAGTCAAAACTCCAATTATTTGTGGCTTATCCAGAGCTGTTGAAAACGATATTAAAGTAGCTGCGGCAGCATTGAAATATGCAGCTCGTCCTCGAATCCATACTGGAATTGGAACTTCCGACTTGCATATTTTTGACAAATTAAATTCTACTCGTGAGAAGATTATCGAACGAGCAATTGGGGCGGTAAAATATGCTAAATCATTTGTCGAAGATGTAGAATTTTATGCAGAAGATGCTGGCCGAACGGAGAATGAATATTTGGCTAAAGTGATCGAAGCGGCCATTGCAGCAGGTGCAACTGTCGTAAATATTCCAGACACAACTGGCTATTGCTTACCGGCTGAATATGGCGAAAAAATAAAATTCCTTAAAGAAAATGTAAAAAATATTCACAAGGCAGTTATCGCGACGCATTGTCATAATGACTTAGGATTAGCTACGGCTAATTCCATCTCAGGTATCCAAAATGGTGCTCGTCAAATCGAATGTACCATCAATGGAATCGGTGAACGAGCAGGAAATACTTCACTCGAAGAAGTAGTAATGATCATGCGTCAGCATCCCTATATGAATCTTCATAACAATATAAATACAAAATTGCTTTACCCTATGAGTCAATTAGTTTCTGAAAAAATGGGTGTCAATGTTCAACCGAACAAAGCAATTGTGGGAGCAAATGCATTTGCTCATTCTTCAGGAATTCATCAAGATGGCGTGATTAAGAAAAGAGAAGTTTATGAAATTATGGATCCCAAAGATGTAGGTGTGGAACAATCTCTAATTGTTTTGACGGCAAGAAGTGGTCGAGCAGCTTTAGCTTATAAAGCGAAGCAGATTGGTTTTAATATTACTAAAAAAGAGTTGGATGTTTTATACAAAAAATTTCTAACGCTGGCAGATAAAATGAAAGAAGTAGGGGAAGATGCATTGTATCAATTATGCGTGACGAACTTGGCAAGAGTTCCTTCTTCCTCTCATTAATTTTCAATTTTGACTTAAGAATGTACGTTCAATAATTATATTTGGTTAGGTCGTCGGGCTCATGGAAGCCCGACTTTTTTTTTGAAAAATCTTTTTTTAAAATATCAAATAATAATCGTCGCTAGCGCTCAATGCCATTAAAGTTAAGGAAAAAACAAAAATATTCATTCTCTCAAAGTAAGGTATTTAAAGGATTTTAGCATCGAAGAATTCTAATAAACATTAGGGAAAATCCTTAACTTAATGGCATTGCGCTAGCGCTGGGGCTCTGGCCCGTGTTTACTTTTTAGCAATCCGATAGTAATGAACGGTTATAGTTTAATCACTTAAAAGTAAACACGGGTCAGAGTCCCAGCGCTAGCGACGATTAATGTAATTTTACAATATGAAAAAAACATTATTCGATAAAATCTGGGAACAACATGTCGTCGATACAGTCGATGGTGGTCGTAATATTTTATACATCGACAAACACTTCATCCACGAAGTCACCAGTCCACAAGCCTTTGCAGGATTAGAAAAACGTGGCATTCCTCTATTTCGAAAAGAAAAAATAGTGGCCACAGCTGATCACAATGTTCCTACTCTCAATCAACATCTTCCCATCGTTGATCCACTTTCCAGAACTCAAGTCAATACGTTAATTGAAAACTGTGAAAAATTTGGAATCGAATTGTACGGTTTGGGTCATCAATACCAAGGCATTGTTCATGTCATTGGTCCTGAGTTGGGAATCACTCGACCAGGGATGACTATTGTTTGTGGCGATAGTCATACTTCGACGCATGGTGCATTCGGAAGTATCGCATTTGGAATTGGAACAAGTCAAGTGGAGCAAGTTATGACGACGCAATGTTTGTTGTTGCAAAAACCAAAACGCATGCGCATTACAATCGATGGTGAGTTGCAAAATGGGGTTTTATCAAAGGATATTATTTTATACATTTTATCAAAATTAACTGCATCGGGTGGCACAGGATATTTTATTGAATATGCAGGTTCAACGATTAGATCACTTTCTATGGAAGCACGAATGACCATTTGCAATATGAGTATTGAGATGGGTGCAAGAGGAGGTTTGATTGCTCCTGATGAAAAAACATTTGAATATATCAAAGGAAGAAAATTTGCTCCCCAAGGAGAGAAATTTGAAGAAGCGGTTGTTTTTTGGAAAACACTTTTTACTGACGAAGACGCAACGTTCGACAAAGAATATCACTTCCAAGCAGGTGACATTGCTCCTATGGTCACCTACGGAACCAACCCAGGAATGGGAATAAAAATCAACGAGACAATTCCTGCTCCGACTGATTCCAACAATACAAAATCTTACGATAAATCTTTGGAATACATGAATTTTAAAACAGGAAATTCATTGATTGGACAAAAGGTAAATTATGTTTTTATCGGAAGTTGTACCAATTCTCGAATTGAAGATTTACGTTTAGTGGCTGATTTTGTCAAAGGAAAATCGAAAGCAGACAATACGACTGTTTGGATTGTTCCTGGTTCGAAGCAAGTGCAATTACAAGCTCAACGAGAAGGATTAGATAAAATATTTGAGGAAGCTGGTTTTGAACTACGAGAACCCGGATGCTCTGCATGTTTGGGTATGAATGAAGATAAAATTCCAAAAGGAGAATATTGTATTTCTACTTCCAATCGGAATTTTGAAGGTCGTCAAGGGCAAGGTGCTCGAACCATTTTGGCTAGTCCTCTGATGGCTGCGGCAACTGCTGTAACTGGAGAAATCACAGATGTAAGAAGTTTATTATAACGTAGTGGTCTGCTTTAGCTGACCTAAAAAATAAATCCATAATGGGTATTTTTTCAGGTCAGCTAAAGCAGACCACCACGTGCTAAAAAAATAAAAAATGGAAAAATTCACTAAACTAAATACCACCGCTGTACCTCTTCCAATGGAAGATATTGATACCGATCAAATCATCCCAGCTCGTTTTCTCAAAGCGACAACAAGGGAAGGATTTGGCGATAATTTATTTCGGGATTGGCGATATGAGCAAGACAACAGTCCCAAGGATTTTATCCTAAATAATAAAACTTATGATGGAAAAATTCTAGTTGCAGGTAAAAACTTTGGATGTGGCTCAAGTAGAGAACATGCCGCTTGGGCTTTATATGATTATGGATTTCGAGTAGTGGTCTCTAGTTTTTTTGCAGATATATTTAAAGGTAATGCTTTGAATAATGGTCTTTTGCCGATCACCGTTTCCCCTGACTTTTTAAATGATTTATTTTTAAGTATCGAACAAAATCCAAAAAGTGACGTAACGGTAGATTTAGAAGTCCAAAGAATTACTATCTTAGATAGTGGGAAGTTTGCGGAGTTTGAAATTGATCCCTACAAAAAAATGTGCCTGATAAATGGATACGATGATATTGATTATCTGATTTCCAAAAAGGATAAAATTGAGGCATTCGAAAAAAATCAAGTTATCTTTTAAATAAAACAACTAACCAAATATTAATTAAAACTCATGGAAAAAAGAATCGCAGTTTTAGCAGGCGACGGAATCGGTCCCGAGGTAGTCAAACAAGGCAAAAAAGCATTAGATGCAATTGCTTCTAGGTTTGATCATAAGTTTACTTATTGCCATGCCGATGTTGGCGCTATTGCTATTGACAACACTGGTGATCCATTACCGGAAGCAACCTTAGCAACTTGTATGGATGCTGATGCTATTTTATTTGGAGCTATTGGTGATCCAAAATATGATAATAATCCTGATGCAAAAGTTCGCCCAGAGCAAGGACTTTTGCGTTTAAGAAAAAGCCTTGGATTGTTTTGCAATATTCGACCGGTGGCAACTCATCCTAATTTATTGCACCTCTCCCCTCTTAAGCCTGAAAATATTGATGGCGTGGATATGGTGATTTATCGAGAGTTGACAAGTGGAATTTATTTTGGTGAAAAATACTTGAGTGAAGATGGAATGTCTGCTTTCGACAAATGTGAATACCATGTTATGGAAGTCGAACGCATTGCTCATTTAGCATTCAATGCAGCGATGAATCGAAGAAAAAAAGTGACACTTGTGGACAAAGCCAATGTTTTGGAAACATCAAGACTTTGGAGAAAAACAGTTCGTGAAATCGGAAAACAATATCCAGAAGTTACATTAGATTTTATGTTTGTTGACAATGCTGCCATGCAAATGATCATCGCACCAAAACAATTTGATGTAATTTTGACGAGCAATATGTTTGGAGATATTATTTCAGATGAATCTAGTGTATTGACTGGTTCATTGGGAATGTTACCTTCTTCTTCCATTGGAGAAAAGACATCTTTGTTCGAACCTATCCATGGTTCATTTCCTCAAGCTGCGGGTCAAGACATTGCCAATCCAATCGGAACTATACTTTCAGTAGCATTGATGTTGGAGACTTTTGATATGTACACCGAAGCAAGAACGATTAGAAATGCAGTTGCTTATTGTTTGACCAAAGGAATCGGCACACCTGATCTTCATCCTGAAATTAATTATACTTGCTCTCAAATGGGTGATATTATTGCAGCATGGATTGAAGATGATCGATTGAATGAAGCAAAAATATCAGATAGTGTTTCGACAATTATTTAAGATCATTTTATTTTCATTTTTATAGAAAAAAATCCTTGCATGGTAAAAGTGCAAGGATTTTTTTTGTTTCTAACTTTCAGGCAAAACGAAATATCATTATTACGTGTGCTTTTTTGTAACCACAGAGACCATTCTATGTTCCTCCTCTGTGCTCTCTGTCATTACAAATACTTTCTCTACTTTTGGCAAACAGTTACCTTCAACTTAAAATCAAAAAACATGGAACCTCAAATCAAAACTATAGAAGAGAAATTTCTCATCGGAATGTCCAAGGAAATGTCCATCATTGAAAACCACACATTTCAATTGTTCAGCTCCTTTATGCCTCGCAAAAAAGAAATTCAAAATCTCAAAAGTCAAGATATTTATGATTTAATCATTTATCCAAAAGGATATTTCTTGACTTTCGATCCAACTGCTTATTTTAAAAAACATGCTTTGGTGGAAATTGAAAATTTTGATAACGTCCCAGATGGATTAGAATCTTTTACGCTACCAAAAGGAAAGTACGCCGTTTTTATCAGTAAAGGTCACGTTCCAAATCAAGAAATTTTCCAATATATTTACTCGACTTGGTTGCCTAATTCTGATTTCCAATTAGATGATCGACCTCACTTTGATATCCTGAGCGCAAAGATTCAGCAAAAAGCACCTGATGCCCAACAAGAAATTTGGATACCTGTTTCATTAAAAAAATAATTCATTTCACCGTTTCTTTTGCAATCAAAAACGCAATTCGTAATTTCCCATTTCATATCAAAATTATGTCGGGAAAAAAGATTTTATATTACTCACTCATTCTGGTTTTTACTTTTTCAGTCACCACTTCTTGGGGGCAACAAAATAGTGATTACCCTGATGTCGATATTATAGTGATCGAAGATTTATTGCAAGGCAATGAAGATATTGATGCGAGTGATTTAGTTTTTGTTTTTGAAAGCTTACAAGGATTTGCTCGAAGTCCTTTAAACTTAAATAACGCCACCGTTACCGATCTAGAAGACCTCTTTCTCCTCAATCAAATCCAAATCCAAGAATTTTTTATTTATAAAAAAAAGGTCGGCGAACTCATCTCCATCTATGAATTGCAAGCTATCCCTAGTTTTGATTTAAAAACGATCAGAGTTATTTCTCCCTTTATCAAAGTAAGTGGTGAGAAGGATTATCAAAAATCTATTAGCTCCATGTTCCTAGAAAGTAATCGAGCCTTGCAATTGAAATGGACTAGGCCGCTCGAATTAGAACGTGGATTTACCATCCGCCCCAATGCTGAAGGCCCAGCATTTGAAGGATCTCGTGACAGATTCTTGATGAGAATGAGAGGTAGATTTGAAAATAGACTAAGCTATGGATTCACAGCAGAAAAAGATACTCGAGAAGCATTTTTCAAAGGAAGTAATAAACATGGATTCGATTTTTACTCTGCCCATATTTTCCTAAATGATTATTCTAGTAAAATAAAAAGTTTGGCCTTGGGTGATTTTTCAGTCAGTATGGGACAAGGATTAATTGCCTATTCTGGATTTGCTGGAGGTAAAGGTGCGGAGGTGCTAAAAGTGGATCGTAACCGAAGAACACTCAGACAATTTTCTTCTTTAAACGAGATTCTATTTTTTAGAGGAATTGGTGCGACGATTGGTTTAAGTGAAAATTTGGAAGTGACAGCATTTGGTTCTTATCGAAGAGTTGATGGAAATGTTTTCGAAAGGGATTCTGCGGATATTGATTTTCAAGAGTTTGAAATTTTAACAAGCTCTTTACAACTCTCTGGATTTCATGCAACGGAAGGAGAAATTCAAGATGAAAAACAAATCGGTTTACTCCAAACTGGTGGAAAAATTAAATACAAAAAAAATACTTGGCACTTAGCTCTTAATTCCATTTATCACAAATTAGACAAACCATTTAATCGAAGCGATCAACCTTATAATCAGTTTACTTTTCGAGGTGATCAATTATTTAATGTGAGTATGGATTACGGTTTTTTGATTCAAAATTTTAAATTCTTTGGAGAAACTGCCACTAGTCAAAATGGAAGTGTTGCCTCAGTTAATGGTGTATATATTGGTTTAGATCGACGAGTGAGTATGTCTATTTTGCATAGACATTTGCCTGCTGATTTTCATGCTTTAAATCCTCGACCTTTTGCCGAGACCTCACAAGGTTCGAATGAAAATGGACTTTTTCTAGGTTTGCAATTAAACCTAAATAAAAATTGGGATTGGCGATTTTACTTCGATACTTGGAAGCATCCTTGGTTGCGATTCAATGTAGATGCTCCTTCCAAAGGAGTGGAATATTTTACTCGCTTGACCTACAAACGTAAGCGTAGAATGGAAGCCTATCTTCAATTTAGAAATGAAATTAAAGGAAGAAATGCGCCCGACAATGAAACGCCAATTGATTTTATAACAGATAATACTCGAACTCAATTTAGAATTCACATCTCCAATTCGATTAGTAAATCTATTGTTTTGCGAACCCGAGCGGAATGGTCATTTTTCGATAATGAAGTAGAAAAATCGAAACAAGGATATATGCTTTATCAAGATGTTGTTTTTAAATCGAATCAATTTCCGCTTTCGATGACGACACGATTTGCCATCTTTGACAATGATTTTGACACACGGATTTATGCTTACGAAAATGATTTGTTGTACACTTTTTCTATTCCTGCTTACTCAGGACGTGGCACTCGTTTTTATTTAAATCTAAGATATCGACCTCATCCTAAATGGTCGTTTGAAGCAAGGTACGAGCGTACTTTTTTAAATTTAGAAAAAACGATTGAAGATGGATCTTTAGAAACTCCGGCGGGAATTGGCAATGGGAATAATTTTATAGAAGGAAATATTCGATCTGCTTTTGAGATGCAGGTGCAGTATCAATTCTAGCATGTTGTCGTCTGCTTTAGCTCACCTAAAAAAACCAAGCCTTTTTTTAAAAAATCACTCCGTTCATTTTTTAGGTCAGCTAAAGCAGACCACCACGTGTTAATCATCAATCACAATTGTACTTGAAAAATTTCCATCTCCAACACAAAATGTTCCTTCCAAATAATACCCTGATAAAACACCTTCCACATACCAATCATAACATCCATCTCCAAAAAACAAACAGTCATCCGAATCCTCATCAATCGTAAATTCAAAAAAACCATCAATATATAAATCAACTGGTTCATCAGTTCGATTATCAAAACATTGATCGCCCGATTCTTCTCTACAACTAGACAAAAATATTAGAACAAATACAAATATTAAAAATGGAAATTTACTTTGAAAAGAAGAAGTGTATTTTTGCATCATGTCTTTTTTTCTTACAAATTAATTGAGAAAAAAAGAAGACACAAACATAACTATCACCTTTAACTTAAACTTTAAGAGTCGTTAAAGAATGGTTAATTATTACATTTTACTCACAAGATAACTTCAAGCCACCTTGTGAGTAAATTAATATTAATGAGATCGCTCAAATTTTGCATCCAATGAGAAATTACCAGCACCTGCTAAAAAGATCGCTAAATATCCCACCATATAAATAAATCCTTTTTCTACTTTTCCAAACGGGTCACCAAAATGTACATAGAAAACCGCCACCGCCATGGTGAAAAATAAAAAGAAGGCCGCCCATCTTGTAAACAATCCAAGGATCAAAAATATACTACATATTAATTCAGAAAACACGACTAAGCCTAAACTCACTTTAGGGCTAAAGACACCCAAAAACTCCATGAATTTTATTTCACTTCCACTAGTCAATTTTATCAATTTTCCCCAACCATGACCAAATGCCATCCCAAATCCTAACCCGATTCTTAATATTAAAAATGCTGCATCATCCAAAAACTCATCTTTAATCGTGTCAAAAGGTTTCTTTAAATCCATCGTTTTGCTTTTTTTGTTTTAATAATATTCGCTCAAAATATGGATTTTTTTCTAAATAATAGACATACAATTGGACCTGAGATTTATTGTATGGAGTATTGTGACTATGATGGTATCAACTTGTAATAAATTGTTTACAATTTTATCTGTTTAAAAATCTCAATACCCAATTCCTTTAATCTCATGTCCAGTAATCTAAATAATAGAATCGAATTTCAAGGCGAATTCTTCTTGATCAAATTACATTTCTTTTATCTACAATTCCCTACTTTTGCGCATGCTTCCAAAGTCAGAATTTTCAAAAAATGTTTTGACCGTCATGACGGGAACTGGCATGGCACAGGCCATTACCATTCTCTTTTCTCCTATTCTGACTCGAATTTTCACACCTGAAGAATTTGGGGTTTTCTATCTTTTTAGCGCTCTCGCTGATATCTTAGTGATCTTAGCCACAGGCCGATATGAATTAGCCATTTTAATTCCTGAAGACGAAAAAGAAGCTGCTAATACTTTTTGGGCTGCAGGGTTTTTAGCGACGATTTTTAGCATTTTACTTTTTATTTTTATTTACTTTTTTAATTTAAATATTGGCGTGTGGTTGCGAGAACCAAAAATTTCGACTTGGTTATATTTGTTGCCACCTTTTATTTTGATTCGAGGATGGATGATGTCATTTCATTATTGGCACAATCGACACAAGCGATTTAAGATTATCACGGGAAGTAAAATTGCAGAATCTTCCACCAATGTTGGATCTCGAATTGGACTCGGAATCTTAAATTTTGGGACGGGTGGATTAGTTGTAGGAACATTGTTAGGAAGATTCGCCACCCTCCTCACCTATTTTATTTATTTTTTAAAAAAGGATAAAAAGGATTTTCCAAAACCAAAAAGAGAAGCGATTCAAAAACAATTACAGCGATTTAAAAATTTTCCAAAAAACATGGTTCCTGCAGGATTTTTTAATGCAAGTTCTACCCAACTTCCAAATATCCTAATCAATTTTTTTTACACCGCCACCGTTGTTGGACATTATGGTTTTATGAATCGAATAGTGCGAACTCCGTTGAGTGTAATTGGCAAATCATTCGAAGAAGTTTTTAAGCAAAAGGCTAGTGAAGAATTACAACAAATCGGGCATTGTAAAAATATTTTTTACAAAACATTAAAACGTTTATTTGTTATTGCTATCGTTCCATTTCTCATTTTCTACTTTGCTTCGCCAGTTGTTTTTGAATTTGTCTTTGGAGAAAAATGGTTAGTCGCAGGGCAGTATGCACAGATTTTTACGATTCCACTTTTTCTGAATTTTATCGCCTCCAGTCTTTCTTCCATTTTTTATTTAAAAGAAAAAACTCAAATATTTTCAAGGCTTAGTTTTTTACAATTGAGTTTAGTTATCTTCGCATTTTTTTTGAGTCAGCATTATGATTTGGAAGCCAAAATGTTGATTTATTTATTAGCTGGTGCCTATACGATTTCATACGCATTGATGATTTTTCTTTTGGTAAAAATTGTGGAGGAGTGATATTTAATTTTCTATAAATAATTATTTAACAGTTTGAAGAATAACAATACATCTACAAATTCCAAAAAACACAAAGTTGCTATACTTGTGTTTAATAATTTCCTTTATGACAGCCGAGTTTTAAGAGAAGCGGTTAGTCTGAAAAAAGGTGGATATGATGTAAAAGTGATCGCTTTTCATGAGGATGGCCTTCCTGAATTTGAGTACAAAGAAGATATTCCAGTTTATCGAATTAAATTAAAAAGTCGCTCCTGGTCAAAATCCTATTTAATTCAAATACTCAAATGGATTGAACTTTTCTACCGAATTGTTAGAGATCATCGTGATGCTGACTTCTACCATGTTTGCGACGTTTTACCACTCCCTGTGGGAATGTTGATTAAAAAATACTTTAATAAAAGCGCCAAGGTGGTATATGATGCTCACGAACTAGAGTTTGACAAAAATGTAGATCGGAAATTTTATGGTAAATTAATCAGCTTTTTGGAAGCTCGATATATTAAAAAAGTAGATGCCATGATGACCGTTTCTGAACCAATCGCAAAAGCCTATGGAGAGCATTATAACATTACTCCTCCAAAAGTTGTTATGAATTGCGCCAACTTGCAAGTGGTCACTCCAAATCATGTTTTTCGAAAAAAATTCAATCTCCGACCAGAACAAAAAATCATTCTTTATCAAGGAAGTTTAAAACCAAATAGAGGCGTTGAAGAATTACTAGAAGCCTTCAAAACCTTTTCTGAAAATTATGTATTAGT
>JBGCCY010000039.1:0-20997 GCA_045104975.1 Saprospiraceae bacterium
GCCAGTTACGCAAGTGTCAACCCAAATAAAACTTCTTTAACAGGGACAGGAGGAGATCTTAAAATTGGGAAATCAGGCAATGGTCATCTGACTTTTGAATCTGGATTAACTTGGCGTTCTCCCGAATTAGAATTAAATGATGTGGGTTTTATGCGGGAGGCAGATGTGATATTTAATTATGGGGGAGTTAATTATAATTTTTTCAAACCATTTTCTGTATTCCGAAGTGCTGTGATCAAATATAAACATTGGGTATTTGCGGACTTTGGAGGACGACTCAATTTTTTAGATTGGGATATGGAATTGAGAGGAGTATTTAAAAATAATTGGAGTGCTAACGTAGGTTTTTTCACACAGCCTCATATCTATTCCCGTGCGCTTTTGCAAGGAGGCCCGAGAATGAAAATGCCTGACCAACATGGTTCTTATTGGGGCTTGGGTTCAGATCGAAGAAAAAATATATCTTTTAATTATAATGGCTGGATTAATACGGGCAATAGCAACAGTCATTTTTTATTAGAAAATAATATAACTATTACGTATCAACCGATAGATAAATTGAATATCTCTTTATCTCCAAGATACACGTTCGTAAATAACCGACTACAATACATTAACACATCTCAAGTAGGAGAGGAGCAACGTTATATTACTGCTCGGCTCGATCAAAAAACTTTAAGTTTAGCTTTACGGTTGAACTATACGATAACGCCCAATTTAACCATACAGTATTATGGTCAACCTTTTGTTTCTTCTGGGAAATATGATGATTTTAATTTCGTCCAAACTCCTTTAGCTAACTCCCATACAGAACAATTAGCTTTTTTTGACAACGAACAAATATCCAACGATGCGACTTCAGGGAATTATAGGATAGACGAAAACAAAGATGGGAACATGGATTATCAATTCCGAAATCCTAATTTTAGTTTTGCTCAATTTCAATCAAATTTGGTGTTGAGATATGAATATAAACCAGGCTCTGAAATATTTTTAGTCTGGGCTCAAAATGCAACTGATTATGGGATACCCGGAGCTCGTTTCATCGAAAATGTCAACCAACAGTTGTTTAGCATTACTCCCAATAATACTTTTTTATTAAAAATGACTTATCGTTTTTATTAACCTCAACGCCCCGTATATGTGTCGTGTCGGGCTTTTGCCTGACATGAACACATCTACAACTTTAACGTTCGTTATTTTCTTAATCAATCTTTAATACTTGTTCTCTAGCTATAATTCCTGATTCGTTATGAAAAGCAATAATATAAAGACCACTTGTTAAGCTTGATAAATCAATAAGTTCTGCTTTTAGTTGGTAGGTTTTTTTGTATTGGAAAGCGGGGGGATTTTACTCGATTGGTAACAATTTTAATTAAATTGTTTTATCCAACCATTATTGGGGATTTTAATGTTAGAGATAGCAAGTTTAACAGCATATTGAGCGAGTAGTCTTGTAGAATCTAAAATTGGAAGAGGTGAATTATCAGAGTTTATTATTAGCGGAATTTCCGTGCATCCAAGAATTACACATTCGGCTCCTTCCTTTTTCAAAGATTCAATTGCTTTTAAAAATATTTTAGTAGTTTTTTTATTAAATAAACCTTGGCAGAGTTCTTCAAATATTGCATCATTAATTTTTGTTTTGGTGGATTCATTTGGAGTTAATAGAGAGAGACCGTTGCTTTTTAAAATGGATGAGTAAACTGTTCCGTTCATCGTCCATTTTGTTCCTAAAAGTCCAACTTTTTTCCACTTATTATTAATAATTTCTTTGCACACTACATCTGCAATATGAAGACCTGCGATAGGAAGTTTTGATATGATTTTCTCAAGAACGATATGAGCTGTATTATCTGGGCATATAAAAAAATCGCCTCCTCCTTTTGAAACCTGTGTTACACCATATTGTAGATGTTCAGCCACCTCATCGTAATTATCCGACTCCCAAGCATCCATACTTAATCCCATAGGTATAGCACTCAAAATAATATTCGGATGCATATGTGGCCCCATAATTCTTGCTCCTTCTCTACAAGCAGTTATAAAACATAATGATCCCCCTTCATAACTATGGGCACAGATACCTATATTTTTTTTTATTTTCATTGTTCATATTTAGCACTATAGTGTTAATTCAAATTATTGGCAACGCTAGTCTGTGAAAAAAAATCCATTCTCCGATTTTGTTATTCTAAATATACGGCAAAAAAAAAATATCTATTTATAAGAACCTCTGTTTTTTATGAATGTAATTGTATTGTTATTAAAGTTATTTTTTTGATAAAAAAATAACAAGAGATTTTTTACGTACTGACGTTCCCGCTGGCGCCAAGGCTCATTCTGGTGTTTAGCATTTTGCTTAGCTCTGCCAAGTTTTGAAATTTAAATCAAAACCAAAGGCTTCAAGAATGCTGACTACTTTTTTAATATCGTAATTATCTTCTTTTAAAGCATCCATTTAATTTCATCATCAGTATTTTTTAGATCATGTTTATTAAGAGTTTAGGTTATTATCACTTCACTTTAAACCCTGAGATATTCATAAAGGCGAGCATTCCTATAGCTACGATGATAGACCCAGAATATATAAATGTTTCTTCATATATATCATGAATTGGCCATAGAAGGATAAGGATAATAAATAAGCCAATTGCACCAGTATAGATACTATAAAATAAATATTTCTGCCGGTCCTTATCTATAAAAGGAATAATATAAAATATGAGTAGAAGACTTAGACTTATTCCTACAACTGGGGGTACGGTTTGCCAGTCTTGCAGTAAATTGTAATCACCTTGATAAATTCCCTTTTTTTCCATTAAATCGAAAACATCACTATCCTGCTTCGATGTATTAAAGAAGGGTTCCTCAATGAATGTATAGAAATTGAAAATCAGCATACTAGAAGTAAATGCTAATGGTGAAAAAATAGATAAACTAATTAACTTTTTGATAAAATTGACCTTACGCTCATTTTCAGAAGGAATATCAAAAGAGAGGATTCTTCCTAATCGAAGCAAGTCATATTGCCAGGTCCTATCTGAAATCGTTATTGCATTGTGCTGTAGAATTGGATGTAATCTCTCTGGGAGTTCTTCTTGCCTAGGCATCGGAGTTTGTTCAATTAAAACTGGGAAAAGCGGAATACCTAAATCAATGGCACTTGCAATTTCTTGAGCTACCCAATCACCTGGGGCTAGGAGGCGAGGTAAATTATCTTTTCCAGTAACAGATAGCCATGTCGGCCCTATCAATACTATTACTGCATCAGCAGATTTAATGTTTGTTTCGATAACTTCTCCAAAAGCAGCTCCTCCTTCGATGTCCTCTATATCTCTGAAAACCCGGTTGTTTCCAAAATAATCTTCCAAGGAATCTGAAAGCCGACCTGCATAACCTTTTGCATCAGAACGTCGATAGCTAATAAATATCCGTCCGTCCCTCTTGTTGTTTTTTAGCATTTTATTTTAATTATATGTTTTCATTTAAGTCATGTTTCCATTTTTATTTGTGGAAAGGAATGTCAGTTTGTGAAAAAACTAAAATGTGATTTTTGTAAATTACATATAGTTATATAGAAGTTTTGTTCTTGGAATTACTATTGTATTATTTTTTGTAATTGTATTGTTAAGCTCAGTCTTTTTTTATTTTTTTCATTGATTGAGCCTAATTTAGTTATATACCTAACAGTTCCAGATATATCTCTTATATAAAATAACCCATTTAATTCACGATGGTAATTTCAATATCCTGATAATAAATTGATGGTAAAACTAAATATACAACATATTATCAAAAATTATAGGTGAATTTGATCTTCCAAATACGTCGCTAAGATTATTTTTTTCTTAATCACTAAATACCTTTCTTCTATGTAATTCTAATTTTTTTGAAGGAGAATAATACGCTTATTTCAAAATTAAGTCTACTAATTAGAACTTTACCTTACTTCTCCCTATTTTTACATCTCAACAATATGAATATGAGAAAAAGTAAATCGACGCGAAGAACGTTTTTAAAACAATCATCTGCCATTAGTTTAGGATTCTTTGGCTTGCAATCATTTATCATGAAAGGTTGCGATGATCCTCCTAGCGAGGTACTTCAACAATTGAATATGCCATACGGGCAGTTGTTTGCAGATGAAAAAAAAATGCTGAAGTTGCCAAAGGGATTTACTTATAAAATTATTTCACGACAAGGTGATCTAATGAGTGATGGATTATTTACACCAGGATTACCAGATGGAATGGCAACTTTTGATGGTGGAGATGGGAAAGTCATTGTGGTACGAAATCATGAATTACTTTCTTCAGATTTTGGTGCCGCAGGAAAAACCAACGAAGTGAATCCTGATATCCCACAAGAGAAAATTTATGATTTAGGAAGTTCGCAAGTTCGATGCAAAGGTGGTACAACTACTTTTGTATATGACGAAGCTACGGGGGAAATTGAATCTTCTTGGTTGAGCTTATCAGGAACTATTCGAAATTGTGCAGGAGGAAGTACACCTTGGAATTCATGGGTGTCTTGTGAAGAAACATTTGTCGGGAAAAGTAAAAATTTGAAAAAAAGGCATGGGTATAATTTTGAAGTACCTGCCACTTCTTCTCCTTCGGTAGCTGATCCCATTCCTCTCAAAGCGATGGGAAGATTTAATCATGAAGCAATTTGTGTAGATCCAAAAACAGGAATTGTATATCAAACGGAGGATCGAAATGACAGTTGTATTTATCGGTTTATCCCAAATGAAAAAGGCAACCTCAAAGCTGGTGGAAAATTGCAAGCCCTCGTGATAAAATCAAAGAAGAAAAAAGATACTCGAAATTGGGAAGCGGATAAAATGCCTATCAATAAAAAAATGAAGGTGAAGTGGGTAGATATCCAAGATCCTGATCCAGCTAAAGACTCCATTCGATATCAAGCACAAGAACAAGGTGCTGCTATTTTTGCTAGAGGAGAAGGAATGTGGTTTGGTGAAAAAGAAATTTACTTTGCTTGTACCAGCGGTGGTGCTAGAAAGTGGGGGCAAGTATTTAGGTATGTACCTAGTCCGATGGAAGGAACCGTTTTGGAAAAAGAGGAACCTGGAACTATTGAATTATTTCTAGAACCCAATGATAAAGAAATGCTCCAAAATTGTGATAACCTAACCGTTGCTCCTTGGGGAGATATCATCATGTGTGAAGATCGAGCTGCTCCAAATATTGTAGGAGTAACTCCAAGCGGAGAGATGTATCGTATAGCTGAGAATATTGGAAAACCATCTGAATTTGCAGGAGGTGTTTTTTCTCCTTCAGGAAATACTTTTTTTGTAAATATCCAACATTCTGGAATGACCTTGGCGATTACAGGACCATGGGATCGGACGAAGAATAGTTAAAAAATAAAATCAAAAATTCAATTATAAACAAAAATGACGATTGCAATATACGCAATTGTCATTTTTTATTTTGATTGACATTTTGATTTTTTATTTCAAATGTTAAAGTTGTACTGCCTTATAAAATAAAAACGCACTTCCCGTTTTATAGCCAACAAACCACCTTAATCTTTTAACAAAACAACAGCAACATGAAAGTTAATCGCTCAAGCATTCACCCTCTTCCCAAACCTTTCTTTCTTCCTTACCAGTTTCCAATTTTTACGTTTTATTAAATGAATTGTCTAGACAAAGGCAAGCTATGAAAACCATTTTTTAAAAAGAGGAGACGTTGGCTTTTTTCCAATAATCATTTGACTAAATTTAAAGTCTATTATTACTTAAATCAAAATGCAAATTGTGCATCGTTGACCTCTACCGCTTTTGTCTCAATTCAAATGCATGACGAAAATCCAACTATTATTTTTAGTGAAATTGGAACTCAAAAATCGCCCGAGAGGATTGCCCCCTTTCGGGTTTTTTTATTTCTTTTTTGAATATCCAACATTCAGCAGGGAATATTCAATCTCCAATGTTGGATATTATTCCTCGTAAAAAAAGACCCTCTACAAAAAATGTAGAAGGCCTAAATAAATTTATTTATTGAAAATAAAACCTTAAAAATTATTTAATCTTGACCAATCGTTTTGCAGAAAACGATCCATCATTTTCCATCAAAATATTATAACTGCCAGTTGGGAAAAGATGTGTATCTATTTTTAGAATTTGTTGGAATGGATTGACCTCATGTTCATACCAAATTTTACCAGAATCATCTGAGATAAAAATATAATGGATTTGATCATTTGCTTTCAGTTCTAATGATAATTGATCCTTGTCCTCTGTTGAAGTCGTAGCTGCAACTAATTCAAACATCGTAATCAAACCCTCTTTATCTGCATCAATCCAAGAATCCTCTATATTTACAGAAGATGGAGTTGATAAATTCAACTTAGAATCTGAAACTCCTGGTTGATTTTTTGACATACCTAGACAACTATCTGAGTGACCTTCAGCAATGGTATATTTCTTTGGTTTTGAATTAGTCATTTTATAAGCTACAACCATTTCTAAAAAATATTCAGGAATTATATTCATATCTGAAAATTTTGATATTTGTATCAACTACTAATAAATTTGAAATAAAACTATATTTAGTCAATCTCAAGATTATCAACATAATGAACAGCAAAATCATTGTCGAAAAATGTTCGAAAATAAAGCTGTCTGTATTATTAAACGAAAGTATTTTTAGAATTAATATTTTCCTTGAATTAGGAAGGGGGGAGATATATTCTATCCAAAGTGATATTCATAATTTATGCCAATTGTATCAGAAACCTATTTTATATTAAAAAAAGTAAAACTATTTGGTTGTTGCAAAAATGTTTCGTTTTTTTCAAAAAAAAATAAAAAATATGAGTGAGTATTTATTCAAAACAGAACGATTAGGAATTCGAAATTGGCGTGATAGTGATCTTTCAGAATTTTCCAAAATGGGACAAGATGAAGAAGTCATGAAATATTTTCCATCCTTGCTCTCTGAACAACAAACGATGAACTTGATGGAAAGAATGCAAGTTCAATTAGAGCAAAAAGGGTTCGCTTATTTGCCAGTTGAGACTTTAGACAAGCAGGAATTTATTGGAATGATCGGAATGTCTGAGCAGAAATATGAAATTAAATTAGAGGAATCAAATGAAGCCCTTTCAGAATTTGTAGATATTGGTTGGCGACTAAAAACTGCTGCTTGGGGCAAAGGTTACGCCACCGAAGGAGCAAGAGCATGGATGAATTATGGTTTTGAAAAAATGAAACTGGAGAGCATTTATTCTGTAGCTCCTGTGATTAATATTCCTTCACAAAATGTGATGAATAAACTCGGGTTTAAAAAACTTGGAGCATTTAATCATCCCAAAATTGAAGCAACTCATCCTACTCGGAAGTGTGCGCTGTTTAAAAAAGAGAAACATAATTTTTAAATTCACTAGCATGCATTTTTTTGAAAATTACTTTTTCTATGGAAGACTGAGCTTTGCGAAACCTGCGAGTTGACATCAGAGTAGGGCAAGGTTTCTTAAAGCGGGCTAAATTTTAATCACCGCTTTAAGAAACCTCGCATTTGCGTTAAAGCCAACTCGTAGGTTTCGCAAAGCTCAGTCTTATCTAACGAATTTTTTTACATCTTAAAAAGGTGTAGGGAAATGAGAAAGAATTAATAACTAGGGGACACACAATAACTTTTTCAATGAAAAAAAGAACAATGTCCAATTCTTCCACCAAGCCTAAAATGTAAATAGAATTTAATTATACTAGAACCGCAATATCAATTTATAATTTAAAATTTCAATTTTATGAATCACCTAAAACTAATCTTCTGCTTGTCAAGCCTTTTCCTTTTTTCTAATCTTCAAGCTCAAAATTACATTGGGAAAAAGAAAGACATCAATAAAATTCTAAAAAACATCGAGCAGTTTTCTAAAAATTATGTAGATGGAAATATTAAAGACCTCGTGGATTCTTACACCTTTGATGGAAAAATTTTTCCCAATCGAACTAAGATCATCGAAGGCAAACAAAAGCTAACTGAATTTTGGACTCCTCGAAACGGAAGCAAAACGTTACGACATAAAATTACTCCTTCTGAAATTAAGATTGTTAAAAAGATCGCCTACGATTTTGGTTACTACGAAGGCACAAGTCAAAACGCCAAAGGAGAAACTTTTGAGTTTCATGGGAAATATGTGATCGTTTGGAGAAAAGTTAAAGGCGAATGGAAAATTTATTTAGACATTTGGAATACTGTAGACCAATAATTTTTTATGGAAAAATCTTTTACAATTGAAATGCTGTTAGCACAAGACTTGAAATATATTTCAGCTCTTAAACCAGTTGGTTGGTATGATGTAACTCCTCTTTATGAAATGCATCTAAATCAAAATTATTTTTTCCCAATCAAATTGGTTGTTGAAAATAAAGTAATTGGAGTCGGAGAATTAATCATCAATGATAAAAATGGTTGGCTCGGTAATATCATCGTCAGTAAAGATTTTCGAAATCAAGGGCTAGGAAAAAAACTAACGAAACGATTAATCGAGATAGCCTATGCTAAAGGTTGTGAATCTATTTATTTGTTGGCGACTCCTTTAGGAAAACACGTTTATCAAAAACTAGGTTTCCAAGAAAAAGGAAAATATCTCTTTTTTGAAAAAGGAGAAAATAATATTGAACTAGAAAATAAGCAGGAGAGTGGGAATATAATTCCGTACGAAGAAGTTTTCAAAGACCAGATTTTGGAACTCGATAAAAAAGCGATAGGAGAGGATCGGAGTAAAATTTTAACGCTGAATTTAGTGCAATCATTTGTTTATAAAAAACCGAATGAGGATAAAATTTCAGGATTCTTTATCCCAACACTTGGCGATGGTGTGATCGTTAGTAACAATACAATTGCAGGTTTTGAATTTCTCCAAAAAAGAGAAGCATTGGGCAAAAAAAGAATCATCGTACCTGAAGAATGTAGTGCAACGATTGCTTTTGTCAAGCAAAATAAATATAACCATTTTCGAGATGCTACGTTTATGCACCTAGGAAAAATGAAAACATGGAATCCCGAAATGATTTATTCTAGAATTGGTGGTTATCTTGGATAATATGATTTCTTTGAGCGACTGGTTTCCAACCAGCTTCTCGTTTTACAAAAAAAATAAAAAGTAAAGGCTAGCTAGAAACCAGTCGCTGCATACCTATATGAATACAATATTTACTTTTCTAAATTTTAGAATAAAACAATTCTATCGGTCGATTCAAGAAATAGGAATTCCATTATTTCTCATCTTACTTCTTGTGACGACTGGACTCACTTTTAAAATATTAGTTTTTCTATCAGAAGTTCAAGGAATTGAAATGGGCATTTTTTCCTTGATCATAATTGCATCAATTCATTCCACACGAAAGGATGCTCATTTTTTAAAAAGTTTAACCGTTTCTCGGCCGTTACTTTTTTTGGCTGAATATAGCTTGATTTTGTTGCCTGTAAGTATAGTGTTATTTTTTTTTTTTTTTTTAGAACCTGCAATTTATTGGCAGTTGGGAATGTTACCCATCGTGTTTTTTCCAGCAGGAAATTTAAAGAATAACAAAATTGCTCCACTTGTTAATTTAGATAAAATCCCATTCAAATATTTCGAAATAAAATTAGGTTTACGAAAAATGTTTTTTGGAATTGTATTGTTATATTTTGTAGCATTAGGTTGTTCATTTTTTATTGGAACGTTAATTTTGTTTAGTATTTTTCTATTGATGCTGTTACCTGCTTTTTTTGAATATTTTGAACCCAAGGAAATGATTGTGTTGGAATATGAAAAAGGTAATTTCTTGAAAAATAAAATTTCTAGTCATCTCCTTATTTTTCAAATAGCTTTATTGCCACATTATTTGTTGTTTCTATTTTATCATTTTGAAATGTGGTATTTAGGATTAGCATGCTTTGTTGCGGTGAGTTTGACGATCATTTTTAACATCGTTTATAAGTATGCTTCCTACCGTCCTTCTATTCCTAAAATGTTTAGTAATACTTTCCAAGCTGTTTTTCTTGCGACTTTATTAATGCCTGGATTAGTGTTGGCGAGTATTGGAATGATTATTTACTTTTGGCGGAAAGCCAATAAAAACTTAGCTTATTATTATGCTTGAGATAAAAAACTTAGCAGTTTCCTACGGTAAAAATGAAGTGTTGAAAAATGTCAATTTGACTTTTGCATCAGGAATGATACATGGTGTTTTAGGAATTAATGGGGCAGGGAAGTCCACTTTATTTAATACGATTTATGGTTTTAAAAAACCAAATGCAGGAAGTGCACAATTTCAAAATAGAACCATTCAAAATGGAGATATTGGTTTCATGGAAACGTCATGTTATTTTTATCCATTGATGACAGGTTTCGAATATTTGAAATTACTGGGCATTCAAAACCAAGATTTCGATATCAATAAATGGAATGAGTTATTTGAATTACCGCTGCATGAATATGTTGAAAATTACTCGACAGGAATGAAAAAGAAGTTAGCATTCATTGGTGTGATAGCGATGGAACGACCGATTTTGATTTTGGATGAACCATTTAATGGAGTTGATATTGAAAGCAATGAAAAACTATTACAGCTACTTATTCGATTGAAATCTACCAATAAAATTATCATTATTGCTTCCCATATTATCGAATCGTTGACTCGAATCTGTGATCGAATTAATTTATTGGAAAATGGAATGATCAAAACGACTTTTGAAAAAAATGAATTTCCAATCTTGGAAAAAGAATTAAAAGATTCCATTAAATTGAAAATTGACGATGTGTTAGAAGGACTAGTTTAACCATAATCTAACCGTAAGCCGACTCTCCGAGTCGTTGCAAAGTGGTTGCTAACGACTCAGAGAGTCGTCCTACGGTGCTATTAAAATATTACGTACTTTTGCGGAAATATTCAAAGATAACTTTTGATCTAAATCATAAAATTTATCTTTAATCACGAAAATAATAACTGTGACTTTTGACGATTTAAATATAAATAATCCATTACGGAACGCTTTGGCAGATCTGGAATACATGAATCCAACGCCGATTCAAGTAGCCGCTTTTTCACCGATTATGTCTGGGAAAGATGTAGTGGGAGTAGCTCAAACAGGTACTGGGAAAACTTTTGCCTACCTGATGCCTTTGCTTCGAATGTTGAAATTTTCGACTGACGGAAATCCTCGAATTGCTATTCTAGTGCCGACTCGAGAGTTAGTGGTACAGGTGACGGAAGAAGTAAAAAAATTAACTACTTATATGACCGTTCGAGCGGTTGGAGTTTACGGTGGAACCAATATCAATACTCAAAAAAAATCTGTAATGGAAGGAGTTGATGTATTGGTAGCAACACCTGGACGGTTTTTTGACCTTGCTTTGTCAGGAGCATTTAAAACCAAGTTTTTGAAAAAACTGGTGATTGATGAAGTGGATGAAATGTTAAATTTAGGTTTTCGGACACAGCTTAAAAACATTTTGGACATGCTTCCAGAGAAGCGTCAGAACTTATTATTTTCTGCGACGCTGACGGAGGATGTTGAAAATTTAATCAACAATTATTTTTTCGAACCATTAAAAATTGAGATTGCTCCCCATGGAACGCCTTTGGAACAAATTCGACAGAGTGGATATTTTGGAGCTAATTTTAATACTAAAACTAATTTGCTTGAATTGCTTTTGAAAGCAGATGAGTCGATGAATAAGGTGTTGGTTTTTGTGAGTACTAAAAAATTAGCGGACAAACTTCATGAAAAATTAGATCCACTCTTCCCAGAATCTATTGGAGTTATTCACTCGAACAAATCGCAAAATTATCGACTCCGCATGGTGGCAGAATTTGCAGAAAATAAATTACGAGTGTTAGTCGCAACAGATATTATTGCCAGAGGTTTGGATATTGCAGAAGTATCGCATGTGGTTAATTTTGAGATGCCAGATGAACCTGCAGATTATATGCATAGGATTGGTCGAACAGGGCGAGCGGACAAAGAAGGTATTGCCATTTCATTTGTTTCAGAAAAAGAAGATGAAATTTTTGAAGCGGTTCAACAGTTGATGAACATCGAAGTGCCAATTCAACCAACGCCAGAAGGTTTAGTCGTTTCGACAGAATTGATGGAGTTTGAAAAAGAAAAAATGGGTGGGGATAAATTTTATTATCCAGCCCCAAAGTTGAACTCGAAAGGTGCTTTCCATAAGAAGTTAGATAAAAATCTGAAGGTTAATATGGCAAAAGAAAAACGTCAAGCAAGAATGGCGGAGAAGAAGAAGTCGAGAAGACCTGGCAAGAAAAGATAAGTTTTCTAATGGTGAATGGTTAATGTTCCCATGGTTTGAATTTGGAGTTTAAAAAAAAGAGTAACAATTGATTGATTGTTACTCTTTTTTATTTTGAATAAATTTAGTTTTTAACTAATCCAATCACTTTTTTTATTGATGATCTTCCATTTACCATTTATTTTTTGGAGGATTAAAGTTCTTCCTTCTCCACATAATTTCCCACAAGAGATTCCAGTTTTTATCCAAGCAAGATTTCTACTTTTATTGAAAATAGGAATGGAAAAATAAATGTAAGTGTCTTGAAATAAATCAATTTTGGTTTTCCTTTCTCCAAACATCTTTTCACTCAATTCTATTGGTTTTGAATCTTCTTCTTGCTTTTTGATGTAAATATTTTCATCAGAAGAAAATTTAGTTTCTTTCAATTCACTAAATTCTTTTTCTAAATCAGGAAACAAATAATCTCCATTTGGCGGTGGTTTTGGTTTAAATCGATCTTTATTTTTTCTAGGTATATATTTTGGTAAAACAGCCACTATCTTATAATCAGGATAATTGTTTTCGACAGAATCGATTTGAATTATTTGAGAAATCAAGTTTTCAATATCATTTAGATTATCTGATTGGTCATAAATATTTTGTTCTTGAAAGCATCCACTTATCAAGATCAAAATCCAAAGGCTAGAATATTTAAATTTTTTCCTCATATCCTCTCGCTATTTTTTTATTAAAAAGTATTAATCATTCACCGTTAAAAAGATATTTCGCTTAAAGGAATAGTAAATTCCACTCTTTGATTTCCCCTCACGTCCCAAATCTCAGATTTAATTTCAGGATTTTTATTTTGTAAGTTTATCGTTAGTAAACCAAAATGGTTGTCCATAATTGGTCCTTCAATACGATTGACATTGGGAGTGGCGAATTTCCAAGTGGAAGATAAACCACTCGAGGTCACATCATAAATAGGGTAGAGGTCAGGCACTTCCATTTTTGAAATCTCGGCATAATGAACATCTCCGCTGATAAACAAAACGCCATTCGCTTTGTTTTTCTTAATCAAATCTAAAAAACGTTTTTGTTCATGTGGATAATTGACCCAAGCTTCGTAGCCATTGTATTCGATTCCAAATTGAGTACTTGAACCTATAATTCTAACATCGGCAGGTTTTTGTAATTCTTGATCAAGCCACGCCCATTGTTTTTTTCCTAAAAAAGTAGAATCAGAATTAGTGTGTGGAGTATAATCTAAATGATAAAAATATCGTCGATCTTCATTGACTGAATCTTGATTAATCAAAAGGTCATCTCGAAAAGTCCGAGTGTCAAGCATGATGATTTGAATTTTTTTTCCTTGCAAATCATATTCGTAGGAACCATAAATTCCTTCACGAGTTCTTCGTTCTGAATCTGCTGGTTCGTCAAAGAAATCAAAAAATATCTCTTTGACTTCTTTCTTGAAAGGGTAGTGCCGTCCTGCATCATTCCAACCAAAATCATGGTCATCCCAAGTTGCTAAAATGGGAACATGCTGTTTTAAGTTTTGAAAAGATTCTTTTGCGCCTAGTTGATTATATTTGGTACGGAGCGTATCCATGATTTTTGTATCACCATAAATATTATCTCCTAAAAAAATAAAAAGATCTGGATTATGTTTAACCACTTCATTAAAAATCGGAAGTGGATGAGCTTGCCGAGCACAGGAACCAAAAGCAATTTTCATGACAAGGGGTTCTTGTTCTTGTTGGCAACTTTGGAAAATGATTAAAATTGAAAAAAGAAGTAAGTAAGATGATTTCGTTTTGCACATGAACTTAAAGTTTAAATGGAAAAATAAAAGGTGCTTGTCAATTAGACAAACACCTCCTAAGTTTATTTTATAAAAGTTAGCGATTTTAGGTGAACAGAAAAAACCTTAATGGTCTACTCATAGTATGTTCATCGTCCACCGCTAACACTCACAGTTGAACAGTATTTATCCGCCGATAGTCGCCATGGATTCGGAGACTCCATTTCCAAAACGACTTTGCTCCGCTTCAAATCCATCTTTTGCTCGATTTCTAAATGCATCGAGGAAAGTGGTGCGAAGTTGCTCATCAGTAGCTCCTTCGCGCATCAATTTTTTTATATTAAATACTCCACTATCATAAAGACAAGTTTTTAATTGCCCTTGTGGAGTAATTCGAATCCGATTGCAAGTGCCACAAAAAGTACGACTGTACGCAGCAATGATTCCAACAGTTCCTTGGTGAGAAGGTACCTTGTAATTCATCGAAGTAGAGGAAGGTGGATCTGGAAGTTTTTGAAGATCTGGAAAATGGTTCTGAATCTTTTGGTGAATTTCCTTATAATTCCATTGAAGTTTAGGATAGTGTGCTCCCTCACCATTGAATGGCATTTCTTCGATAAATCTAACCCCAATTGGAAGATCCTTAGTTAATGAAGCCAATGGAATAATATCATCTTCATTTTTGCCAGCCATGACGACGGCATTAATTTTTACGTCAAAATCATTTTCTAACAATAAATCAAGACTTCGCATTACTTTGTCAAAAACATCTCGTCGAGTGATTTCAAAAAATCTTGCTTTATCCAAAGTATCTAAACTTAGATTGACAGACCGAATCCCTAATTTTTTCAACTCAGGAATGTATTGTTCGAGTACCGTTCCATTCGTCGTAATATTAATATCTCTAATTCCTTCGGTCTTTCGAATGGCCCAAAGGAGTTTAATCATATCTTTTCGAATGAAAGGTTCGCCGCCTGTGATACGCACTTTTTCAATACCCATTTGAGCCAAGAGTTTAATCCCACGATGGATTTCCTCGTAACTCATTAATTCCGTCTTGTTGATATATTGAATACCTTCTTCAGGCATGCAGTAGAAGCAGCGAAGGTTGCAGCGGTCAGTTACAGCTAGGCGTACATAATTAAGCACGCGACCGTGATTATCGTATAATTGTTTTCTCATAGAAGCCAAAAGTTAGGTTATTAAAGGCTTTCTCTTTTCTCATTACGTTAGTGTGTTGAAGATAGGAAAGAAAAACTAGAAACAAAAACCCCCAGCCCCTAAAGGGGAGCCTTTTTTTCTATGCCTTTCGGCAAGGAAAAAAGATAGACTAGTGTGTTATTCTCATTGGTCTGATTACCAGTATTTTATACATTGGAATAAGAACAATAAAAAAGAATGCACTTTGAATTAATTTTCAAAGTGCATTCTTTTTAGATAGTTAAACGTAGGCATTTGCTTTTTTGTCGTAACACATGATTTTACTATAATGATTACTAAACCTTCATTTAACAAGATTTTACAACACAACTATCGTCAATCAAAAAGTGATTATTTTTTTCGATTGCCGAAGGCATAATCGAAAAAGGCTCCCCTTTAGGGGCTGGGGGTTATCTCCCAAGTCACACTTCCTGCAATCAACTGATTCAAATCACCTTCTCCTTTTTGTTCAATCGCTTCATTCAATTGTGCAAATAATTGATCCTCATAGCAAATTCTTTCCGCGGCAAACAAAACTCCAAAAGGTCTTGGCAAAAATTCTGCTTGTCGAGGATCATCAAAGAAACGTGCTAACATTTGGGCTTTGTACAAATCACTTTCATCGTGAATCCAAAGATCCTCTTTTGAATAATTATCTTTTTCCAAATCAACGACTTGTGGTTTCCAACCGTCGAGTCGAATTCCTTTTTCGTCATTTTCCCCAAAAACTAATGGTTGCCCATTTTCCAAAAATAAGGCAGAAGCCTTTTTAGACGCTTTATCTGTAAATGTGAAAAATGCACCATCGTTGAAGATGTTGCAGTTTTGATAAATTTCTAAAAATGAAGACCCTTTGTGTTGATTGGATCGCTTCAACATTGCTTGCATATGCTTTGGATCTCGATCCATGGTCCGAGCTACAAAAGTGGCATCTGCGCCCATTGCAACGGCTAATGGATTGACAGGGTGATCGAGTGATCCCATTGGCGTACTCTTTGTTCGCTTGTCGACTTCTGAAGTTGGAGAGTATTGCCCTTTGGTCAAACCATAAATCTGATTGTTAAATAACAATATATTTACATTCAAATTTCTTCGCAAAATATGTAGTAAATGATTTCCGCCAATACTCAAACCGTCACCATCACCTGTGATGATCCACACACTCAAATCTGGATTCGCAATTTTTAAACCTGAAGCTACTGCTGGCGCACGACCATGAATTGAATGCATGCCATAGGTATTCATATAATATGGAAAACGGGAAGAACAACCTATCCCTGAGATGATCGCTACTTCGTCTGGATTCATTTCCATTTCGGCAAAAACTTTTTGTACTTGCGCCAAGATACTGTAGTCGCCACAGCCTGGACACCAACGAACATCTTGATCGGTGGCAAAGTCTTTTGCTTTTAATTTATTCTTTGTCATAATGACTATTTTTTTTGTCTTCTTCGAAGTTCTTTCGAATATTTACTTGCTTGAAAGATAAATGGAAAACTTAAAAACAATCCTCCCAATGCATATATTTCCATTCCTTTATGCTGAGGATTATATACGATATAAACTTCCAATAAAATAAAAACGACCGCTGGAATCATTCCCCAAAGGAGGTATTCTTTGCGTCGCTCTTGGACGGTTTCATTGGATAAACGGTGTAGGGGATTTTCTTTCATATTCGTTTGTTTAAAATTTCAATTGTTCTATATCATGTTTGACATTTTTCAAGATCTCTTTTATCTATTTACAATTTTTAGCAACATCCCCATTCTGAAATAATAAATTTCCCACCCACAAATTGCAACGTCATTCCAAAAAAATCAGTATCGAATTGTAGTTTGTAAAAACCACTTTTCTCCTTTTCGACAGTCGTTTGAAAATAGTCCCATTCAAGTGGTTTGCCAGGTTCATTGAATGCTAAATCTCTTGGATGAAAGTATTTTGCATGATGCTCAAATGAAGTCATTTTTTCAAAAATCAAATAGGCCTCGTTGAATGAAATTTCGCCTAAATTCAATGAAGCAAAATAGCATTCACTTCTTGGATATTTCCACTCCATGCCATTTTGATAGACAAATCTTTCGTCGTAATGTTTTAATGAGTCAGCATTCAATGCCGTAGAGTCAATTCCAAATTCACGCTTTGCATATTCATTAAAATGCTCAAAAAAGATTTCATTATCGATGTTTTTTTTCATGACCATCGCTGGTAGTCTCGACAAATATCCATCAAAAACATACCCTTCTCTTTTTCCAGTTTTCACTTTTACCCAATATCCATTTAATTTGAATTGGTTATGTCTTTTGTTCTTTTTTAAAATTGTCAAACTCAAAGATTTAGAATGCAGTTGATTATCAATCACGTGCACTTTATCTCCGTATTCGAGTTTTTTCATTTTTGGAAAATCCGTTCCTGGGCCTTCTCGCATATTCAATCCTGATGTCGCCCAGACAGTTAAGCTGTCTCCTTTTTTATAAAAATTGGCAATGGAAAACTCGCTTAAAATGATTGCCAAAAAAATAGTGATGATGAATTTTAATTTCATGATGTTTATTTTTTTAGCAGCAAGCCCATTCATAAATAAAGAATTTTCCATTTTCGCAAACTAAGGAAAAACCTGAATTGCCATTATCTATAGAAAATGAAAGTTGTTGATCTTTCTTTTCTGCAACGGTTGCTTTAAAATATTCAAGATATTCTTGCTCGCCAACGATTAGTTCTTTTAGATTATTTTCAAAACCAAAAACGGAATTGAATAATAAATATGCTTCATTTAATTGAAGTTCGCCAAGTTCCATTGTTAAATCATAACAACTACCTCCACCAATTTTTCTAACAAATCCATTTTTATAAATATGATGAGATCGTAATTCTTTTACTTCAAAAGAGTCATATTCGAAATACTTTATTCCAAATTCTCTTTTAGCATAATTTTCAAATGACTCTGAATGATTACCATTGATTTTATCTTTTACAATATTTATAGTTGGCAACTTCGACAAATATCCATCAAAAACATACCCTTCTTGACTCCCAATTATCACTCTTACCCAATGACCTTTCATCACAAAGGCAGCATTCTTTTTACTCTTTTTAATTATGGTCAAATTCAACGGTGTCGATCTCAAATAATCATCAATCACTTGCACCTTATCTCCATATTCGAGTTTTTTCATTTTTGGAAAATCCGTCCCTGGTCCTTCTCGCATATTTAATCCAGACGTTGCCCAGACATGTAAAGTGTCACCCCAATCATAAGTTGGATTTGCATTAACTGATTGAAAATCAAGACATAATAACATCAATATCAAAACTTGGATAATTTTCATTTTTAAACTATTTAAGTGAATAATTTCATTTTGTATAGTTCAAAGATGTATCCTTCCTTTTACTTTTAAAAGGTAGTTCTTGGATATGGGGGAATTGGGTGATTATTCGTTATAGGTGAATGATTATTTGTTTTTTGCTACTGACTTGGACTGACTATTATGACTCTATATGACTTTCTTCGTTTAGGTTTTATATTCTATTATCCACATTGGGGAGTCATAATAGTCAGTCCAAGTCAGTGGCAAAAAAATCACATATTCTCCAATACCTCCCTAATCGCATACTTCAACTCCGCCTTCATAATCGGCACTCCCTGTATTTTATTAAATTGAATCACATCAATCAAAAAATGGTCACGAATCACTTTTGACAACTGGCCATTATTAATTTCTGGAATCATTACTTTTTTATAATTTTTCAAAATTTCCCCCAAATTTTTAGGGAATGGACGAATGTATCGTAAGTGAGCATGTCCCACTTGAAGACCTTCCGCTGCAAGTTCTTTGGTACAAGATTCCATCACTCCAAAAGTTGATCCCCAACCTAACAATAACAAATCTCCTTTTTCAACACCCATGGTAACTTTTTGCTCAGGGATAAAATCTGCAATTTTTTCGACCTTCGCTTCCCGAGTTTTGACCATGTATTCATGATTGGCAGGATCGTAGGAAACGTTTCCGGTGTTTGCTTCTTTTTCCAAACCACCTAAACGATGCGCCAAACCTTTGGTACCAGGCAAGGCCCATTCTCTTACTAATTTTTCATTTCGTTCGTAAGGGAAATAAATTTCGTCCTCTTCAATTGGTTGTTTAAAATTAACTTCAATCGAAGGAATATCTTCCGCCTTTGGAAAACGCCAAGGTTCTGCTCCATTAGCGATATATCCATCACTCAATAAGATGACTGGAATCATATGTTGCACCGCAATTCGGCAAGCTTCCATCGCTACTTCAAAACAATCTGAAGGCGAGCTGGCAGAAATTACTGGCAAAGGACACTCACCATTTCTACCGTACATCGCTTGCAATAAATCTGACTGCTCTGTCTTCGTAGGTAAACCTGTCGATGGCCCACCTCGCTGCACATTCACCACGACTAATGGTAATTCCAACATCATGGCTAAACCAATTGCTTCGCCTTTGAGTGCTAGGCCTGGACCCGATGTTCCTGTAATTCCCAAATCTCCTCCGTAAGATGCTCCGATGGCAGAACAAACTGCGGCAATTTCATCTTCTGCTTGAAAAGTTTTAACGCCATAGTTTTTATGTTTTGCCAAACCATGTAAAATATCAGATGCAGGTGTAATTGGATAACTACCATAAAAGAGTGACAACTTTGATTTTCGAGCAGCTGTAATCAGTCCGATCACCAACGCTTCATTTCCTTTAATACTTCGATAAGTACCCTGCTCAAGTGGAGCGGGTTTTACTTTATATTGAGTTGTAAAAGTTTCGGTAGTATCACCATAGTGGTAACCCGTTTTGATGCATTTGATATTGGCTTCAAGAACGTCTGGTTTATTAGCAAATTTTTGAGTTAAAAAATCAATTGTTCCTTGCATCGTTCGATCATATCGCCAATAAAGGAAACCTAAAACAAACATATTTTTACATCGATCCTTTTCCTTAGTACCGAGTGGTGATTCTTTTAATGCTTCTCGGGTGAGCTTTGTTATATCAATTTTAAAAACTTCAAAATTTGCCAAAGAATCATCTTCCAGAGGATTTTCTCCATCTGCATATTTGGCCAAACGAAGGTTCTTTTTGTCAAAACCATCGGTGCTCAAAATGATCGTTCCAGCTTTTTTGATATTGGTCAAATTTGCTTTTAGTGCTGCTGCATTCATCGCAACAAGGACATCACATTCATCACCTGGCGTATAAATTCTTCGACTACCAAAGTGCAATTGAAATCCAGAAACTCCTGCCAAGGTTCCAATAGGAGCTCTAATTTCTGCTGGGAAATCTGGAAAGGTCGCTAAGTCACTTCCCGTTAAAGCAGTATTTCCAGTAAATAAACTACCAGTCAATTGCATTCCGTCGCCAGAATCACCTGCGAATTTTATTGTTATTTCTTCTTTTTCTATTTTGGTACTCATTGTCTTTTTTCTATTTCAAAATCGGGGGCAAAGATAGGAATATAACACTTGCTAAAGAAAAGAAGTTTAGAGAAATCGGGAAGTGATTTTTATTATAATTTTAGATGATCTTTAGCAATGTTTATAGTAGACGCAGCGAATTTTAACATTGAAATATCATATTCAATGTAGCGTTATTTTAAAACATCAAAAAATACATTAAATATGAAAAACTTAATTATTGTTCTGCTCTTCTTGCCTGCCTTTGTTTCTGCTCAATATGGAATTAAAAATTGCCATACCGATTTAGTATTTGGAGTAGATTACGGAG
>JBGCCY010000040.1:0-25005 GCA_045104975.1 Saprospiraceae bacterium
TTATTATAATTTTTTTGCCCCATTTTGATGGAACGAAATTCAATTGGAATGGTATCAAGAAGTGCATAATATTCTTCGTTCGGTTCGCCAATTCCTGAGAAGTTGACGATCAGCGTTTCCGTATTTGGAGCAATTAGAAAAGTGTCAGTTTTAATATATGTAGATGCGATGACTTCGATAGTTTCGCTAGTTTGATTTTCTATTTTATAATCAAGATCGAAAAACGTTTCGCAACTGGAAAGCAAAACAAGGAAAGTAAGAAGGGAAAAAAAATTAGTTTTCATAAAAAAATCAATATATATCGTTAGTCGTAAAACGTCGAACGTTTAATGTCAAACGAAAAAAATCAATACTCCTGTACATAAATAATTGTATCCAACTGAAAACTCGTCGCCGTCAAATTAATCCGAATACTCCCTCTAATCCGTTGTCCTTCATCGCCCCATTCTTCATCTCGACCATGTGCGACCAACCAATGTGTTCCCAAAGGTAAACCTTCAAAACAACCTTCCCCAGTTGCATCCACTTGGAAATTAGCATCGAAAATATCTAATTGATCCAAGTCATAACCTGGGAAAACAGAATCGTTATATTTAAAATAAACATTGGTATTTGGCATCAAGGCTTGGTGGTGTTGCACTTTGAGACAAACTTGCGGACGATTCACCGATTCTTTTTTGCAAGAAGTCATCGTAACAAGACCAATAAGAAGTGTAAAAATTAATCGAGTCATTTTTTTACGTTTTAGTTCTATATAATTAACGACTCTTTAAGGTAAGTAGTTTTAGTTTAACTTTAACTTTTATTTTTTACTTAAAAATAAGAAGGGCTGTTAGCGCTAACAGCCCTAGTCATCTGTGTTTTGGAAAATTTATTTCTCCTCTTCCACATTCATCGCTGCCCACAATTTATCCTTCAATTCATCCAAACCAATTTGCGCTACCGATGAAATAAAAACAGTTTCGATTCCCTCAGGCAATCCAGGTTGCAACATTTCTTTTAATTCCTCATCAATCAAATCACTTTTCGTAATTGCTAAAATTCGAGGCTTATCCAATAACTCAGGATTAAACATTTTTAACTCATTGAGCAAAATTTCATATTCCTTTTTGATATTATCGGTATCCGAAGGAACCATAAAAAGTAAAATCGCATTCCGTTCAATATGTCGCAAAAACCGATGACCAATGCCCTTGCCTTCATGTGCTTTTTCGATAATTCCAGGAATGTCAGCAATAATAAATGATTGATGACCACGATATTTGACAATCCCCAAATTAGGGGTCAAAGTAGTAAAAGCATAACTCGCAATTTTAGGTTTCGCAGCAGTCACGACGGAAAGCAAAGTAGATTTCCCTGCATTTGGAAAACCAACCAAACCAACATCAGCTAAAACTTTTAATTCTAAAATTTTCCATTCTTCCACACCTTCCTCACCTGGTTGAGCATATCGAGGAGCTTGATTGGTAGAAGATTTAAAATGTGAATTCCCCAAACCACCACGACCACCTTTAGCTAAAATTTGCTCTTCGCCATGTTCCGTAATTTCAAAATGAATTTCACCAGATTCCACATCTTTAGCAATCGTTCCCAACGGAACATCAATATAAATATCTTCGCCTTCTGCGCCACTTCGATGACTTTCACCACCATTGCCACCATCTTTTGCAATCACATGTTTTCGATATCGTACAGGAAGCAATGTCCATAAGTTTCGATTTCCTCTTACAATGATATGTCCACCACGACCTCCGTCACCACCATCTGGGCCACCCATTGCGGTAATTTTATCCCTTCGGAAATGTGCAGAGCCTTGCCCACCTTTTCCAGTTCGACAACAAATTCTTACAAAGTCTATGAAATTTTGTTCTGCCATATCTATTTTTCAATTTTAATAAATTCCTTTTTTCTCAAATTCTTGATCTAATTTTTCCCAATCGACGATTGGATATTCTGCTTCTATCGCAGGCTTTAAAGGAATATTTTTGCAAATATCATCAATATAAATTAAATCGTTTGCGCTAAAGTAATTCCAATCCCAAGGATGCGGTTCTATTTTTATTTTTTCAAATTCCTTAATAACTATAAAGTCTTCTTCAATAGCCCAAAAATTTAAATAAGTCATGGCAACTTGAAGTGTTCCATCTTTTAAATTAGCTCGATAAGTATTGAGGATAATATGATGTCCAGCCTTTTGTAATTTTTTAATCACTTCAAAGCATCCTTCATTATAAATACCAATATTGGGATATTGATGTTCAACCACAGTTCCGTCAAAGTCGAGATAGATTTTCATTTTGTAAAAATAAAAAATGTCATCGTACATAAAATACAATGACATTCGAAATACTTATTAAAAAACCGTGTTTTTTTTAGCGTTTCATCCAAAAGATCATTGCGCAAAGTCTTTCAAAAACCTCGTCAAGTGAACCGACTCCATCTACTTTGTTCGCACGCTCTTGTTTTCCGTAATAATCAAAAACAGGAGCAGTTTCATTATTATAAGTCTCAATTCGATTGGCAATAATGCTTTCATCTTGATCGTCAGCCCGTCCTGAATCTTTTCCTCTTTCCAACAATCGCTTAATCAATTCTTCGTCAGGCACATCTAAAGCCAACAAACCCGAAATGGCTAGATCTTTCTCTTTGAAAAATACATCTAACGCTTCTGCCTGAGCAATCGTTCTAGGAAATCCATCAAAAATATAACCTTTGACATCTGAATTTTCATTTACTTTCGCTTTAAGCATATTAATAGTAACTGAATCAGGAACTAAATCTCCTTTTTCAATATAACTTTTTGCTTCTATTCCTAGCGGAGTATCGTTTTTCATATTATATCGAAAAAGGTCTCCTGTGGAAATGTGTAATAGATTGTATTTCTCAACTAATTTTTTTGCTTGCGTTCCTTTGCCTGACCCTGGAGGTCCGAACAAGATTAAATTTAACATGTGTGTGTAATTTGATTTTTGTGAAAAACGTTGCGAAGATAAGAAAAAAACGTAGTGGTCTGCTTTAGCTGACCTAAAAAATGGATGAAGCGAATTTTTTTAAACAGATTTAAGAAGTTTTGTTTTAAAGGCAAGAGATTAATTTTTCTAATCGAAAACATAATGGATATGCTTTCTTTTTTTGTTTTGAAAAAATCGCTTTGCTTTTTTACTAAGTCAGTTGAAGTTAACTGTTGCATTATGATCTGCTGCTCAAAGGTATTTTTGCTTTTTGAAAAAGTATGTAATCGAAATAATGATATGTAGTTGTTTTTTAATAATTAAAACTCAATAATGTTATATTTTACTCCTTTGAAATCTTGTATTAAAACACTTTTAAAACAAATTATTTTAAAATAAAACAACAAATTGTTGTTATTTATAAAAAGTGTCTTTATATTTGTTATGTAATCGAAATAATTTGATTAAATATTTCGTTTTTTAATAACAAAAAGTTTTAAAAATGAATATTCAAATTTTAATAAGCAAAAAAGGAACACAAGTAGTTACGGCTACCAATTTGCATGATGTTTTAGACTTACCATTGCATAAATACAATAGTAATATTAAAAGATGGGTGTCTGATATTTATGCTTTTCAAGATGATGTCAGAAAACCTGAAATCATGCATGATTATGCTTTGCGTTCTTCCAAGGGAAAAAGAGAAGACTATTATATTTCTCTCGAATTGGCGAAGTTGATTACTTTAAACTCTAATAGTTTAGTCAAAGCAGAATTGGCAAAATACTTTCTTTCGCTTTGTAAAAAAGAGGAAAAAGAGGAGATGTTGACGAAAGATCAAGTTTTAGCGGTTTTGGAATTGACCAAAGTGATGGGCATGATTTCTTGCCAAAAATCAGTAGAAAAACAACACCAAAATAAATATACTCAAGCGCAAGGTAAACCTTATGAATGGTGGAAATACCGAGCAAACCTTTTAGGATATTCTGTTCAAGAATTAAAAGATAAAATGCATGAAGTAGGTCAAACTTATAAAAGCAAAAACTTACTACAATTATTAATGCATTTGGATAAATATGAAATCATTCGAATGGCGGTGATTGATTTGTTTTTGGCTTTGGGGAAAACTGAAAAATATGCCAAAGACATGGGGGATCTTTCTAAAGTTTTTGCTAGAGAAATGAAAGTAGAAATTTGGGATGATCGAAAATCAGGCATTCAATTCACGCATAATGTAAATATGGAATTAGTGCAAGAAGTAAAAAGTTTTCAAAATGAAGGGGAAACTTTAGGATTGTGGTCGCATCGAGCGACAGCTTAATTCTTCTTATATATTCAAAAGAAGACTTCAAGTTACTTTATGAATTAGGCACGAAATTTATTCCTATTAAAAAACCATATTTAAACTAATCCTTAAAAATATTAATTATGCATTTTTTCTATTCTATCCTTCAAAACGATCATCAGAATACAGATTTCGATACTAATGATTCTGATTCAAAAAAAGATGATTCTGATGAAACTCAAAAAAAGACAATATAAAACGATCCCATAATTACTTGATTAACAAATTCTCCGAGTGTTTATTCCCTCGGGCTTATTAGAGAAAAACTACATGCCTTCCGTTGTCTTTTGTGCAGCGGAAGGTTTTTTATTTTCAAAACAAAATCACATTTCCTTTAGAATTCAATCGTCATATAATTTTTTAAATCAATAAAACCTTTATTTTTGTGGCAAAAAGAACAAGAAACACTAAAAATCAAAATCGAAAGATGGCAGAAGTTACTTATAACGAAGATAATATTAGATCCCTCGATTGGAAGGAACACATTCGTTTGCGCCCTGGGATGTACATTGGGAAATTAGGTGATGGTTCCGCACCTGATGATGGTATTTATATTTTGGTCAAAGAGATTTTTGATAACTCGATTGATGAATATGTGATGGGACATGGAAAACATGTAGATGTCAAAATCGAAGAAGGAAGAGTTTTTGTGCGAGATTTTGGTCGGGGAATTCCTTTGGGAAAGGTAGTAGATTGTGTTTCCAAAATTAATACAGGTGGAAAATACGATTCGAAAGCCTTTAAAAAATCAGTTGGTCTAAATGGAGTTGGTACAAAAGCGGTGAATGCATTGTCAGACAAATTTAGAGTGCAAGCCTTCAGAGAGGGAAAAACTAAATTAGCAGAATTCGAAAAAGGAGTTTTGACTCACGATCCAAAAATTGGCAAATCGAAAGAAGAGAATGGAACTTTGATTGAATTCGAACCAGACTTATCTATTTTTAAAAAATACAAATTTAGACCTGAGTTTGTTGAAGCACAATTGTGGAACTACGCATTTTTGAATGCTGGTTTGAAGATCCATTTTAATAAAAAAATACTTTACTCTAAAAATGGATTATTGGATCTTTTGACCAAAAGAGTTGGAGGAGAGGAATTGCGATATCCGATCGTTCATTTGAAAGGAGAAGATATTGAAGTTGCTATTTCGCACGGTCAACAGTATGGAGAACAATATTATTCATTTGTCAATGGTCAAAATACGACACAAGGTGGTACTCACTTGGCAGCTTTTCGAGAAGCGGTAGTGAATGCAGTTCGAAAGCATTATAATAAAAATTTTGATGCTAAGGATGTGCGAGCATCAATTGTGGCGGCGGTAAGCGTTCGAGTAGAAGAACCAGTTTTTGAATCTCAAACAAAAACAAAATTAGGTTCACTTACGATTGCTCCTGATGGACCAACTGTTCGGACTTTTGTCAATGATTTTATTGGAGAAAAATTCGATAATTATTTACATAAAAATAAAGATGTCGCGGAAGCATTGTTGAAACGAATTCAGCAATCAGAAAGAGAGCGAAAAGAAATTGCTGGCATCAAAAAACTCGCCAACCAACGAGCAAAAAAGGCTAACGTTCACAATAAAAAATTAAGAGATTGTCGCCTTCATTTTAACGATACTAAAAAAAGTGTCAAGGAAGAAGATAAACTTTTGACGACTGTTTTTATCACCGAGGGAGATTCTGCAAGTGGTTCGATTACGAAGGCGAGAGATGTGCAACGTCAAGCGGTTTTTAGTTTGCGTGGAAAACCATTGAACTGTTTTGGCTTGTCCAAAAAAGTGGTTTATGAAAACGAAGAATTGAATTTATTGCAACATGCTTTGAACATCGAAGACAGCATGGACGACCTTAGATACAATCGAGTGGTGATTGCAACGGATGCAGATGTCGACGGAATGCACATTCGGTTATTGTTGTTGACGTTCTTTTTACAATTTTTTCCAGACTTAGTTCGAAGTGGACATTTGTATATTTTGGATACACCACTTTTCCGAGTTCGAGATAAGAAACACACTTATTATTGTTACACAGATAAAGAACGGAAAGCGGCGATTAAGAAATTAAGAGGCAAAGCAGAGATTACTCGATTCAAAGGTTTGGGAGAGATTTCGCCAGATGAATTTGGAGATTTTATTGGAGAGGATATTCGATTAGATCCTGTATTGATGGGAGAGGATACGAGTATTGAAGGTATCTTGGCTTATTACATGGGAAAAAATACACCTCAACGTCAAGACTTTATTATTGATAATTTGAGAGTGGAATTAGATACAGTTGATGATGAAAATGATCCTGAGAAGAAAGTTGAAGATGAATCAACTGTAGAAGCATAAAATTAGTAGACCGCTTCGCTGACAGAAGACAAAGCAGTCGTTAGACTCCTTGACAGAGGACAGACAGACTGACCAAAAGAATAATATCGCCCCAGTCTGTCTTCTGTCAGAGAGCAAAGCGAACAATCAGTCCTCTGTCAGCGCAGCGGTCAATTATACGCCTGCCCTTTTGTCTTACTTTTCTACCAAAGAATGCCAAAAATAGAACTGTCTAAAGAGTTTTTGGCAATGGCATACCAATTGACTATTACCCTATAATAATTATTTTTTATACAAAACTGACAAGCTGACTATTGACGATTTTTAAGTTGAGGTTCGTTGAGATTAAATGAGTTAGCTATTTTCCAAAAAACAGATTGAATAAGTATATTTTTTTTATTAGAAAATAAACACAAAATCGATCTTACAATAGATACAACAATATGATGTTTGAAGATTTTTTTTACCCACAAGGTGTTGATGATGATGTAGAATTCATGCCGTTATTCCAAGTCGATGAAGGAGAAGATGATGCGACTGCGGATGATGAATATTCTGAGATCCTTCCCGTTTTAGCTTTAAAAAATACCGTACTTTTTCCAGGCATAGTGATTCCAATTACGGTTGGTCGAGACAAGTCTTTGAAGGCAATTCAAAAAGCTTATGCAGGTGATCGAATGGTGGCGGTACTTTCTCAAGTAGATGCAAATAATGAAGATCCGAATTTTGAGGATTTGTATCACACCGGGACAGTTGCTCGAATTATCAAATTATTGAAAATGCCCGATGGAACTGCTACGGCAATTTTACAAGGAAGAAAGAGATTTGCGGTTTCTGAATTAACGAAGACAACTCCTTATTTGGAAGGAAGAATTTCTATCGTAGAAGATGTTGCTGCAAAAAATGATTTGGAGTTTGATGCAATCATTTCTTCGATAAAAGATATGGCAAAACAAATCATCGAACTCTCTCCACACATTCCTTCGGAGGCAGTGGTGATTCTGAAAAATATTAATAAAAATTCTTTTCTACTTAATTTTATTGCATCTAATTTAGGAATCAAAATTCCTGCGAAACAGCAGATTTTGGAAACTAATGAATTGGACAAACGAGCTGAAAGCATTTTGCAACACATGGATAATGAGTTGCAACTGTTAGAACTCAAAGATAAAATCGAAGGTAAAGTTCGAGGAGATATCGAAAAACAACAACGTGATTATTTCTTAAATCAACAACTTAAAACGATTCAAGAAGAACTCGGTGGAAACCCTCAAGAAGGAGAGTTGAAGGCGATGATGGAACGTGCTGAAACGAAAAAATGGCCAACTGCCATTGCTGAAGCTTTCAAAAAAGAAATCTCTCGTTTGGGAAGAATTAATCCACAAGCGGCAGAGTATTCAGTTGTATTTAACTATGTTGATTTATTATTAGAATTGCCATGGAATGAATTTACGGAGGATAAATTTGATTTGAAAAATGTCAAAAAAGAATTAGACAAAGATCATTTCGGTTTGAAAAAAGTAAAAGATAGAATTTTAGAACACTTAGCTGTTTTGAAATTAAAAGGAGATATGAAGTCGCCAATTATTTGTTTGGTTGGCCCTCCGGGAGTTGGAAAAACTTCATTGGGTCGGTCGATTGCAAATGCGCTGGGTCGAAAATTTGTAAGAATGTCGCTAGGTGGTTTGCACGATGAATCAGAAATTCGTGGACACCGAAAAACTTATATCGGAGCAATGCCAGGCCGAATTATTCAGTCCATCAAAAAAGCCAAAACTTCGAATCCCGTTTTTATTTTAGATGAAATAGACAAAGTGGGAAGAGATCATCGAGGTGATCCATCATCAGCTTTATTGGAAGTTTTGGATCCTGAGCAGAATGAAACATTCCAAGATAATTATTTGGATTTGGAATATGATTTATCGAAAGTGTTGTTTATCGCAACGTCAAATTCATTGAGTACGATTCAACCAGCATTGCTGGATCGAATGGAAATAATCAATGTTAGTGGATATTCGACAGAGGAAAAGATTCAAATTGCTAAAAACCATTTAGTGCCAAAGCAACGAAAAGCACATGGATTAAAAGCAAAGGATGTCAAATTCTCTGCTACGATTTTGAAAGAAATTATAGAAGGTTACACTCGTGAATCAGGTGTGCGTGGATTGGATCGACAAATTGCAGGAGCAATGAGAGGCATTGCAAAACGAGTAGCAATGGAGGAAGAGTACAATGTGAATTTGACTTCAGAAATGATAAAAGAATTGTTAGGGCCAACTAAATTTTCGAAAGATATGTACCAAGAGGCGCATGTTGCAGGAGTTACGGTTGGTTTGGCTTGGACACAAGTTGGCGGAGATATTTTATTCATTGAATCAAGCCTAAGTAAAGGAACAGGCAAATTAATATTGACTGGAAACTTAGGAGATGTGATGAAAGAATCAGCAACAACAGCTTTGACTTATTTAAAATCGAATGCGGAGAAATTCAAGATCGATCCAGATATTTTTTCCAAAAAAGATGTACACGTTCACGTTCCAGAAGGTGCAATTCCAAAAGATGGACCGTCAGCAGGAATAACTATGTTGACCGCTTTGGCTTCTGCATTTAAAGATAAACCAGTAAAATCTCATTTGGCGATGACTGGTGAAATTACTTTACGAGGAAAAGTTTTACCTGTCGGAGGAATCAAGGAGAAAATCTTGGCAGCAAAAAGAGCAGGAATCAAAGAATTGATTCTATGTAAAGTGAACAAGAAAAATGTAGAGGAAATAGAAAAGAATTATATCAAAGGTTTGAAATTTCATTATGTCGATCGGATGGATGAAGTTCTGAAAATTGCCTTAAAATAATAGATTGAACCCACAGTCTCTTCGATTGAGGAACCATGAATCACGGATTCATATTGTTATGTGTCCGTGGTTCGTATTTTGTAGAGGGGAGCAAGCCTGATTCGTCTTAAAGTTCTGTTAAGTGAAAATAACAGACATGATTTCCCCCCTTTCCCAACGTTTCCTTCCTGAGTTTTCGTTATCTTTATTGAATATTAGAATAGGATTAATATTCAAAGTCTCGCAAGTTTTTATTTTATAAATCAACTAATTCTTGTGAGGTTTGTTTAAAAAGATAAGAATCCATTATTAGATTTGAGAAAAGAAAAATTTAAGATGAAATTTAAATATTTATTTTTTACGTTTTTGACATTTTTGATGACTAATGAAATGTCAGCTCAGGTTGAGCGAGATACTAACTTGATTCAACTTTCAGGGATGGTTTTGGATGGTTCCAATGAGCAATTAATGCCGATTCCTTACACGAATATTTTTATTAAAGATTCAGGTCGAGGAACGTATTCTGATTTTAGCGGTTTCTTTTCTATCGTTGCAGAGAAAGGGGAAGAAGTGGAGTTTTCAGCGATAGGTTATCAAACAGTAACATTTACAGTTCCAGATACTTTGGATGAACAAAGATATTCTATCGTTCAATTGATGACGCAGGATACGATAAATTTGCCAGAGGCGATTGTCTTCCCTTGGCCAAGTCGAGAGCATTTCAAACAAGAATTTTTGGCGATGGATGTCACAGCTCAGATGCAGCAGCGAGCAGTTGCAAACTTGGCAGAGGATGCTTTGGCTCGAATGAGAAATACTGTTCCTACAGATGGAAATGAAAGTTCTGATTTTTATCTTCGTCAACAAGCTCGAAATTATTATCACGTAGGACAAACTCCTCCAATGAATATTTTTAGCCCTGTGGCTTGGAAGCAATTTTTTGATGCGTGGAAGAAAGGGGACTTTAAAAAGAATAAGAAAAAAGAAAAGAAGAAAACGGATAAACCGAAGAATAATGCTTTAGGTTTTTAAGACTGTTTTCGCTTTGCGACTGTTTTGACGAAATAGGTTTTGAGAGTGGAAGTATAATTTCAAAATAATCTCCCCAGATGAGTTTCATTTGGGGAGGTTGTTTTTTAGACAAAATTAGGATTGGGATTAAAATTTGAATTTTTTATTGGTGTATTTTATTAGGGAACCTAAGGAAGGATCGATCTTTATGAACTCGTTTACTGTCTGTATGTTTATCTTCTTCTTCTTCTTCTTCTTCTTCTTCTTCTTCTTCTTCTTCTTCTTCTTCTTCTTCTTCTTCTTCTTCTTCTTCTTTGAGTTACGATCTTTTTCGTGATTTCTCATTCCAATCAAAACACTTTATGTAGCGACATTTTTGTAAATCACCAGTCAATCAATTCATTCTGCATCGCTTGGTATAATTTTTTTTGATCTACGGATAAATCTATTTTTTCATTATCGGAAGTTGGTCTATAGTGTTTTTACCTATCAGGTCCAACCAATAAAGTTCCAATAAAAATTAAATCATGTGTCTTGTTTTCCTTATCTGTAATTTTCATTCTACAGGTAGGAGTGTGGAAAGAAAATTTCTTCAACCAAGTTCTACCTGCTGGATATTTATTCAAAATATCAGTCACCGTTTTTATAAAAAGAGGATCCTTTGAAATCTTTACTACTTTATTGGTCGTCGTATCAATTCCCATATCAGGCGCTGAAGTAATTTCAATTTGTTTGATTTCTTTTATGGCAAAAAAGTCTAAAATACTTTGATTCTGGGAATAGCTAATGGTCTGGATAAAAAGTAGTAGAAAAAAAATAGTTTTGATTTTCATAATTTATGAATTTTATTCTAGAAGGATACAAGCAATTTGACAATGAAAAAGTAAACAGTTTAAACCTCCACCATTGCCATCTTCCTCAGCCGTCTCGGTACTTGAAATCTCGGTCCCAATTTCGCCTCATACATTTCGCATTTTTTAATAAAATCTTCCACACCATAATCAGTCACAAACTGATAAACGCCACCTTTAAAGGCAGGGAATCCCCAGCCAAAAATACTTCCCAGATTACCTTCTTCCTCCGTTTTTATAATTCCCTCTTGCAAGCACCAAAATGCTTCAATCACTTGGACAAAAAGCAATCTTTCGATAATTTCTTCTTTTGCAATCGAATTACTATGTGATGGAAAATGATCGTCCAACTCTTTCCAAAGTTGTCGGAAATCATTTTGATATTCATAAAAACCAGCTCGCATTTTTTTACCTTGACGATTAAAATCTTTGATCATTTTTAGCAAAACATCAACAGCAGGATGTCGGATATATTTCGAACCATATATTTCTGCAGCTTGATTCTCATATTGCAAAACAATATTTAATGATAAATCATCAGCCAAGGAAAGTGCTCCTTTTGGCATTCCAGCTTGCAAACTCAAATTCTCAATTAGCGCAGGGGCATAACCTTCTTGAAGCAAGGTAATTCCTTCAAGGATAAAAGTATTTTGAACTCGCGCTGCAAAAAATCCCCAATTATCTTTTACTACAATCGGCGTTTTTCGAATCGCTTTGATAAAATCAAAGGCCTTCGCAATTGATTCATCAGAAGTCTTTTTTCCTCTCACCACTTCCACCAACGGCACTTCATCTGCTGGCGCAAAAAAGTGGAGTCCAACAAAATTTTCAGGACGAGCGGAAGCGGTCGCTAATTTTGTAATGGGGATCGAAATTGTATTCGTCGCAAAAATAGAATATTCATCGAGATGAATTTCCGCTTCTCGAGTGACATTTGCTTTTAAGTTTTGGTTTTCAAAAACGGCTTCGATAACGATGTCGCAATCCTTAAAATTAGCAGCATTATCAGTCGTCATTATTTTTTTCAAAATATCTGGAACTTGTGTTGTTGTCAACTTTCCTTTGCCAACCATTTCATTCAATTTCTTTTCGCAAAGATCTTTTCCTTTTTCAGCAACTGCTTTCGAAATATCCTTGAGCACCACTTCCATCCGATTCATCAAACAAATAAATGCGATACTTGACCCCATCAAACCAGCACCAATGATTCCCACTTTTTTTACTCTAAATTTTCCATAACCTTTTGGGCGACTACTTCCTTCCTTGATAGCATTGAAGTCATACCAAAATGCTTTAATCATATTTGTGGCTTCCCGACTTTTGACCAATTCAGTAAAATATCTACTTTCAATTCGACAAGCCGTATCAAAATCAACTAAAGAACCTTCAGTCAAAGTATTTAAAATGGCAGCTGGAGCAGGGTAATTATTTTCAGTATCACGCATCAGTTGTGCTGTCAATAATGAGATGCGTTGACCTAATTCATTGTTTTTAGCACGACCTCCAGGAATTTTCCCATCAGTTGTATCCCAAGCTCTTCGTCCTTCTTGATTCTCCAAAAGCCATTGTTTAGCAATAGATATCATTTCTTTTTCATCGTTTGCCAAAACATCAACAATACCTGCTTCGAGCGCTTCTTTGGGTAAAAACCTTTTGCCATCTGCCAAAACATGATATGCTTTTTCGACTCCCAAAGTCCACAACATTCTAACCACACCGCCACCACCAGGCATAATTCCCAACGTTACTTCAGGATGTCCTAATCGAATTTTAGGATCGTCAACCACGACTCGATAATGGCAAGCCAAAGCTAATTCAAAACCAGTTCCCAAAGCCGAACCATTAATTGCAGCAACGACAGGCACTCCTGGACTTTCCAATTCTCGAAAGAAGTTTTGCATATTTTGAGAAAAATCAAAAATAGCTTCCGAATTTGTTTCCTGATGTAAATAATCTAAATCACCACCAGCTAAAAAATTATTTTTGGCGGAAGTGATAATGATACCTCGGAGTGAACCTTTGGCTTTCTCTTGTTTTAGATGCTCCATTACAGGTGTAAATTGAGCCCCAATTTTATGATTGATTATATTGATATTTCGTCCTTCCATATCTAAAGTAAGCGTGACGATATTATCAATGTCTTTTTTATAGCGAATCATTTGAATGAAGAATTTTAAAGATTTAGGATTCAAGATTCAAGATTATGGATTTTACCATTGTGTGTAATTCCATAATCTTGAATCCAGAATTCTTAATTGTATTTAAACGAGTGGATACTTTTTTTAGGTTTAAATTTTTGTAAAAATAATTATAAAAATGAGCAATACAATTAACTCATATTTCAATTCATCTTATTTTTCCTAAAATCGGTAGATTAATACTTCATTTAAACAAGACTACTTCTATATTTGTAAATATCTATTTGAAAAACTTTTACTTTCTTGGATAAATTCTGAGGTCAGGTTAAAGTTAAAATCAAAAACAACCAGAGGGAAGTGTTGATTTTAACTTTAACCTGATTTAAAACACAGACTTTATCTAAAAATTAAACATATCTAAAATATAAATCATGGCAAAAAGAAAATTGCAAATGACTGCTTTCTCTCGATTCTTTTTATTCTTAATCATTTTTCTACCATCCCTTTTCTTTGGAGTTTCTTATATGAAAGGTGAAGATGGAATGCAAACGTTGAAAGATATGATTGGAATGGAATCTACTGAATCTTCAAATAATGAAAGTGCATCTTCTTCGACCAAACCTGTCTCTGAAACTTATGTAAATGGTGAAGTTAAAAGATTGCAAGATGAATTGGATGAAAAAGAAAGTCGATTGAAAGACTTGTATCAAGAAAATGAATTGTTGAAAAAACAGACGGAAGATGCAAAAGCAGAACTAAGAGAAGTGACTCAACAACTGGAAACTATTAAAAAAGCCATTGGCCAATAACTTCTTTCTTCCAAAAAAATAAAACCTTCCAATTCGATAATTGGAAGGTTTTGTTTTTTAGGTTAAAAACTAATTTACCCATCGTAAAACTTCTTTAATTTAAAACTATCTCCATTGGTTTTCGTTAAAAAAATAACGACTTTTGCGTCTTGCTTTTTGAATTCTAAAACAAGTTCTGTGTTCGTAAGTCAATTCAAAATAAAAATTAACACTACTTTTTAGTCGTGTTTAATTTCCATTTTAAATTGACCACAAAACTTGTTTAAGAATATTTTTTTTAACCTATTTTAAAATACAAAATTTTTTACCGATGATTAAAATACTCGTAAACGATGGAATCCATCCTAGTGGAAAACAAATGTTGGAGGCAGCGGGATTCCAAGTTGATACAGATAAAGTAGATCAAGAAGACCTTCCTAAAGTATTGCCTAATTACGATGCAATCGTAGTGCGAAGTGCAACCAAAGTTCGACAAGCATTAATTGACCAATGTCCAAATCTTAAAGTCATCGCACGTGGTGGAGTAGGGTTAGATAATATTGATGTGGATTATGCTCGAGGAAAAGATATTCAAGTGATGAATACACCTTTGGCTTCTTCGCAGGCAGTTGCTGAATTGGCTTTTGCTCACATGTTTACTGTTGCTCGTTCTTTGCATGATGCTAATCGACAGATGCCAACTTCAGGTGATACTGAATTTAAAACATTGAAAAAAGCATATGCGAAAGGGATTCAATTGAGAGGAAAAACTTTGGGTATTTTTGGTTTTGGAAATATCGGACAAGAGACAGCTCGAATTGCAGTTGCCTTGGGTATGAAAGTTTTGGCGGTTGATCCTGTGATCAATGAAACTGAAATTAGCGTCAATGTTTTTAATTCTGATGAAGTGAAATTATCAGTAAAATTGAATACAGTAAGTTTGGAAGAAATGTTAGCTAATGCTGATTTCATTTCCTTGCATGTTCCTTTTATTGGAAAACCATTTTTCTCAGATGCAGAATTTGCTCAAATGAAAGATGGGGTTGTTTTGGTTAATTGTGCTCGTGGAGGGACGGTTGATGAAGCAGCTTTATTGAAGGCTTTGGAAAGTGGAAAAGTTGCAGCAGCTGGGTTGGATGTTTTTGAAAGTGAACCGACTCCAAGAAGAGAATTATTGGAGCATCCTAGAGTTTCATTAACTCCGCACATTGGTGCTTCGACTATGCAAGCGCAAGCAAATATCGGAAAAGAATTAGCAGATCAATTGATTGCATTTTTTGGATAAAAGGTGAAATTGATTTTAAAGAGAAAGCGGGAATGATCTTATGGTTGTTCCCGTTTTTTGTTTTTTACTGCAGAGTTTAATAGGGGTTTTCATAGACGAAAAAAACTTCATCGAACTCTGCGATAAAAGAAAATCATATTTTTATAAATCAAAACTTTGAATTATCTGACCTGTCATATTTAAAATATGAAATTGGGGGTTGGTGGATTTTTTGTAAAAAAGAAACACGTAGAATTTAATTTGAAAAAGAAAAATAAGAGGAGAAAAAATGATAAGCGGAAATTTTTTATACGATTAGTTTTTCTTTGGGAAAAATTCTTTCTAAAATTACACAAAAGAATTTGAAGACCTTAAAAGGTATTATTTTTGGTCTGAATTATACAAAAGTTAGAAATGGAAATTGACAAAAATACTTTGATGACTAGCCTGGGGGTTTTATTTATTTGTTTAGGAGCTATGATTGCATTTACCTTTCATTGGAACGAAAGTGATATTCCGATCACAGGACAAAGTTTAGCAGTTTTAGTTGTCGGATTTGTATTGGGACGAAAAAGAGGAATACTTGCCATTGCGATTTATCTAATTTTAGGGTTAATAGGTTTGCCCGTTTTTGCAAAAGGCGCTTCAGGGATAGAAACATTTATTGGAGGTAGTGGTGGATTCTTGTATGGATTTTTAGTAGGTGGCTACGTCTGTGGAGTATTGCAAGAAGAGGGATATGGAAGAAGATTTTTGCATTGTTTAGTTGCGATGACAATTGGAACAATAGTAATTTTAGTTTTCGGAATTGCTCAACTTACTTTTTTATATGGTTTTGAAAAAGCATTACAATATGGATTTTTTCCATTTTGGCCAGGAGCGATCGTGAAAATATTTTTGGGAGCTGCGATCATTTATTATATTCCAAAAGAAAAATATTTAGGGAGAAGACTCTAATATTTTTTAACTATTCCCTAGTTCGCATTCCTAAGACAGATCCTTTAAATAATATTTTATCGCCAACCCATTTTTCTTTTTCTTACAAAAAATCATTCTTCACTTGAATCACTTCACCCATAATACTTAATGCAATTTCCTTTGGAGTTTTAGCTTTGATATCCATTCCAATTGGGGAGTGAATTTTTCCAATCTCTTCTTCTGAAAATCCTTTTTCCAATAATCTAGCAACTCTTTTTGCATGAGTTTTCCGACTGCCCAATGCTCCGATATAACCAATCTCAGAACGTAATAAAATCTCTAATGCATTGTCATCAATTTTGGGATCATGTGATAAAATGATAGCGTAAGTGTAAGCATCTAATTTAAATTGATATAAAATTTCCGAGGGATATTTTTCAAAAATAAAATCAGGTTGAAGATTGAATTGAGTTTTACTGGTGAAAATTCCACGAGGATCGATGACGATAGTTTGGAAGTCATACATCTTCGCTAACTGAACTAAATCAACGGTAATATGAGCAGCTCCGATGATTAACATTTGACTTTTTCGAGGAAAAACTTGAGCGAAGTATTTGACTCCTTCAACTTCCACGATTTGATTTTTTCTTTCGTGAAATGCACGGAGACCTTCTTTCTCTAGAACTTGTGGGGCATTTACATTTCCTCCAATTGTTTCGGTATCAGGTAGAATTAACGCATGTTGACCTATTCCATTTTCCAATCGAGTCATTAAAACGCAGCCCTGATTATTTTCTAAACAGTCTACTAATTTTTCCCAAATTAATTTTTCATCTTTATTTTCGCCTAAAAATGGTTCGACATAAACTTCTATTTTTCCACCACAACTTAGTCCAACTTCCCATGCTTCGTCATTGGTCACGCCAAATAGAAGTTGTTTCCCTTCCCCATTTTTTAGAAGTGGCAAAGCAGATTTTACTACTGCACCTTCCACACATCCACCGCTGACAGAACCGGCCATTTCCATATCTTCAGAAATAATCATTGACGAACCAATTGGACGAGGAGAAGAACCCCAGGTTTTGGTAACTGTCGCAATGGCAAATTTTTTATTGATTGATTTCCACTCTTGGATTTTTTTTAATAAATCTTTCATATCATTGTTTTTTGAAAAGGAGTCAGCAGCTCGGTTGGTCGTTGCGCTCTCGGTCAGGAGTCAGGAATTTTTAATACTTACTAGAATTAAAATCGAAAATGATTATATTTTGAGGAGAACATGAAGCCTCAGACTCCTGACCGAGAGTGCAGCGACCAATCTGACTGCTGACTCCTAATTAGAACTGCAACTTAACGATTTTATGAAAGACAAAAAAATATTAGTGGGGACAAGTAAAGGTCTTGTCGTATTTGGGAAAAAAGAAAATAAATGGGAAATTGAGAAAGTACATTTTCTTGGTTTGCCAGTAAGTACGATCTACAAGAATGAGATTACAGGCACTTGGTGGGCAGGTTTAGCTCATCGTCATTGGGGACAAAAATTACATTTTTCAAATGATGAAGGGCAGACTTGGGAAATGGTTTCCGCTCCCAAATATCCGGATGACGCAGAAATATATCAAGGGAAATCAGCAACCCTAAAAAAAATATGGTGCATCTCCCACGCTGGGAAAGATGACCCTAATGGTTTGTGGGTAGGAACAGAACCTGGTGGATTATTTTATTCTAAAGACAACGGAAAACATTTTGAATTAGTTGAGGGCTTGTGGAATCATAGTAGTCGAAAAGATCAAAATCAATGGTTTGGGGCAGGGCGAGATTTTCCATTTATTCATTCGATTGTAGTTGACTCTCGAGACTCTAAGCATGTTTATATTGCTGTAAGTTGTGCTGGTGTTTTTGAAACAAAAGATGGAGGGACGACTTGGTATCCTAAAAATAATGGGTTGATTGCGACTTACTTACCCAATCCAACAGTTGAAGTTGGACACGATCCTCATTTGCTTTTAGCTTGTGCAAAAAATCCAACTGTACTTTGGCAACAAAATCATTGTGGTATTTTTCGATCAATTGATGGAGGTGATCATTGGGTAAACATAACTGACAAAAATGGAATTGCAGACTATGGTTTTGCTCTAGCTATTGATCATGAAAATGAAAATCGAGCGTGGGTCATTCCAGCGGTAAGTGATGAAGTTCGAGTGGCACATGATTTATCATTAACTGTTTGCCGAACAGAAGATGCCGGTCAAAATTGGGAGACTCTTAATAATGGATTGCCACAGGAATATTGTTTTGACATTGTCTTTAGGCATAGTTTGGCAATTAGTCAAAATGAATTAGTATTTGGCACAACAACTGGGAACTTATATTATTCTGGAAATTTTGGAAAAGATTGGATTTGTTTGTCTTCAAATTTAGCAAGAATAGAGGGAGTAATCTTTATATAAAAAAAGAGCCGCACAACTCATTAAAAAAACAAGCTGTACGACTTAAAACAACACCCTTAAAAAGAAAAATCATTTTCTTTTTAAGGAGGAGTTAAACTCGAATAGTTTTATAAGTTAATTTAGATTATGGTTAAAAGACAGAAATGTAGTATTAAAGGGAGTTGTACAATGCGAAGTAACAAATATGGAGTTTATTTATAGCTTTTCAAAGCTCTTTTGAGAATAAATTTAAATGAAATGAAAAAAAGCCTCATCCAAATTAGATTTAGTTGAGACTTTTTAAGGACGTGTGTTAATCATTATCTTTTTTTTGTTCATAGATTAGTTTAGTTGTTACAAATATAGCCTTAGAGGAAAGAACTATAAAATTCAATTTCTACAACATTCTTCTATGAATTTAGAATACAAAAATATTGTATTCGCCTTAATATTCAAAAGGGAAAAAGTTAATAAATACGAAACCACCTAAGGAGGTGAAATAGATTGGTATAAACTCTATTATATGCTGAAATTTTGGTTGAAAAACTTTTTTATGATTCCTCCTTTAGATTTGACGTGAGTTTTCTTGTAAATACTTTTTATATGATATTTTAGGCCATTTATGGTGAGTCCTAGGATGGGAGCAATTTCTTCATAAGTTTTTCCATCAATAACAAATTGGATTATTTGTTTTTCTTTCGTGGATAACTCATTTTTAGAATCAATGAAAAGAGATGATTTCTTGGGATGAAAATGTTTAATTAATCTTCGAGCTACTTCAGGTGACATAGCTGCACCTTGATCTATAACCTTCAGTAGCTGCTTTTCTATTTCTTCGAAAGTCAAATTTTTTAAGAGGTATCCAGTAGCACCAGAAGTTAGTGCTTGAAAAATTGATTTAGAATCATTGAGGGAAGTGAGCATAATTATCTCTGTATCAATCTTCAACCTTTGAATATGATTAACTCCTTTAATTCCACTCATTCCTGGGAGATTAATGTCAACTAAAATGAATTCCAACTCTAAATTATGATGATAATATTTAATAAACTTTTCAATACTATCTACTGCAAAAACACATTCAAAAGAGGTTGAAGTCCGAGTGAAAAATTCTTTGAAGGATTCACGATATTCTTGATTATCTTCTATGATTGCAATTTTTATCATCTAATTCTTTTTTGATTATTAAGTTAGAGAATTTAATTCAATTTGTAAAAAATAACTGGTAGAGGTTTCTTTGATATTGACTTTCCCTTTCAATTCTGCAACTCTATTCTTAATATTCGGAATTCCACGATTGGTAGAATTAAGAGATTCTTTCTTCTCACCAAATTCATTAAAAAATGACATCGAAAAATTGTTGTCGTTGCTTAGCTTTATTTCAATTTTGGATGAAACGGTATGTTTTTGAATATTATTAACAGCTTCTTTAAATATCATTAAGAGATGATGCCTCATATTGATGGTAAGTGATGTTGATAAGTCTAGGTTGTTTTTGATAAGATTAATTTTTACATTTTCATCATTAGCCTTTACCTTATCTAGGTAGCTTTCCATTTTTTCTATCAGGTTACTAAGTTCAGATTCTTCACTATCTAGCGTCCAGATTACATCTACGATATTGAGAATGGCTTCATTGCTTCTTTTTACTAAGTTATCAATTCCTTTATTTATTTCTGATAAGTTGTTAGAGGTTTTTAATCTTTTAGCAATGCGCGCAATATTATTCAGATTACTACCCACATCATCATGGAGATCAGCAGCAATTTTTTGTCTTAATTTCTCTAAATTTTTCTGATGTTTTTTTCTAAAATAATAATAGGCAAAAAAGGAAAGTAGGAATCCTAAGATAGTAGTAAAAACAATCAACATTCTTTGATTGCTATTTTCTAAGGTTAAGATTTGATTTTCAGTTTCTTTCTGAAGAAGCTCATGGTTAGCTTCTAGTAAGCTTAGCTCTTTATTTTGTTGACGAGTTCTAATTTCTTCATTTGCTAGAGTTTTTTCATTAATCCAAAACAATGCTGATTCAAAATCTTTTTTTGCTTTAAAGGCTTGACTCAGGGTATTACATAATTCTGGTAATTGATGCATGTATCCTGTTTTTTTACAAAGTTGAACTCCGATATCTGCGGACTTAATAGCTTCATCATATCTATGATCTTCCAATAACCATTTTGATTTTTCATTATTGATTAAAATGATTATCCGAGAATTGTTATCCGAATTTGCTAAGATAAGTACGGAGTCTAAAATAGAAAAACCTAATTCGGTTTCGCCTAAATGATACAGTATTGCTCCTTTAAATCCTAGTACGTGTTGATAAAGTATACCTGTATTATTAGTTGTCTTAATTAATTTGATAGCTTGATTAATATATTCTAAAGCAGTTGAAAAGTCGTTATCATTGAAATAGGAATCTGATAAATTTTGTAATAAGATGATTTGGTTGTTAGTATCTTTATTTTGCCTAAATATCTGTAATGATTTTTGCAAATATTCTCGTTCTCTTTTTATGTCAGCTTTCTCTCCATAGAAAATTCCATAACTAGCATAAATCATGGCTTTATGTTTTATGCTATTGGCTTTGTTAGCATATTCAAGTGCTTCGTTTAATACTTCAAAATATTGTTTAGAGTTAGACATTGCCCAATGCCAAGTACCAAGATTCATTAAATTACTGCAAATCAGAGTATCATTTTGTAACTGATTGCCTAATAGTATTGCTTCATCAATAATTATCTTGGCTTTAGTATAAGCTCCTTTTACCATCAATGTTTCAGAAATAGCATCTTGGATCTGTATTATAGATTCGTGGTTGTTATTTTTTTTTGCTAGTTGTAGTGCTTCTTCGAAATAGAAAATACTAGAGTCTATATCAATGGAAGCATAAGCGTTAATTAATTCGATAAAAGTTTCAATTTTAATTTTATCAGATGATGCAGTCGATAGTTGTTCCTGTAGTTCATCAACATTATAGTTCTGTGCAAGGAGAGGGACAAAACAAAGGGTTAAAAAAAAAGTAAAGATTTTAACTTTCAACATTGTATATAATTTAAGTTCTTTTTCTTTTATAAATTCAATTTATATTCAATTCAATTTGTATCTGAAATTAATTCTTCTTATCTACAATATTAAGAACTCCTCCTAAGTCTTTAATCCTACGTTTGATATTTATTAATCCTCTTCCTGTAGAATGGATATTTTCTTTTTTCTCTTGAAAAGTATTAACGATATTTATTTTCAAATTTTTATTTTTATTCTCAATTTCAATAATAATTGATAATGGAAAAGTATGTTTTTGGATATTATTAATTGCTTCTTTAAATACCATTAATAAGTGATGTTTGGCATTCATTGGAAGATGTATATTTTTTGAGATATTATTTTTTATGAAATTTATTTCTATGTTTTTATGAGCGTATTTTAAATTATCAAGATAGGCTTCCATCTTTTCTATTAAGTCTTCAATTTTAGATTCCTCATCATCCAATGCCCAAATTACATCTACAACATTTTGAATAGTGTGATTACTTTTTTTGACTAATTGGTCAATACCCTGATTAATTTCTTGGTTATGATTATTGGACTTAAGTCCTTTGGCCATCCTAGAAATATTATTAAGATTGCTTCCAACTTCATCATGCAAATCTGCTGCAACTCTCTGTCGAAACATTTCTAATTTCTTCTGTTGTTTTTTCTTGAAAAAATAATAAACAAAAAAGCAGAAAATTAAAACTGCTGAAAAGAGTAAGGCTATAAATGTTTTTTGATGTTTATTTTTCAATGATAAAATTTGATTTTCAACCTCTTTTTGTTGAATCGTATGATTTGCCTCTAACTGCATTATTTCTTTATTCTTTTGACGCTCATCAATTTCTTTTTTTGCTTTTATTTCTTCTTCGAGCCAAAATAATGAAGATTTATAATCTTGTTTTGCTTTATAATTTTTTGCAAGTGATTGAGATAGCCCAGGTAAATCTTTTATATAATTAGTAGCCTTACTGATTTCAACAGCAGTTAAAGCTGCTTCAATTGCATCATCATATTGTCCAAAATCAAAATGGCATTCTGATTTAAGCATATTAATGGTGATTTGAGATCGAGTGTGGTTATTCCTACTAGCCAAATCCAAAGCAAGTTCTAAGAAGGAGAAGCCTTCTATCTCTTTGCCTAGTTTTGTTAATACTTCTCCCTTCATACCGAGTGCAAGTTCATAGAATACCGGATATCTAGATTGAGTAGATTCGGCAAGAGAAACAGTTTTTTCTAGATATGGTAAGGCTTTATCATATTCCTGATTTTGGACTAAGGTTCCAGCAATGTTATTAAGAACAAGGGCTTGATTAAAAGTATCTTTTAGTTCGGCAAAAGCTTCATATGCCTGATAGTAATAGGAAATTTGTTTTTCTCTTTCATTTAAATCTGCATAGATTAATCCTAATGTATTCAAAATCATTGCTTTTGATTTAGAATCCTTCTCTTTGTTAGCATACACCTTTGCTTCATTAAATATTTCTAAAGCTCTTTTTAAATTAGAGCTTACCCAGTTTAAATTTCCTTGAAAGATTAAAATTCTAGTAATAAGAAGAGGGTCATTTAATTCGTGTCCAAGTTTTAATCCTTGATCGAGAAAAGTTGCTGCGCTAGCGTATTGTCCTTTATCAACTAGACAAAAGCCAACAGTTCCATATAGTTTAACAAGGGCTTTACTGTCCTTGTTCTTTTTTGCAAGATCAATTGACTTATGAAAATAATTAATACTGGATTCTAAATTGAAGGAAGTATCTAATTTTAATAGTTGTATAGAGAGTTCAATTTTACTTGAATCAGATGACGCTGAAGATAATTGTTTCTGTAGACTAGAAACATCATCGTCTTGTCCAAAGAGAGGGACAAAAGCAAGTAACAGAAAAAGATAAAGAATCTTCTTTTTCAAAATGGGAATTTAGTTAAGAGCATGTTTAAATTTTTACCATCCTGAAAATCAACGCTTTATGAACCTTACGTCCAATTTAATTTTTATTTAGCTCGCTAAACTTCAAATGAAATTGTTAGCAAGAACCACAAATCATTGACTTTCAGTTAGTTAAAAATTTAAACATGCTCTAAGTTGATTTAATGTTTTCTTTCCTAAGTAGAAAAGATTAATTATTATTTAGTAGATGGGTGATAGAGAGGAGGGTTTTGTACGAAGTTAAATTTTTTTCTAAAAATTAATTAATTTTCCTTTAGACTTATGATTATTCTTGTTTGACTTTAAAGCTAAGGAATCTAATTCTATTTGTAAAAAATAACTGGAAGGAGTTTCTATTATTTCTACTTTTCCATTTAATTCTGAGGCTCTCTTTTTAATATTGAGAATGCCTCGACCAGTAGAGTGAGGGTTTTCCTTTTTAGAACTATAGGTATTAAAAAATGATAAATTGAATTTTGAATTATTCTTTACTTTTATTTCGATTAAATTAGAATTGGTGTGTTTCTGAATATTATTTACAGCCTCTTTGAAAATCATCAATAAATGATGTTTGACATCCATGGATAATGATTTTGATTCATTTAGGTTTTCTCTGGTGAACTTAATCTGTATATTTTTATTACTCAGTTTTATTTGATCAAGATAACTTTCCATTTTGTCAAGAAGGAAACCTAATTCCGTCTCTTCATTATCTAAAGTCCAAATTACATCAACCACATTCTGTATCGCATTATTACTTTTAGCAACAAGTAGATCAATTCCTTGATTGATTTCATTTAAGTTTTCAGGAATTTTTAATCCTTTAGCAAGTCGGTTAATACTATTTAAATTGCTACCTACATCATCATGCAAATCAGCAGCGATTTTTAGCCTAATTTGTTCAATTTGTTTGGCTTGATTTTTCTTAAAAGAATTGAAAAGCAAAAATAGAATTACGATGAAGATAGCAACTAACAGAGCGATGAAAATATTCTGATTTTTATTTTGGAGTATTAATACTTCATTTTCTGCTTGTTTTTGCTGGACATTATATTGAACCTGCAACTTCATTACCTCTTTATTTTGTTGCTGCTTGAGAAGTTCCTGATTAGCTTCATTCGATTTATTGGACCAAAGTAACGCTTCCTTGTATTGATTTAATCCAAAGTATGCATCTGAAAGTTTTTGATAAAAACGAGGAATATTTTTTT
>JBGCCY010000041.1:0-4869 GCA_045104975.1 Saprospiraceae bacterium
AATCTATTTACTCCTGTTTCTACAGCAACTTACAGTTGGACTGGACCAAACCCAAGTAGAATAATTACTCCTAGTCCTGATCCAATTATTGACAATATCACTTTGGATGACGCAGGAACATACATTGTAACCGTAACTAATCCAGCCACTAATTGTACTTCGATTGATAGTGTTACGATTGTCGTTTCACAAGGGCCTGAATTAGCGCTCATAGCTAATACAACTAATTGTGTAGATCCTGAAGGTACGACCGATATTCCACTATCTGTTCAAGTGACAAATGGTGTAACTGTTGATAGTTTTATTTGGACAAATCCTGAGGGAATAGTTTTTAGTAATGATCAGAACACGATGATAATTGGTGCAACTGAAGATTCTACCGGAATTTATTGTGTAGAAGTTTTTGAAGCGGATGGTTGTTCTACTACCATTTGTGAAACGATTCAAATTACTAATATTCCTGCAATTCCAATTATTGTATCTTCTTGTGGAGACTTTCTTTGTGTTGGAGAACCATGTACTTTAACTGGTGTTTCGATACAAGTAGACTCTATGATTTGGACGGCAACTGGAAATGATCCAGGTTTGCCAGCAGATGTAAACCAAAGTGAAATTATTATCACTCCAGGGCAAAATGGATTCCACCTTTATACTTATACGATTTGGAACAATGGTTGTGAAAGTTCACAAAGTATTGGTATTGAAGTTAGTTCTCCTGCAAGTGTAGAACCAGACCTTTATCCTGTAGAATTAAATACGGCTTTAAATTTCGATGTAACTGAAAATGATATCATTCCTGGATCCTTACCTGGAACTTTCACGATCAATGTTACTTCTGATGTCACCAATGGAGTTCTAATTAATAATGGTGATGGAACATTTAGTTATACACCAAACAATGGATTCCTTGGAGATGACCAATTTATCTATGAAATATGTTTGGATTGTGATGGGCAAGAGGTTTGTCGATTTGCAGTTGTTACGCTCTCAATTGAAACTGATGAATGTATTATACCTACAGTAATTACTCCTAATGACGATGGAATGAATGACACTTGGGAAATCTCTTGCGTTAAGGAATTTCCAGATAACGAAGTCATAATTTTTAACCGATGGGGAGATGAAGTTTATAGAGCTGCGCCTTACAACAATGAATGGGAAGGCACGTATAATAATGATGAACTACCTGATGGAACTTACTTTTATATTTTCAAAACATCTGCAAATGATACTGATCCATTTAAAGGAACAGTTAACGTTTACAGATAAATTAAGTTTTTTATAAAAAAGTATTTTCCCAAAAATTAAAATATTAAAAAATGAGAAATATTATTTTCACACTTGTTTTCATGACGTTCTCAACAGTATTGTTAGCGCAACAAGAAGCGCACTTTACTCACTTCATGTATAACAATTTGTCAATCAATCCAGCTGTGGCTGGATCAAAAGGACACCCTTCCCTATTGGCTCTTTATCGAAAACAATGGATTGGTTTTGATGGTGCTCCTGATAATAAATTGATTAGTTTCCACACTCCTCTCGGCAAACGAGTTGGACTTGGATTAACTATCGCTAATGATAAAATTGGAATTTCAAATTCTTGGTCAGGTTCTATGGCTTATGCCTACAGAATTAAGATTGATGAAGAAACAACTGTCCAAGTAGGAATTCAAGGTTCCATGAAATATTTTGGACTTGATTTTAGAAATCAATTGATCCGACAAAGTGGAGATCCATCCATCGTTTACAATAATACGGATGAAAAATACTTAGGTAACGTTGGAGCTGGAATTTTCATGAACGTCAAACAAATGTTCTTTGGAGCATCGGTTCCTAACTTTTTTCCAAACACCATTGGTATTGATAAAACGTCTTTTGCTGCAGTTGAAGTTCCCCATTTTTATGTAATGGCAGGAGCACTTATTCCTTTATCGAATGACAAAATTGCCTTACGTCCTTCTGCTTTAGCAAAGGTGGTCAAGAATGCACCTTTCGATTTGGATCTTAATCTAAGTCTAGTATTCAATAAAACGTTTATCGTTGGAGCTGGTTATCGACTTGGTGGAGATGGAATTGGAGAATCTATTGACTTCTTATTACACTACAAAATCAATAATATTGGACTTGGACTTTCTTATGATTATACTTTGTCAGAGTTGAATGATTACAGCAATGGAAGTATTGAAGCCATTATGGTTTATGATTTCATCAAGGAGCAAATAAATATTGCTAACCCAAGATTTTTCTTTTAAAAAATTTAATTTCCCAATAATTCTTTTTTCGTAAAAATCGTTTTAAATAAAAAGTTTTGTTTGTATTCAAAAAATTGCGAATTATTTTAACCTGCACAAATAAAGTAGGTGAATCCAAAATTTTTCATTCAAAACACTAATTAAGATTTGTACACTAAAAAAGTATCCGTAAAAATTTTCTCATGAAGCATACAATTTTACAATTAACATTTTTGCTTTCTTGGTTTTCTTCTTTTGGTCAAGAGTTACCTACTCCAAATAATGATATTTTCGTTAACAATGAAATAAGTATCAATTCAGACCACTTGGAATTTAGTCCTACCTTTTTGGAGGATGGTATATTATTTATTTCTACCAACCCTGTCAATAAAAGATTCAAAGTAAAAGATACTCGAATTGACAAAAACATCATGTCAATTTTTCGATCAACTAGAGATGAGGAAGGTAAACTGCAAGCTCCTGTCCCATTTGCAATTGAATTGTTATCAACGGTTCACGAAGGGCCATTAACTTTTGATCGTACTGCCGAAAATATGTATTTCACTAGAAATAATCTAAAAGGCAAAAAACAAATCAAGGGAGAAGATGGTATCGTCAAACTGCAAATCTATTCTGCACAACGCATGGATAATGTTTGGAAAAATGTAGAAAAATTATCTTTCAATGATAAAAATAGTAATGCTGCCCACCCAAGTATTTCTGTTGAAAATAATGAACTCTATTTTTCTTCTGATCGCCCAGGCGGACAAGGAGGAATGGATTTGTACGTAAGTATCAAGACAGGTGACACTTGGGGGGAACCAATTAATTTAGGCCCCAAAGTGAATACCGAAGGAGACGATGTATTTCCATTTATTCATGCCGATGGAACTTTATATTTTTCATCTAAAGAAGCCGGCAAAGAAGCTGATCTTGATCTTTTTACGGTAAAAAAAGAAAATGGCGAATGGGGAATTCCTGAAAACATGGGCACTCCATTCAATTCTAGTAAAGACGATTTTGGTATCATCATCGATCGTGATAAACGAAATGGATATTTTTCATCTGATCGAAGTGGAGGAATTGGAGGTGATGATATTTATAGTTTTTATGCTTTAAATGGCCTAGAGAAAAATGAGGAAAAAGTTCCTGATTTTGAGAAAGTCATTACTATTAATGTCAAAGATGAAGCAACTGGATCTATCATAGAAGAAGCAATTGTTACTTATATGAAATTGGATGAATTGACTTTAGGAAGAGCAATTACAGGAATTTCAACTGCTAATGGTGGAGAAAAAGATCCAAATGATTTAGTTTTAAAATTACCAATTGATGAAAATGCAAAGACTGGTTTGACTGATTTTAATGGTCAAATCCCACTTAGGCTAAACAGAGGAAGTTATGTGGTAAAAGTCGAAAAGTCAGGAATGCAATCAAAACAAATTGCTTTAAATTCTCAAAGTGATATCCTTGAATATACAATCGTTCTTTCCAAATATGATCCAACAATAGCAAACAATGGAAATGGAAATGGAAATGGTACTAATAACGGAAATGGGAATGGAAATGGAACTGAAACTAATAATGGAAATGGGGATAAAAACAATAATCCCAATAATAATGAAAATGAAACATTTGGAGAGGGAGGAGTAATTACAACCATTCAAGAAGGAACAGTTATCGAGTTGCCAAATATTTATTATAATTTCAATGATGCTGCTATTCGACCTGATGCACAAACTGATTTAAATTCTTTGGCAGATTTTTTAATTCAATATCCATCAACTGAAATAGAATTAATTTCACACACCGACTCAAGAGGAAATGATCGATATAATAATCGACTTTCTCAAAGACGTGCTGAAAACGCGGTGGATTTTTTAACGAGAAAAGGCATTGATCGAAATAGAATGGTGCCAATTGGATATGGTGAATCTCAACTTAGAAACACTTGTAATGACTTCACTTCATGTAGTGAAGTGGATCACCAATTCAATCGAAGAACTGAAGTAAGAATCACTAAAATGGATGCTCCGATTACTGTGAAGTTTATCAATAATCTTCCTTCTTATATTTCTGAAGCACCTACTTCCATTAAACGAGAAGGTAAAAATAAAACAAATATTTCACCTAGAGACCCAGCTTCAACTGAGATTGAATTGAATGACGGAAATGATGAATATGATCCTGAAGGAAATTACAAAGTTATTGCTGGAGTATTTTCTAATATGGATAATGCAGAGAAAAGGTTAGTAGAAGTAAGAGCATTAGGTTTCAATAACGCAGATATTTTAAAACTTGGAGGAAGTGATTTATTTCATGTAGTTGTCAGTAGATATAGATCAAGTAAATCAGCTACTAATACGGTACGAAAATTAAAATCACAAAATGTAAGAGCTTACGTTAAGAGTTAAATTCAGAATCCTATATAATCATCATCAAAGTAAAACATCCCGATTTTTCTTATAGAAAAATTCGGGATGTTTCATTTTAGAGTATGTTTAAATTTTTAACTAACTGAAAGTCAATGATTTGTGGTTCTTGCTAACAATTTCATTTGAAGTTTAGCGAGCTAAATAAAAATTAAATTGGACGTAAGGTTCATAAAGCGTTGATTTTCAGGACGGTAAAAATTTAA
>JBGCCY010000042.1:0-6051 GCA_045104975.1 Saprospiraceae bacterium
CTCACAAATCCACACTATCCAAAAGATCATTTGAAAATTAGTTTCCTAATCTACCAAGCGCTCAAAAATTTAATGCCCGATTGAATCAACCTCCCCAATTTCATATTTTATAAATATTGACATAGTCATTTCATTCACCTCGTCGAACTCACAGATGTATTAATCGAAAATAGAAACAATTAATCTTGGAATCCTTTCTAAGTTACTAAATTGGGAATGTAACCAACTTAATTTCTACTAAATGAATATCTCCATACAAGGACTCCATAAAAAATATCCTAACGGAAACCAAGCATTAAAAGATGTCAATCTTGAAATCAAGGAAGGTATGTTTGGACTACTGGGGCCTAATGGTGCAGGAAAATCAAGCTTGATTCGAATCCTGGTTAGTTTGATGAAACCAAGTAGTGGGCAAGTAATTGTCAATGGAAAAGATGCCGCTAAAAACAGAGCATATGTTAGAAGTATGCTAGGTTACCTACCGCAAGATTTTAGTTTTTTTTCTAATCTTAAAACCTACGAATTTCTAGATTATTCCGCCCGGCTGTCAGGAATGAACAATAGACGAAAACGGAATCAAGCCGTAGATCAATTATTAGAAGATGTTGGTCTTTTTGATGTACGAAGTCGCAAAGCTAGCAAACTCTCCGGTGGAATGAAGCGCCGTTTAGGAATTGCGCAGGCACTTATAAATGAACCCCAAATTATTATTGTTGATGAACCTACTACTGGTCTTGACCCAGAGGAACGGATTCGTTTTCGGAACCTTTTGGCTCGATTAGGTTCTAAAGATGTTAGTATCATTCTTTCCACTCACATCGTTGCAGACATTTCTAGTATATGTGAACATATGGCTCTTTTGAATAAAGGACAGATTGCTTTTTCTGGTCCACCAGAAGAACTGATTCGACAAGCGCAAGGACATGTCTGGTCTATTTATGCTACCGAAAAAGAGTATGTAGAAATCAATCAAAAATATGAAGTAGTCGCCACCGTGATGATGAAAGACGGTTGGAAGATTACAGTAGTTGCTGATGAAGTGATCGGATATGCTGCTGAACCAGTTCATCCTAATCTGGAACATGCTTATGTTTATTTTGTAGAACACACTTTGAAAAAAGAATAAGGCCAAATAGTAAATCGGTAGGTTCGTTTTCCAATTGAAAGTAAAATCTTTCGGTTTTAGGCTTGACCTTATGTTGTAAGTCGTACAGTTCTTATTTCGGTTTTTCAGAACGGCTTTAGGGCTAGCAGTCCTGTTTGAGTAGAACTTAGAAAATCTTAGCGAGGAACGAGCTTTAGATTTTCTTAGTTGGACGAGTTTGGACTGCGTGGCTAAAATCGAAATTAGAACTGTTGACTTACAACATAAAGTCTTGATTTTTTTTGCTACTTTTTTTCATCAAGGAAAAAAAGTAGGGAAACGGGAAATTAAATAAACATGAATTATTTAAGAAAGACTTGAAACCATAATAAAATGTAAAATGTCCTCAACCCTATTCACCATAGCAAAATACGAACGAAAAATCCTACTGCGAAGTTGGTTTTTTCGAATATTCTCAGCACTCACGCTGTTTTTCATCTTCGTATTTAATATGGGAGAAATATCTGCAGTTGGTGACCGAACTTGGATCTATCGAGCAGTTCCTTCCAATATGCCTTACGTTGCCATTTATCTTTTAAATATTGGACAGGCGATCATTGCCGTTTTTCTGTCTGCTGAATTTATCAAAAGAGATCGCAAGCAAGATACAACAGAGGTGTTTTATGTTCGCTCTATGAGTAACGCTAGTTATATTTTGGGAAAAGCATGGAGTATATTATCCCTCTTTCTTTTGGTTAATGTTGCAGCATTATTATTAAGTCTGATTTTTAATTCCTTAGCAGAAAATACTTCTATCGATTGGAAAGCATTCCTCTATTATCCTGTGCTAATTTCGATTCCCACATTAATTTTTATTATAGGTTTGTCTTCTTTGATGATGAGTATTATTCGAAACCAGGCTTTGACTTTTGTCATACTGGTTGGATATATTTTTACTAGTTTGATTTACCTCAAAAGTTCTTTTAATTACCTCTTCGATTACATGGTTTTTTACCAACCTATGTTTCATTCACAAATCACAGGTTTTGGAGATTGGGAAACCATTTGGACACTCCGTGGAATGTATACTTGCTTTGGACTTGGGTTCTTATTTATAACAATTCTCTTATTAAATCGACTTCCTCAATCAAAGTTGCAAAACCTAATCTCTGCAATATTGGCAATAGCATTTATAGGTGGTGGAATTTATTTGGGTAATCAACATTTGAATCGATATCATCAAAGTGTAGAACTTCCTGAGCAGATGATCGCTCTGAATAATGAATACCTTTCTCATGCTAAAATTGATATCAACGAGCACGAAATTTCATTAACGCAAGCGGCAGATGGAATTAGTGTGGAGTCCAAAATGATTGGTATAACTAAAGCAGAAAGTAAGGAGTTTGTTTTTAATTTAAATCCGGGATTAAATATAACCTCTGTCAAAGTTGAAGGGCAACCAATTAAATTTGAGCGAAAGTTACAACTACTTTTGATCCATTTTGATGAAGTAATTCCAGCAGAGACAACTATTAATCTCCAAGTAAATTATACTGGCTCTATTGATGAAAAAGCGATGTTTATTGATGTTGATCAAAAAACAAAATTCAAAAGACCTGATGAGTTTCTTTTTGACATCGGAAGAAGGCATGCATTTATACATCCCAATTTTTTATTATTGACTCAAGAAGCTCAATGGTATTTACAAGCTGGAGTAGGATATAGTACTGTTAGTGCAACCTGGTTTCGAAAAGACTTTATCGATTACCAATTGACGGTTAAAACTTTGCCAGGAATGATTCCTGTTTCTCCCGGTCAACTCAAAAAATTGGCAGAAGATACTTATTCCTTTGAACGTGATTTTGCCATTCCGCAACTGTCCTTATCCATCGGCAATTACCAAAAGAAAAGTGTACAAATTGATAGTCTAGAATTTTCCGTTTATCATATTGAAGGGCATGATTATTTTAAAGATGCCTTTCCCGATATTCGTGATACTTTACCTTCCATTATTTTAGAGCGCTTACGTGACTTTGAACGTAAATCAGATTTGAAATATCCCTTTAAAGAATTTTCCATTGTAGAAGTTCCTGGACAATTCAAATCCTATGATCGTACCTGGACATCTATTCATCAGAATAACCAACCTGGGTTAGTTTACTTTCCAGAAAAAGCTTTGTTCGACAGAAGTAATGATTTTAATAGTTATGCTAAACGTATAAAAAGATGGGGAAGAAATAAAAATAAAACTAAGGAGGAACTTCAAATAACTGTACTATATAAATTTCTAGATCTATTTTATGACTTTAAGGAAGTGCGTGTTAATTCCAATCCTCAAGGAACTGTGGTCGAAGAATCCATTAATCCTTATTACCAGTTTGTACAATTTTACGAAATGAGTAACAACCTCGATTCGGAGTATTGGCCTGTTCTAAATCGAGTATTTGAATCCTATCTCAGAGGTTCAGAAAGTGGAGGTTCCGATTGGGTTCGACGAAATAGCGGAAGTACTCAAAATGAACTCGCAAACATGGTTTTACAAGAAAAGACCTTTGCCGAAATTCTTAATTTAAAAGAGAATAAAGAACTAATTGATAATGTCATTGAATTGAAAGGAGAGACTTTATTCTCTATGATTCAAGCCAAAGCAGATACAGATCAGTTCCGAACTTTTATTAGTGAACTACTAGAAGAAACCCGTTTTCAAAATCTGCCATTCGAAGAATTTAATGAAAGACTTAAAAAGGAATTTGGCGTCGACTTATCCAACCAAATGGAAAAATGGTTCAACGAAATTCAACTCTCTCGTTATCGAATTAGTACACCCATTGCAGAAAAAGTGTTGGCAGGAAACAAAGAAATGATTCGAGTTAGTTTCAAGGTGACCAATGATGGAGCAGCAGAAGGAGTTATAAAAATTACTTTGCGTCCAGACGAAAACGCAGACAACGAAAAATTACTTTACCTAGAACCAGGGCAAACTAAAGAAGCTTTTTATTTGACAATTAAGGAACCAACGGGTATTCATTTCAATACCCTAAGTTCAGGAAATTTGCCCAACCAGATTGAATACAATTTTGAACAGATCGGTAAAAGTGCTGCTAAAAATGCAAAGGAAGGAGAATCGATTATTGAGGAGCCACTTGTTTTGGTCAATAAAGGAGAAATCATTGTTGACAATGAAAGTCCTGATTTTGAATTTTCTCATTTTGAAGAAGTGAGTCGTTTACGCAAATGGTTGAAACCAAAAGAAGGAGATGGTTTTAAATATAAAGGAACTCGAGTTTGGCGACCACCTCTAAATTGGACGGCCACGACAAGTGATGAGTTTTTTGGAGAATTTATCCGTTCCGCATTTTACATAAAAGCAGGTGATGGATCTAAAAAAGTCAAATGGAAAATTCCAATCGAGGAACCTGGTCGATACGAAGTGTACTATCATGTTTACAAGGATCAATCCTTTAGATGGAATCGAGATACAAAAGGAAATTATCATTTTTCTATTCCACATCAAAATGGAACGGATCATCCTACCATAGAGTTGAGTAGGCAAAGTCCGGCTGGATGGACGGCTTTAGGTGATTATTCTTTTTCAGCCGATACCGTTACTATTTCCTTGAGCAATGAAACAAAACTAAGAGCCATCTTTGCTGATGCGATCAAATTGGTAAAAATAGAGTAACTATTCAGCATCGCTGAATTCTATTTTAATTTTCAACGCAGAGGCACGGAGACGCAGAGATTCCTATTCTTTTTGAAGTTTCGCTTAGGTAGCTTCGAAAAAACTCTGCACCTCTGCACCTCTGCGTTAAAAAATTTCTTGGCGTAAGCCAATGCTCAATAGTTGCAAAATAGATTAGAGATTATTATTAAAATTTACGATTATGAATAGACTCCCAGTAGTTAAATTTTTACGCCTTTTCTCATTCGGATTGTTTGGGCTATGTTTCGTTTTCAATTCTTCTGTGATTGCACAAACACCAATCTCTTTGGCTCGTGCTATGAATATTGCGGAATTAGGAAGTCCTTCTATCAGACGGTCCTTACTAAACATAGAACAATACCAACATAGTCTGAGAGCTGAAAGAGCGTCATTAAAATCTAGATTTTCATTGACGCTTGATCCTTTTAATTATAGTAGAAACAGACAATTTGATGAGCAGTTTTCACAATGGTTTACCAACACCAGAATTAACTCTTCAGGTACCTTTCAGGTAGAGCAACCGATTTTAAAAACTGATGGCTCTATCGGGTTATTCAATACTTTCGGTTGGCGAAATAATAAAACTGACATTGCCAGTTTTGGTGAAAATTCTAATAAAGCTTTTTCCAATAATTTATATCTCGTCATCAACCAACCGCTATTTACTTACAATCGTCGACAGATGGCTTTGGATGAATTGGAGCTTAATTATGAAAACGCAAATTTGGAGTATGCCATCCAACGATTGACTTTGGAAAAAACAATTACGAGTCAATTCTTTGATGTTTACCTAGCTCAACTAAATCTAGATATCTCTCGGGAAGAATTGGAAAACACTTCCAAGAATTTTGAGATAATCAAAATTAAAGTCGAAGCTAATTTATTAGCTAAAGAAGAATTATACCAAGCGGAATTAAACTTTGCCAATGCTCAGTTATCGGTTCAGGACAATGAACTAGGTTTAGCCAATGCCGAAGAATTATTCAAAAGAGAAATCGGGATGAACCTGGATGAAGATATTCAGTTGGTTACAGAATTGGATGCGATGGAAGTTATTGTTGATCTAGAAAAAGCAATTGAATATGCCTTGAGGTCTAGATTAGAACTTAGGCAACGCCAAATCAATATTGACAAATCTCTTTTCGAAATGGAAAGAACAAAATCAATGAATGAATTTAGAGCCGACCTTCAATTGACCTTGGGAATCTTCGGCGACAATGAAGATTTTGGTCAAGTGTATAATTCTCCAACGAGCAACCCTAGC
>JBGCCY010000043.1:0-16710 GCA_045104975.1 Saprospiraceae bacterium
TCTGGAAAATTAATTGAAGTCTGGGGAACAGATTTCCCAGGCGCACATGGTTTAACTTTAAATGTAGAAAATGGCGAAGACTTCCTGTACATTTCAGATAATGAACGACACGAAGTCATCAAAACTACTATCGACGGAAAAGTAGTTTTAGTACTCCCCTATCCAAAAGACACCAACCAATATCAAAAACGAGAACAATATATTCCTACCGAAACTACCATCACTCCCAATGGAGATATCTATGTCGCAGATGGTTATGGTGCGCAACATATTTTGCATTATAATTCAAAAGGCGAGTTAAAAAACATCTTTGGAGGACGAGGCGATGGAGATGAATTTTTCGATAATGCTCATGGTATTTGTTATGATGATCGAGACAAAAATAATCCATGTTTACTCATCACCGCTCGCCAGCGTAATGAGTTGAAACGATTTTCTTTAGATGGAAAATTACTGGAAATAATTCCTTTGCCCGGTGCATTTATTTGTCGTCCGGTGATTTATGGAGAGCATGTTTACTTGGCTACCATTTGGTCAGGGTCAGGAAGTGCGAACACAGGTTTTGTTTCTATTTTAAATAAAAAAAATGAATTGATTTCTGCACCAGGAGGAAGTGCACCAATTTATGTCGATGGAAAATTGCAGCCCATGCACCAAGCGATTCAAGTATTTAAACATCCGCATGATGTATGTGTGGATGATGATGAAAATTTATATATCGCCCAATGGAATTCGGGAAAAACTTATCCAATCAAATTGCTAAAAACTTAAAATTGATTTATCAAATCATTTATAATTTACAAAACAAACAATCACTAATGAAAAACTCTAGTCGCATCATATTTTCAATTTTCTTTTTAATAATTTTTATGATCACCTCTTGCGAAACTGAACCAGTCACTCCTGCACTTCAAGGAGTTGCCGACATCATTCCTGCTCCTTTAAAATTTTCAAAAAAAGAAGGCAATTTCTTGCTCGATGAAAATGTGCAAATTTCTTTGCCCAATGAAAATGCAGAATGGCAACTAGTCGCTAATTATCTTAACGATAAAATATTCGACTCCACTTCAAAACGATTAAAAATAATCACCTCAGGGAATCTTAAAAAAGATGTTATCCGATTCATCCAAAGTGATGACGTTACTCAAAAAGAAGGTTACCAACTCAATATCAATGCTTTCGAAATTGTAGTAAAAGCAAAAACGGCAAACGGCGCATTTCTTGGCGTGCAGACCTTGTTACAACTAATGCCTTCCGAAATTTATTCAAAAAATAAAACCACCAACTTTAGATTTAATATTCCTCAAGTAGAAATAAATGATACACCAAGATTTTCATATCGAGGTATGCATTTAGATGTTGCTCGTCATTTTTTTTCGGTGAATGATGTCAAACGATATATTGATTTGATGGTGATGCACAAGTACAATACTTTTCATTGGCACTTGACAGAAGATCAAGGTTGGAGAATCGAAATCAAGAAATATCCAAAATTAACCGAGGTGGGAGGATTTAGAAAAGAAACTTTGGTGGGTCATTATAATGATCAACCTCATCAATTTGATGGAAAACGATATGGTGGATTCTACACTCAAGAGCAAATCAAAGAAGTGGTAAAGTATGCTTCCGAAAGATTTATCACCGTCATTCCTGAGATTGAATTGCCCGGTCATGCTCAAGCTGCGATTTCAGCTTATCCTGAATTAGGTTGCACCGATGAGCAATTAGAAGTAATGACCAAATGGGGTATTTCCAATAATGTGTTTTGTCCAACAGAAGAAACTTTTACTTTTTTAGAAAATGTACTCCTAGAGGTCATTGAACTTTTTCCTTCAAAATATATTCATATCGGAGGAGATGAATGTCCAAAAACACATTGGAAGGAAAGTGCTTTTTGTCAAAAGCTAATGAAAGAAAAAGGATTAAAAGATGAAATGGAATTGCAAAGTTATTTTATCGGAAGGATAGAAAAATTTCTTAACTCGAAAGGAAAACAAATCATTGGTTGGGATGAAATATTGGAAGGAGGGCTAGCACCCAATGCTTCGGTCATGTCGTGGCGAGGTGTGCAGGGAGGAATAGATGCTGCAACTCAAGGACATGATGTTATCATGTCTCCAACTTCTCATTGTTATTTTGATTATTACCAATCTCAACATAAAGATGAACCATTGGCGATCGGTGGATATTTACCCATCGAAAAAGTGTATAGTTATCAACCTATTCCTGATGAAGTTCCAGCCGACAAAGTTCATCATATCAAAGGAGTTCAAGCTAATCTTTGGACAGAGTATATTCCTACCGCAAGCAAACTAGATTATATGACTTACCCTCGTGCCTGCGCACTTGCAGAGGTTGCGTGGACAGATAAAAGCAATCGAGATTTTCCAGATTTTGTCAAAAGGTTAAATACTCATCTTCAACGACTCGAAGCATATGGCGTAAATACTGCGATGAATGTATTTGATATTGATGGCGATCTTACTTCTCAAGATGGTCAATTAATGACAACGCTAAAATCAAATATAACCAATACAACTATTGCCTATACGTTAGATGGCTCCACTCCGACGCTCCAATCTAATATTTATAACAATGCATTTCCAATTAATGCGTCAAGTCAATTACGAGCAGTTGGATTTATAAATGACAAACAAAGAGGGCGATCATTTGAAAAAGATATTAACTTCCATAAAGCCACCGGTAAAACTATTTCCATAAAAGAACAACCTGAACCTCGTTATTCCGCAGGAGGCACTGGTGCGATCATCAATGGAATTAATGGAAGTGATGAACGATATGGAGATAAAGAGTGGTTAGGTTTTGAAGGGAAAAATATGGAAGCAGTAATTGATATGAAAGAAGAAACTGAAATTAAAAAAGTAAGTTTTCGATTTTTTAAAGGAGAAGGACAATGGATTTATTTACCGAAAAAAGTAAGTGTCTTTGTTTCTAACGATGGAGAGAAATATACATTGGCAGCCGAGTCAACTGACATTGCTACTGAAACTAAAATTGCTAATCCAACTGTAGAAGTCAATTCAAAAGGCAAATATTTAAAAATATTAGTGGAACGATTTGGAAAAATTCCAGATGGCTTGCAAGGAGGTGGTCATGAAGCATGGTTATTTGTTGATGAAATTATTGTCGATTAGTCACTATTGAAATTTTTCAACGCAGAGGTGCAGAGACGCAGAGAATCTTTCGAACCTGCCTGCGGCAAGCAGGGAAAAATTTAAAAAACTCTGCGTCTCTGCACCTCTGCGTTGAAAAATCTTAATACTCCAATTTTCTGAATATTTCGATCAAAAAAAAATACCATTAATGAGAACAACTATTTTAGTTTCCATTTTCATTCTAATAAATACTGTTCTAAGTATTGCCCAATCTCCCCAACATTTTAGCGAACTCCCAATTTTCCAAAATGGAAAAAACGGTTACGCCTGCTACCGAATCCCAGCAATCATAAAAGCACCCAACGGAGAATTACTAGCATTCGCCGAAGGAAGAGTAAATGGATGTAATGATTTTGGAAATGTAGATATATTGTTACGAAAAGCAGATTCCAACGGAATTACATGGAATGAAATTTCTATCGTAGCTGACAATGGAAAATTTCAAGCAGGCAACGCTGCACCTGTTGTAGACATGCTCGATCCAAAATATCCAGCAGGTCGAATTTTTCTTTTTTATAATACTGGAAATAATCACGAAGGAGAGATTCGAAAAGGAAATGGACTACGGGAAGTTTGGTATATCACGAGTACCGACAATGGCGACACTTGGTCCACACCTACAAATATTACAACTTCCGTACATCGACCAAATGCTCCTACAATAAATCCAAAATATAATTTTAAAGAAGATTGGCGATCCTATGCAAATAGCCCAGGTCATGCAATTCAATTAAAACAAGATAAACACAAAGGTCGAATTTTTGTTCCAGCCAATCATTCAGAAGGTCCGCCCGACAATAATTTTAATGACTACAAAGCACATGCATTTTATAGTGACGATCATGGCGAAACTTGGCAGTTAAGCGAAACAGTCGATGTTCCAAGTAGCAATGAATCTCATGCCGTAGAATTATCAGATGGTCGAGTGATGCAAAATATTCGTCATCAAAATGGTAGTCAACGAGAACGATTGGTCGCTATCAGTAGCGATGGCGGAGCAACTTGGGACAGCACTTATTTCGATGCACAATTGCCCTCCCCTGTTTGCCAAGCAAGTATTATCGAATACATCACTCCAGATAAAGATCGAGTACTTTTATTTTCCAATCCCAACAGCAAAGAGCGAAGAGTAAATATGACCGTCCGAGTTAGTTACGATGATGGACAAACTTGGTTATTGAGTCGAATTATTAGATCAGGCGAAAGTGCTTACTCTGATTTGGTGATTCAAAATAATAATGCAATTGGATTGTTATACGAACATGGCAATGATAACGGAATTCATTTTGCCAACTTTAATTACGAGTGGCTTATCAATGGAAAAAATCAACCTGACAATCAATTTGTCAAAAAAGTAATCAACAAAAATGATCCTTATGCCAAGGAATTTGATTTTGCACTTGCTCCACCAATGATCGAAAGTGAGTCTATCTTTTTTGAAGAAAAAAATAATGTAAAACTATTGTTAGGACTTAAAGGTGCAAGGATTCATTACACTTTAGATGGAACGACACCCACAGAGCAGTCACCACTTTTTTCTGAAAAAATCACATTGACCAGTTCTGTTATTTTAAAAGCAAAAGCATTTCATCCTCAATGTCTTCCTAGTAATACTGTTTCTTCTCGATTTATAAAATTAGGAAAATCACTTCCCATCAAAAATATTACCATCAACCAAACACCACATAAAAATTATCCAGGTATTGGTGCAAAAGGTTTAGTCGATCGAAAAAAAGGAACGACTAATTTTCGAACTTCTCATTGGATGGGTTTTGCAGGAGGAGATTTGGAAGCGGTGATTGAGTTGGAGAAAAAAACTAATTTTCAAAAAGTAACTGCCAGTCTTTTATCTGATCAAGGGTCATGGATTTTTATGCCTGAGTCTATCGAAGTTTACTGTTCTAAAGATGGAAAGGATTTCAAGTTATTAAATTCTAAAAAGATAAATCCTACAAAAGAAGGTGAAGCAATCGGACTTCATTTTGAAGAAGTTACTTTTCCAAAAGATAAAGCAAAATTTATAAAAGTGGTGTTGAAAAATATTCCTAGCATCCCAGGTTGGCATGATGGAAAAGGAACTCCGCCGTGGTTATTTATTGATGAAATTTTAATTGAATAATTGATCTTTTGCTTATTTTGAATAACCCATTATTAAATTTTCAATTTGAAAAACCAATGTTGCCATTTACTTCTCGGCCTTATTCTTTTTAGGCAAATTGGATTTAAAAAGGCGTTAAAAACAGTTTGGTGTTTGAGACAGACTTAGAAAATCTTCCCGACGCAGGAGGGATTAGATTTTCTTGTTGGACGAGTTTCAAACTGTTTAGCCTTTTTGAATATAATTTTCCGTTAAAAAAAGAATACAGCCTTGATTTTTTTTGCTACTTTTTTTGATCAAGCAAAAAAAGTAGGGAAACGGGGATTTAAATAATTGTACGTAAATTCAATTTTAAAAGGAAGGAATTTTTTATAAAGCCGTGACACGGTTTGGAACCGTGCCACGGATAGTCTAAATAGTTACTTCACAATCACCTCATCCAAAAAAATCCACGCATCTTTCCCCCTACCAGAATGCCATTCAGGAAGACCATCAATTTTTTTCGCAATCACTTTTACATACTTAACTTTTTGTAATAAAAATTCTCCACCTATCGTTTCAACTCGCGACGAACTAGAAGTCAGCGCATCTAATTCTTCAACAAAAACAGAAGTAAAATTCTTCCCATCCTTTGATACTAAAACTTCAACACGTTGAGGAGAAAATATCCAAGCACTTTGATTCACCAAAACACCCACTTCAATTTCTTTTACCATTTGTTCTTTTCCCAAATCCAAAACAAACGCCGCATCACTTCCCTCCCAACCTTGCCAGAGTTGACCTTTATAATCTATTGTCCCACGATACCCATCAGTCAAAGCCTCTCCAAATCCATGATATTTAAAACTATATTCCGTTAAATATTCTACCGATTTATTCCTTCCCAAATGTTCGACTTCTTCTATTTTCATCAGCGGATCAAGGAGCATATCTTCACTCGCCTGATGAAAACAAATTTTACTTTCCCTATTCGAAGACAGTTGAAGAATCAATTCATTACTTCCTTTTTTCAAATTAAATGGAATTACCTTTTTAGAAATATAAGCATTCCAATTTGCATCAATCGAGTTCACCATTTTTCCATTTACCCAATAGCTCACTTTCTCATTGGTTTGGAGATAAAAATATAGCGTAGTATCCTTTCGCATTTTCCAATTACTTTTTAGAAAATAAGAACCATTCAATTTTTTAAAAAAATTAAAATGTGCATTTTTATCTGCTGTTATCTTTTCCCACGTATCCGGAAGTGTATTGCTATTATTCCATCCTACTAAAGCCTGATGTTTGATAGTTCCTGAATTGATATAGGAAAATTTAGTCTCTAAATAATTCATATGGTCATCCAAATTTGTATTTTTTCTTTTCTTAAAATTCGCAACTCCATTTTTTCGCAATGGAAAATGAACGAACGAAACCAAGACAACTTCTTCCAATGGTGTCAAAATTTCTTTCTGAAAATCTTCTAACACTTTTTGCGCACCATCTATATCCGTTTTTGCCAACTCTCTGAAGAGCATTCGTTTCTGTTCAGTATTCGCACTTTTCAAAAAAGCTTTAGCAATCAAAACTGCATTTTTGTTCTTTTCGGAAAACAAATGAAAAAATGCATATGGAACAATTTCTGATTCTTTTACAAGTGCTTGTGTTAATGCTTTTACATTGTTTTCGTTTTTATCCACCACCCTTTTAGCATAATCAAATACACTTACTATTTTACCATTTCCATCCGCATCAATCCAAGTTGCATTCGTAAAGCCTAGTGGTATTGCAGGATCTTCGATTTCTCCAACCATCGGAAACATCGGTTTGTCACCATGAGCAATCAAAATATACCAACTGTCTTTCTCAGGTTGAACAGAAACCAACGTGTCCAAGCAAACTGCATTTCCATTTCGCTTCAAATCAAATTCTTGAACCACTACCCCATTTTTCACCAGCTCAGCTTTGGAACAACTGACCCAAGATGCTGCTTGAACTTTAAGTTGTAATTGTATTGTTTTATTTTTACTAGAATACGTTTCTCCTATGGCATTTTTCCCATCAACCATAATTTGAGGAAATATTCCACATGCTACTGTAACTCTTTGAGCTTTAATATTTTTAGTTATTTCCTTCTCATCAATTTCGTTTGGTACATCGGTAGAACTCAAAATATAACTTCGAGGAACTCCTGCTATCGCACTCACTACTGTATGGCTATCCGAATTTCCAATCCCAGTTTTTCGAATACCTCTGTTCATCATATTAAACCAATCTCGTTTTACAGATTGCAAATTATCAGGCGCCGTTCTCCATCCCAATTGATGATTTTCATTCAACACTTCATACGTATCAAAATCCCAACTCCACTCATCCTTCTTCGCAACATTCCCAAAATAAATATCCAACCCTTTGGTATTAAAATAATCAGCAGCAACCCAACGTGGATGATTGATTTGAATCACCACATCATCCTTTGCCGCCGCACGTATATTTTCAAACAAGGCATTCCCATTTTTAATATTACTTTTTACAGGCTCGACTTTAGTATCTAATGGAAACGTATTAAAATGTCCGATTGGAGTAGTTACTTCATTTCCAATCGTAGTTTTCATCAATCCAAATATTCCAGCTTCTCTCATGTAAGGTTCATAATCTGTGAGAAAATTATGATCAGTTGCTACCGCCCAATCTAATCCTTCCGCGGCACAAGAAATAATTCGTTCGGGTAAGTTCGAATCGCCATGTCCCGAATTCGTCAGGGTATGCAAATGCATATCGCCACCAACAAATCCATCGGTATTGAGTTCTTTTTCTAAAGTAGCAGAAATAAAAATCGTGGAGTCAGTCTGAATTTCTATTTGTCTAACATCAACCGAATACTCCATTCCTTTTCCAAACCAAAATTCATATTTACCATCAGGAAGTCTTAACTCACCTGTTCCACTTGCGGTGTAAATTGTATTTGCCCGGCTTGCAATTTGTAATTGAGATTTTACCTCAACATTAAAAGGCAAACCCTCTTTGAGCACCGTCAATCGGGCAGGAGTCAATCGCCCATTTGTGGCATCGACAATCTGAAATTTCACCAACCCATCTTGAGTAAAAGCAAAATTATTTAGTGCAAATAGCAAGAAAATAACAAAAGCATTTTTTTTGCAAAAAAATGAAAAATTGATCGAGTTGGTTGGCATAAAATTCATAATAAAAGTTTAGTTTAAAGGTATCAAATAAAACTTTTATTATGAGATATTTTTTACTCCTTCTATCAATAATTTTATGCTTTACGTGCAGTCCAAAAGAACCAACTATTGAGGCTGCACCTACTGTCAAGACTACTGTGGAGGAGAAATCTCCTTTGCAGCCTCCCATTCCTTTTGCGCCTGAAAATTATATTTGTTATCGAAATTCGGCTCCATTAATTATTGATGGAAAAGCCGATGAAAACGATTGGCAAAAATCTCCTTGGACTAAGTCATTTGTAGACATCGAAGGCGATTTAAAACCTAAACCAGCTCATGATACAAAAGTAAAAATGCTCTGGGATAAAGACTACTTTTATTTTTATGCAAAAATGGTTGAACCTCATATTTGGGCAAAATTAAAACAGCGAGATACCATTATTTTTTTCGATGATGATTTTGAAATTTTTATTGATCCTGATGGTGATAGTCATAATTATTACGAGTTGGAAGTGAATGCTTTTAATACTTTGTGGGAGTTGATTTTGCTTCGTCCCTATCGAGCAGATGGCAAGCATAAAGTTTTAAATAATTGGAATATTCCCAATATCAAATCTGCCATTCACATCGAAGGCACTTTGAATAATGCAAAAGATGAAGATCAATATTGGGCCGTGGAAATGGCTATCCCTTGGAGTGCACTCATAGAATTTGCTTCTCCACCAAAACTTCCAAAAGATGGCGATCAATGGCGCGTCAATTTTTCCAGAGTTGATTGGACGATGGATACCAAAAATGGAAATTACCAAAAAGCGATTGACCCAAAAACAAGTAAACCATTCCCTGCAGATAATTGGGTGTGGTCGCCGACTGGTTTTATCAATATGCATATGCCTGAGCAATGGGGCTTTGTTCAATTTTCCGAAAAGATAGCAGGGAAAGGAACAAGCGATTTTATCGAACATCAAGATGAAGAAATCAAAATGGCATTATGGGATTTGTATTTTCAACAGATTAAATCTTTCGAAAAAAACAATATGTACACGGATGATATAAATCTATTTACCATTCCTGTCTTAGAAAATTCGGATTGTGATTTTCAACCTAAGATTTATGCTACTCCTCATTTATTTGAGATTGTTGTAAAGTCCTGTGAGCGAGATGGAAATTGGAGTATTCGTCAAGATGGAAAAATTGATTTTATAAAAATAATGTAACTATTCAACATGGATAAAGTACAGGCGAATTCATTCGCCCACCACTATTAGTTCAAACTATAGAATTTATTAGGCGAATTCATTCGCCCATACTTTACTCACATGTTGAATAGGTGCAAAATAATAACTAATGGCTAAAAAATTAATTTATCTCTTTTTACTAACTTTCTTTTTCTCCTGCGGAAAAGAAAAATCACCAATGAACGTAGTCGTCCTTTTTACCGACGACCAACGATTCAACACAATTCACGCTTGGGGAAACGAAGAAATTCATACGCCAAATATGGATCGACTCGTCAATATGGGCGTTAGTTTTACGCATGCACACGTGATGGGTTCACATCATGGCGGAGTGTGCGCACCAAGTCGAGCAATGCTACTTTCTGGCAAACCATATATGAATATTCCACGAGCATATATTGATATGGGTGTAACAACCCCTGATACTCATTTTGATTTTGTGACCTTTCCAGAGTTGCTGAGAGAGAAAGGCTACGATACTTTTTTTACGGGAAAATGGCATAATAATACTTCCAAGATTCGAGAAGGATTTACAGATGGAGATAATATTTTTATAGGTGGAATGCATTGGCCAAAAGATGGAGGACATCGTCAACCACAGCTTTGGCATTTTGATTCTACCGCAGTTTTTGACAAAAAAGATAAATGGAAAGCAGAGAAGTTTTCAAGCGAAATGTTTAGTGATGCGGCAGTTAGTTTTATTGAAAAACAAGATTCCAAAGATCCATTTTGTCTCTACGTTGCCTACTCTTCACCACATGATCCAAGGGAAGCTCCAGAGGAATTTGCAAAGATGTACGATTTTAATAACATTACACTTCCGCAAAACTTCCAACCCGAACATCCCTTTGATAACGGGCATTTGCGTACTCGAGACGAAAATCTAGCAGCCTTCCCTCGAACTGAAAATATGATCAAAAAAGAGCTCGTAGCTTACTACGCTATGGTGTCGGAAGTGGATGCTCAGATAGGTCGAGTGTTGGATGCTTTGGAGGAACAAAACTTAATGAAAAATACCGTTATCGTTTTTGCAGGAGACAACGGTTTGGCAGTTGGACAACATGGTTTATTGGGAAAACAAAGTGTTTATGATCATAGCGTTCGAGTACCATTAGTCATCGCTGCACCTAATATTGAAGGTCGTCAAAAGACGGAAGCACTTTGTTATTTGTATGATGTTTTTCCTACGATTTGTGATTTGTTAGATTTGGAAATTCCGTCGAGTGTGGAAGGAGAAAGTTTATTTCCTATTTTAAAAAATAAAAAAACGGAACATCGAGATCATTTGTTTTTGGCACATGCTAAAGAAATGAGAGCGGTCCGTACTGATGATAATTGGAAACTGATTAAGTATTTTGTCAAAGGAAAAGAGAGCGAACAATTATTTGATTTAAACAAAGATGAATGGGAAACGACTAACCTCGTAACTGATCCTAATTTCTCAAAAAAGAAAAAAGAATTAGAAGCTTTGCTCGCACAAAATATTCGAGAAAATAATGATGATTTTATTCAAGCGCATATCCAATTGGAGCAAGCACATTTTGATCAACCAGTAAATGTTTCTATGTCGAGTTCTTTTTCAAATACGGAGATTCGATATACTTTAGATGGAAGCGAACCTACTTTGGAAAGCGATCTTTTTCAAAAACCATTTACGCTAAATAAGAATCAAACAATTCTAGCAGCGCTCTTTTTGGAAAATAAAAAAATTGGGAATACATATTCAGCTGAGGCTAAAATTTCATCGTACATTAAAGATTTAATGTTGTCACCGCTCCCCTCCCCGAAGTATGCAGGTAAAGGGCCAAAAACACTTTTGGATGGAGCAAACGGTAGTGATGATTTTCATAGTGGAAATTGGTTAGGGTACGAAGGGAATAATGTAACTGCGATTGTTGAGTTAAAACAGAAACAATCTATTGAAGACGTAGGTGTTCGATTTTTAAGTCATCCTGGTTCTTGGATTTTTTCTCCAAAAAATATTAAAGTATTCTTTTCTGACGATGGAAAAATCTATAATGAGATTGCACAAATGGATTATAACAATACTCCTACAAATAAAGGATTTGAAGTTATTGAATTTAATTATGCTATGAAAAATAAACAAACTAGATTTATAAAATTTGAAATTGAGAACCAAGGGAAATGTCCTGATTGGCATCCTGGGAAAGGTGGAAAGGCTTGGCTATTTTTAGATGAGCTTTATATAAACTAAATTTGAAAAGACGGTATCCGTGGCACGGTTTCAAACCGTGTCACGGGTAAATAAAAGACCTTTTCCTTTTAGAAAGGATAAACAATAACTTGTTATATATTGAGAATTTTAACTGAATAAATTCGGTGAATAAAATTTTAAACAATGGAAATAATAACTCAATTTTTTGGCAGATTACACCCTATCATTTTGCACATGCCAATTGGTATTTTAGCAGTAGCTTTTATCATGGAATGGATGGGACGAAAAGAGAAATATGCTTCGTTACTTCCTGCCGTCGGATTTGCCATTCAACTGGGAATGTGGAGTGCCATCTTAGCAGCAATCTCAGGATATTTATTGTCGTGGGAAGGTGGTTATAATGAAATAATGCTGTGGAGACATAAATGGTTGGGCATAGGAACCGCTGCGATTTCGATGATCGTTTATTTCTTACACAAAGGAAAAAATAGTCGCATAGGCAAAAAGTTCTTCTTTCCTACTTTCGGAATTTTAATGTTATTAATTGGGGCAACTGGACACTTAGGAGGTTCATTGACACATGGAAGTGATTTTTTAACGGAACCATTTTCTGGGAAAAAAAAGAATGAAACAGTCGCAATTTCCAACATGGATAGTGCAATGGTTTTTCAAGATTTAGTCCAACCGATTTTTAAACAAAAATGTGTCAGCTGTCATAATGAATCAAAAATAAAAGGAGAATTATTAATGACCACCATCGAAGGAATTAAGGACGGTGGGGAAACGGGTGCTTTTTTCGTTGCAGGTAACGCTGAGAAAAGTTTGTTTTTACAACGAGCACATTTGCCATTGGAAGAAAAAGAACACATGCCTCCGAAAGGGAAAAAGCAACTGACCAAAGATGAAATTACTTTGTTAGAATGGTGGATCAAAGAAGGCGGTGATTTTGATAAGAAAGTAGCAGAGCTTAAACAACCTGAAGAAATTAAAACCATTTTAGCCAAATATACTGAAGTCGATAAAAGTGTTTTTGCACTTAACATTGAACCTGCAAAAGCAAGTGCGATTCAAAAACTAAGACAGTCTGGAATTCCTGTAGAAATTGTTTCTGTGGAAAAACCTTTTGTAACAGCATCTTTACGGGGAAGAAAAGACCTTGATAAAAGTATTTTTAAACAACTCCAAAAACTCTCAGAACAACTCATTGAATTAGATTTGAGTGATACCAATATGAATGATGATCTCCTCTCCTATCTTGGTGAGTTTCCTCATTTACAAAAATTATTTTTACAAAAAACTCAGGTGACAGGAAAGAATTTAGACGTACTAAATGATTTGGAATATTTAGAATATTTAAATCTCTATGGAACGCCATTGGAAGATGATGCACTTGAACCGATTGCAAAATTAGCAGGCTTGCAAAATGTTTTTTTATGGCAAACCAATGTCAGTCCAAAAGCAATCAAAGAACTAAAAAATACTCGTCCTCGACTAAAAGTCAATACAGGAATAGATGACGATATTTTTGGAAGTGCCGAATTAAAGGCACCACTTATTATGGTTGATAAAGATATTTTTACTGACTCCGTTTTGGTGGAATTTAAAATCAATTTTAGAGGTGTCGATTTGTTTTATACTTTGGATGGAACACTTCCAGATTCTACTTCGCTAAAATATTCAGAACCTTTAAAGTTGACTCAAACTTCTGATATTCAAGTCATTGCAAAAAAAGATGGTTGGGGCCTTAGTCCTCCTGCCCAGAAAACTGTGGTCCGTGCAAAATACCAAGCAACCAATGTCGTACTCAATAAAAAACCCAATGATCGATACAAAGCAGAGGGGCCACTTTCTCTAGTGAATTTCAAAAAAGGAACGATCAATTTTACGGAGGGAGAATGGTTGGGTTATGAAAAATCAGGCATGACTGCAACTTTGGATATGGGAAAAAATTTGGAGGTCTCTACTGTTTCGGTAAGTGCTTTGGAGTCAACTGGCTCGTACATCTTTTTTCCAAAACATATTAATATTTTAGTTTCCACCGATGGGAAAAATTTTCAAAAAGTAGCTGAAAAACCAATCCCTACAACTGCGGGTCCCGAACCTGCTTTGATTAAAAATTTTACTTTACCATTTGAAACTCAAAATGCTCGTTATATCAAAGTTGAAGTAAAAAGTAATTTGGTGAATCCGAGTTGGCACGCTGCACCTGGTGCAGATTGTTGGGTTTTTGTGGATGAGATTATGGTGGAGTAATTTTTTTTAAAAAATAAGCTGCCTGATAATTTCAATGTAATAAAAGACCTTTCAAATGAATTAAAAAAACAAAACATGAGAAAAATAATTTCCTTCGTCATCTTAATTTTATTGGTTTTTATCAATCAATCCAATGCACAAGATGCATGGCAGTTTTATAGTCATACTAATTTTGAAAAGTATAAAGCAGATAATGAAAAATTATCAGTCCCAAATTCTGATGAAAATCGAGTTGTTTTTATGGGCAATTCTATCACAGAAGTATGGCCATTAAAAAGACCTGATTTTTTTGAAAAATCAAACTATATCGGGAGAGGAATTAGTGGACAAACTACTCCTCAAATGTTGTTGAGATTTAGAAAAGATGTCATTAATCTAAATCCTAAAGTCGTCGTTATTTTGGCAGGGATAAATGATATTGCTCAAAATACTGGTTTCACTCCAATTGAAATGATGGCTGAAAATATTATCTCCATGATTGAATTGGCAAAGTACCATAATATTGAAGTCGTGGTTTGTTCGGTCTTACCAGCTTTGGATTTCCCTTGGAGTCCTGGTTTTGAACCTGCCGATAAAGTCATTGAACTAAACTCTATTCTTAAAAAATATGCAGCAGAAAATAATCTACTTTATGTGGATTATCACACGGCAATGAAGGATGAAAAAAATGGATTGAGAGTACCTGAGTTTACCACCGCAGACGATTTAGTTCATCCAAATACAGCAGGATATATAGTGATGGAAAAATTAGTTCAGCCCGCAATTAAAGAAGCATTGGCTGCTGCTACTTTTTCTGTCAATCCTTTTTTTACCGACCACATGGTTCTGCAGCAAAAAGAAAAAGTGGCCGTTTGGGGGAAAGCATCTGCAGGTAGTCAAGTGATTGTAAATGGAAGTTGGGGCAAAAAAGAAATGACCACAACTGATGCATCTGGAAATTGGAAACTCAAAATAAACACGCCAAAAGCAGGAGGCTCTTATCAACTTAACATTACATCTACAAAAAAAAGTATTCAAGTTAATGATGTGATGATCGGAGAAGTTTGGTTAGCTTCAGGACAATCCAATATGGCAATGCCGCTAAAAGGCTGGCCTCCAAGTGATCCGATTAAAAATTCAGCAGAAGAAATTGCCAATGCCCAATATTCAGATATTCGGATGTTTAAAGTAGCCAATAAATTTTCGTTAAGGGAGGAAGATTCTTTTGAAGGAAAATGGGAGGTTTGCAATCCACAAAATGCTCCTGACTTTAGTGCAACTGCTTATTTTTTTGCTCGAAGGTTGCATCAAGAATTAAAGATTCCAATTGGTATCATTCATTCGAGTTGGGGAGGGACACCTGCCGAAGCATGGACCAGCAAAATGAAAATAAAAGAGTTAGGAGATTTTGATGAAATGATTAAAGCGATAGAAAATCCTGATCGAGAACGAATATCAAAAGAATGGTTTGACCGCTGGGAAAATAAAGCTATCCCTACAGAAGTGGCAGACTGGAATCAAATAGAACTAAACGATCAACATCTCGCTCAGCCTAAATATTTAGTGGAGAACTGGTCAACTATACAATTACCAGGTAGAGTTGATTTGTACAAAGGAAGAGATGTAGACGGGGTTTTTTGGTTTAGAAAAACAATTGAACTTGAAAATATTTCTAATGATTATTCTTTTGAAATGGGAGTTACTGATGATACTGATGTCGTATACTTTAATGGAAAAAAAATTGGTTCAACCGCCTATGATTTTACTAATTCCAGAAATTATTCCATTTCAAAATCTTTATTAAAAAAAGGAAAAAACACCATTGCAATTCGCATTATTGATACAGGTGGCCCTGGAAGTATTAGCGATGAAATAAAATTAACGAATAAAAAAAATAACGATATTTCATTGATCGGCAAATGGGATTATATCATTACTGGTGAAATTTTTCAAGGTAAACTTTATCAATATGATTTGAAAAAAGTGAACTTGGAAGAGCGTCCAAATATTCTTGCACCAAGTCCTTACACAACTCCCTCCTCTCTTTACAATGCTATGATTCACCCATTAATACCTTTTAATATCAAAGGTGCAATTTGGTATCAAGGAGAATCCAATGTGGGAAGAGCGGAACAATACCAACGACTTTTTCCAACTATGATAAAGGATTGGCGAACTCAATGGAACACTAACTTTCCATTCTACTTTGTTCAAATTGCACCTTATAAATACAATAGTAGTAAAGATTCAAATTTGGACAAATCACAAAAATTAAGAGATGCGCAACGGAAGACTTTGTCATTGGATAAAACTGGAATGGTCGTGACCTTAGATATCGGAAATAATAAAAATATTCATCCTGGCAACAAACAAGATGTTGGTGGAAGATTGGCAGGATTGGCATTGGCAAATGATTATGGAAAAAACATTACAGCCTCTGGTCCTTCCTATAAAAGTCATACGATAAAACGGAAAAATATTTTCCTAACATTTGATTTTATAGGTGCAGGATTAATGGCAAAAAATTCTCAGCTCTTGGGTTTTGAAATAGCTGGTGCTGACAAAATATTTGTCCCTGCTGATGCAAAGATTGTTGGTAATAAAATTAAAGTTTGTGCCAAAGGAATTT
>JBGCCY010000044.1:0-19104 GCA_045104975.1 Saprospiraceae bacterium
GAATGTTTTACTCTAAATTTATTTTTCAACGCAGAGGTGCGGAGACGCAGAGTTTCTTAAACTTTTCTAAAAAAAGTCTCTGCGTCTCTGCACCTCTGCGTTGAAAAATAAATATAATTCAGATTTGCTAAATAGTTCCAATTTTTTATTCCTAATCAATCAGATTTAAAATCTCCTTTTTGATCAAAGGAATTTCGCTCCACAAAATAAAATGATCTTTCCCTTCGAGCATGTTCACTTTGACATTTGGATTATTCTCCATCATTGATTTTGCAAAGAAAGCATTTCCCATTGGCACCAAATCATCATTTTCTCCTTGCACAACTGTCAATGGAATCATGATATTTTTCCAACCTTCCATCATCATTTCCAACTCCGTTTTCAAAGGAATAATTTCTTGATTGCAAACTCGTAATGCGGATGGAGTGAACCATCGAATCAAAGGAAAATCCACCACTTTTCGCCAACCATTTGAAGGTTCCAACTCAGGACTAATCGAAGGAGCAACCATGACCATACCATCCACCAATTCTGGAAATTCAATCGCAAGCTTTGCCAAAACTGGCCCACCCATCGAGTGCCCAGCTAGTATTTTTTTTCGTTTGGGAAAATCTTTTAAAATTGCTGCTATTAATTCTGCTTGCACCATCAATGATGATTCACTTTCTCCAAAATCAGAATAGCCAAAACCAGATCGATCAACAGAAATCATGTCCATTTCCCTCAATAAAGAAGTGTCTGAAAAATAGGCTTCGTAGGCATTCAATGCTCCTGGTGAGCCGTGAACGAAAACAGCTAAAGGCAATTGTTTTCGATCACCTACTTTTAAAAAGTGGATTGTTTTACTTCCTATTTTTCTAATGTCAAAGAAGGGAAGAAGAGTTGTTTTTTCCTGAACCAATTGAGCAAGTTCATCAGGATCATATCTCATTTTTGCTAGCTCGGATCGAGCAAAAAGGAAAACTGCGGCGAGCAATAACAATATCCACACGCGTTTTATTTTATACCATTTTCGTTGAGTCATTTTTTAAATAAGTTGGGTCTGAATGATGCCAATTTTTTCTTAATCGTAACAATTCTGCATCTATCCATTGTTTAGATTTTTGCATTAATTCTGCTGGATTATCGCCAATTATTTTTGGACCATAACTGAGGCGAACATACGTTTTCTTTTTTCCAAAACAATTAAAAAAATGATTCATAAAAGTATCGTCACCTACCCATGCATCGCCATCAGATTGATATTCATGCACTACTGGATAAATTGGAAAACCTGCGGCAGCGGCATCTTTAAACAGAGCTGGTTTGAAGTCGTTAGTTTGTGATCCGATGTGCGTGGTTCCTTCTGGGTAGTTGATGACGAAGTAACCATCTTGGATACTTTTTAAAATATCTTGCCGAGCTTTTTGACGACCTTCTTTGGTTTTTCTATCAACAAAAATCACCCCTGACATTTTTGCACCAGGCCCGATGATTGGCCAGGTAGCCATTTCAATTTTACCGACAGGATGTGCTAATAATTCACTCAACACAATCAAAGGATCATAGTATGACCGATGATTACAAACTAACAAACCTGCTTCTTTCGGCAACTCTCCTAGCCTTTCGATTTCTACGCCCAAACCTTTGTGGATCATAGCAAACCAACGTTTCCGAATATGCAAAATCCGATTTAAATCATTGCCAACAAAAGTAGCTTTGATTAAATATCTCGACATAAAAAAAATAGATCCGAGTGCGAAATAAGTGATTCTAAAAAATGCTCTGACGGAATTCAACAGTTTGTAAATGTTTTGTTATAAATTAATTTTTACTCAATAATTCGATGATCTCTTTTGGTAAATTTTCCAAATCCAAAATCATTAATCCATCCAACGCATCTGAAAAATGTGGATCAAGATTGAAGCTAATAAATTTTGCATTTAGCTTCGTGTATTGCTTTAGAAGTACAGGAACTTTGATATGTTCAGGTTCGATGGAGCATAAAAAATTTTCCAAATCTTTGAGTCCTTCTCCTTGAATTGAATCCAACATTTTTTCCAAATTTACTTGTTCTAATTCAGGTTGAAAAGGTGTTCTTGGAGAAAAATGTTTTGCATTTTTATTATCAAAAAAATAGCGTTTTACAAATTCCACCATCATACTTTTCGACACCCCTGAATAATATTTGCTGATGCTGACTGGCCCAATTAAATATTGGTATGCTGGATTTTTTATTAAAACTTTTAAGATGCCTTGCCATAATAAAAAGAAAGGTAAATATCCTTTTTGATATTCAGGAACGATGTAGGAACGACCTAACTCGATTGATTTTTTTAAGGTAGGAAAAAATGCTTCGTCAATTTCAAAAAGGCTATGGATGTAAAAATTTTCAATACCTTTTTTTTGAAAAACTTGCTCCCCCATTCCCATGCGATAACCGCCGACAATCTTATTATTTTTTTTATCCCAAATAAAAAGATTGTAATAATATTGATCAAATTCATCAATGTCCAAAGCCTTGCCTGTTCCTTCTCCAACTGATCGAAAAGTCAATTCTCGTAATCTTCCAATTTCCAAAAGCACATTTGGGATTTGATGAGCTTGTGCAAAATAAACTTCAAAATCACCTCTTGACATCAACTGAGCATCTGAATCAAGATGGTTAATCTCAATACAAAGTTGGGCAGAAGAAATTGGAGCGATGATCGTTTCCACTTTGGAATTAAATTTTGGTTTTACAAAGTAAGTTTGTTCGTAACTATTATATATTTTTAAACGCAGAGATGGAAAGACGCAGAGTTTTTTAAAATTATTTTTACTTCGAAAAATTCTCTGCGCCTCTCCATCTCTGCGTTTAAAAATAGATCCAGCGTTGCTGAATAATTACGTTTGTTCAAAAGTGAAGATAGAAAAAGGAAAAGCAATATCTAGCTTTGGAAAAGACTATTCTATATAAAGTACCGGGTTTTCGACGAAGAATGTTTTTACTAGGACATTCCTTATTTTTAATATTAAATAGATTTGCCATTGTACAATTTGTATTGCCACTATTTAATTTTACCTTAATCCAATCTTAATTTTTTCTCAAAAAAACAAAACTCTCACATGAAAGAAATCAAACTTTGTAATTTTCAAGAACTCGAAGAAAAAAATCCTACCGGCCAACAAGTCAACGGTCTTGATTTAGTCGTCATTAGATATGGTCAAGAAGTTTCTGTCCTTTATGGAAGATGTTTGCATCGAGGTGCTTTGCTTTCTGATGGACATATCAGCGGACCTAATTTAATTTGTGGCGTGCATGATTGGGATTATCGATACGATACTGGAGTGAGTGAATATAATAATAGTGAAGCGCTCAATAAATTTTACTCTACGATAAAAGACGATTGGGTTTGGGTTGATGAAGATGAAATTAATGAATACCTCGTCAAGCATCCACAACCTTTTAATCGAGATCAATATCTTGGTCAATATGCAGATACGCATCCCGAAAGTACGGAACCTTACACCGGTTACATCAAGCACTTGGCTCAACATGGTTTAAAAAAACATGGTCATCATGGCCCTTCTGCTTCGATGGGTGTCGATCGAAATACTTTACCGAAGTGGGAGAACATTCAATTCCTTCCTGCTCAATTAGCGACTCGACCTTTGCTCGATCATGAAGAAGTTAAGACGCAAGTCGTGATTGGAAAAAATGCTAAAAAGCCACTCGTTTTAGAGATGCCAATTTTTGTTTCAGATATGAGTTTTGGTGCATTGTCTCGTGAGGCAAAAATTGCTTTGTCCATGGGCGCAGAACTTTCGGGGACTGGGATTTGTAGCGGCGAAGGTGGAATGCTTCCTGAGGAACAAGAAAATAATTCAAGATATTTTTATGAACTAGCATCTGGTAGATTTGGTTTTGCTTGGGAAAAAGTGGCTAAGGCACAAGCCTTTCATTTCAAAGGTGGACAAGGTGCAAAAACTGGAACTGGTGGACATTTGCCAGGACATAAAGTAACGGAAGAGATTGCTTCAGTTAGAGGTTTGGAAGTTGGACAGACTGCTATTTCTCCTGCAGCTTTTCCAGATTTATTTACTGCCGATGATTTTAAAAAAGTAGCGAAAGATGTTCGAGAAGTAACTGGTGGAGCACCTATCGGTTTTAAAATTGCGGCAAGTCATATCGAAGCAGATATTGATTTTGCTTTGTCGGTTGGAGTTGATTATATCATCCTTGATGGACGTGGTGGTGGAACGGGTTCTGCTCCGACGATTTTGAGAGATAATATTAATGTACCGACTATTCCTGCTTTGGCGAGAGCACGAAAACATTTGGACAAAGTGGGTTCTGATGTTGATTTAATTATCACGGGGGGATTGCGAGTCGCAGAGGATTTTGCGAAAGCATTGATGATGGGTGCTGATGCAATTGCAGTTTCTAATTCTGCTTTGCAAGCAATTGGTTGTCTCGGAATGCGAGCTTGTGGTTCGAATAATTGTCCTGTCGGAATTGCTACGCAAAAGGAAGGTTTGAGAAAAAGATTAATCATCGAGTCTTCGGCACAACAACTACATAACTTCTTTTCTGCTTCCAATGATTTAATAAAAGTGATTGCTCGATCTTGTGGCTATGATGATATTTCTAAATTTCAACATAGTGATTTGAGTACTTTTGATTTGGAGATGTATCGATTGGCGGGGATTCCGTATGCGGGGATTAATCCTTAATATTTTTCAAGGCAGAGGCGCAGAGACCCAGAGGGTTTTTATAAATGTAGCCGTAGTATTAAAAAAAAACTCTGCGCCTCTGCATCTCTGCGTTAAAAAATTCTGCATCTCTGCGTTAAAAAACCTTCAAAACGATTTTCTTATATAATTAAACATACTATACAATGACTCAAGAAAAACTAAATGAACTCGCATCTAGAATTATCGGTGCAGCAATCGAAGTACATAAGCAAACTGGTCCAGGATTATTAGAATCCGTTTATGAAGCCTGCTTGATAGAAGAATTGAAAATGATGGGAATAAAAGCGGAACAACAAGTTAAACTTCCAATTATTTACAAAGGAAAAGAATTAGAGAAGTACTATGTAGTAGATATACTTGTGGAAAATGAGATAATTCTTGAATTAAAGTGCGTTCAAGAATTACATCCGATTCATGAAGTACAAGTTGTCACCTATTTAAAATTAGCGAATATGCGCCTTGGCTATTTGATGAATTTCAATGTTACTCAAATGATTAAAGGTATTAAACGAAAAGTCAATAATTTTTAATTCAATGTGATTTTTCAACGCAGAGAATTCTTTAACGCAGAGATGCAGAGGCGCAGAGATCTATTATGATGTTGTGATTATTTTTTCTTCAAAAAAACTCTGCGCCTCTGCATCTCTGCGTTAAAAAATTCTCTGTATTGAAAAATAAAAAACAAACGAAAATGGAAACCATCATCTCAACCATTCTATTCATCGTCGGAATTTACCTAGCCTTAGGAATCATCTTTTCCATTGCTTTTTTATGGAAAGGAATTGCCAAAGTCGATGACGGTGCAAAAGAAACTGGCCTTGTTTTTAAAATGCTCCTTTTCCCTGGACTCGTCGTATTCTGGGTTTACTTTCTTCGAAAATGGTTAAAAACAAATACAACATGAAACCATCCTTACGAACTAATCATTTCCGTATCTGGATCGCATTAAGCATCCTAATTTTAATCATCATCATACTTGCCATACAATGAGTGTAAATTATGAATCCGTACTCTGGAACGAACAAAAAAAGACCTACGATAAAATCCTTTGGGCAGGCATTTTATTATGTATTATTTCTTACGCAGTATTCCATTTAGTCTTTCATCCAGAGACGACTATTGAAACTGTCATTATTCGAGCAACTGCTTTGACTGCATTTATTTTATTGCACATCATTCTAGTGATTGGACCATTATGTCGCATCAATAGTTTATTCTTACCGTTACTCTACAACCGCCGCCACATGGGCGTTTCCATGTTTTTCATTGCATTGATTCATGGTGTTTTTAGCATCATTCAATTTCATGCCTTGGGCGATACCAATCCATTGGTCAGTATTTTTACATCCAATCAAAACTATAGTGCGATTAGTGATTTTCCCTTTCAAACTTTAGGATTTTTTGCGTTGTTGATTTTGTTTTTCATGGCAGCAACGAGTCATGATTTTTGGCTAAAAAACTTGAGCCCTCGAATTTGGAAAGCATTGCACATGAGCGTTTATGTCGCCTATGGATTAATCGTTTTGCATGTTGCTTTGGGAGCATTGCAATATGAAAGTCATCCAATTTATTGGGCGATGTTGATTGGAGGTTTTGTCTCTATTTCGGGATTGCATTTGTATTCAGGATTAAAAGAAAATCGACGACTAGTTGCTGATAAAAATGCTTTGGAAAAAAATGGATTTTACGAAGTTTGCGCAATCGAAGAGATCAATGAGAAATGTGCAAAAACTGTTTTTGTCAATGATGAGAATATCGCCATTTTTAAATACGATGAAAAAATTTCCGCAGTTCATAATGTTTGCAAACATCAAATGGGGCCACTCGGCGAAGGAAAAATTATCGACGGTTGTATTCATTGTCCATGGCATGGCTACCAATATTTACCAGAGAATGGACAATCCCCTGCCCCATTTACGGAGAAGGTAAAAACTTATGAAACGAAAGTTTTGAATGGAAAAGTTTGGGTTAATCCAAATCCCAAAGCAGAAGGAACATTTGTAGAACCCACAAAAATTTAATTTCCCATGAGTGATAAAAATGACTTTTACATTGGTTGGAAAAATGAAATGCCACCAAAAAGTAAATCCTTGATAAAAAAAATATTGATTCCACTTTTTGTTTTTATTCCTATTTTGTTTTTTGTAATTGTATTGTTACAAAAACCTTTTAACAACCATCTTTTTGAATTTGGAACAGCAAGTGAAATAACTGGGACTTATTATCACACTCCTTTTCCAATCTTAATTGCTGACGATCAAATGGTGCAAGAAGGCTTATCGAAAGATGTTCTTTTAGTTGGTTATGGAAAATTTGGAGCAAAGGGAACAATGGATGCTATTCAAAAAAAGCATGGTAATTTGCAGGGTAAAAAAATCACTTTATCGGGTACATTAATTCATGGTGACGGAAAAACACTTTTAGAATTGACTGATGAAGAAGCATCTTTGGTGAAGGTTGAAAGTCAATCAGTCGTCTCTAATTTAGATTTAGGAAACACTTCTATAGTCAAACTAAAAGGTGAAATATTAGATCCAAAATGTTACTTCGGAGTAATGAAACCAGCCGAAGGAAAAGTTCATAAAAGTTGCGCTATTCGATGCATAAGTGGAGGTATCCCTCCTGTCCTTCGTCATGAAACTGGTGATCCAAAAAATCCTTACCAGTATTTTTTAGTTCTTGATAATGTAGGAAGACCGATCAATCAAAAAATTCTCCCCTTTGTTGCAGAGCAAATTTCAGTAGAAGGAACAGCTACCTCTTTTGCATCATGGGATATACTTCAAATCAATATCGAAAGTATTTTAAAATAATAAAATTGGTAAAATAAAAATTTATGTATGAATCATTTAGTCTTATTTTTGCGCTAGCCGCAATGTTGAGTTTTATCAATTATAAATGGTTAAAATTACCAAATACGATTGGACAATTGATCTTAGCTTTGATCCTTGCAATAGCAGTAATTTCGATGGAACCAATCTTACCAAATGTTTATACTTACTTCTGCGACCTTGTTTTAAATACTGACTTTTCTCATATTCTATTAGATGTATTATTGGGATTCTTATTGTTCGCAGGAGCATTACATGTTGATATCCAAGAATTAAAAAAACAAAAATGGACGGTACTAATTTTTGCAACGATAGGTGTTTTGATTTCTACATTTGTCGTAGGAGTTGGTTTATTTTTCTTAGCAAAAATGGTAGGCGTTGCGCTTCCATTTATTCATTGTTTATTGTTCGGCGCACTTATTTCACCGACTGATCCAATTGCTGTTTTGGCATTATTAAAAACGGCTAATGTCAACAAATCTTTGCAATTAAAAATAGAAGGAGAATCTCTTTTTAATGATGGAATCGGAGTAATCGTTTTTACTGCGATCTTACTTTTTACTGGAATGGAGGAAATGATGGATCATGGTGCTCAAAATATTTATTTAGAAATTGCCACCCTTTTTGCAGAAGAAGTTTTATTGGGATTAGCAGTTGGAGGTGTATTAGGCTACCTTGGTTTTAAACTAATGAAGTCTTGCGATGACGATAATTTTTTGCCATCGATCATCACCTTAGCAGTTGTTTTTGGAGGCTATAGTTTGACAAAAATGTTGCACACTTCTGGCCCTTTGGCAATGGTAGTCGCTGGTTTATATATTGGGGATGCCATCAAGAAACCTAGTTTCAATTCTATCACAAAAGATAACCTTGTTGGGTTTTGGTATATTTTGGATGAAAGTTTAAATGGTGTTTTATTTGTTTTTTTAGGACTCGCCATTCACTTGATTTCTATCGAAAGTAGTGCTCTTTTGATCCTTGCTTCACTTTCTATTTTATTGGTTTTGTTGGCTCGGTTTATTTCCGTTGTACTTCCATATTCACTTTTAAAACATACCGAAAACTCTTGGTTAAATACCACTTACATACTCACCTGGGGTGGATTGAAAGGAGGAATTTCTCTAGCACTAGCGTTTTCATTAGAACCTGATTTATCTAGAAATACTATTTTATTACTTACTTATGGAACAGTAATTTTCTCCATTCTCATTCAAGGTTTAACTATTTCAAAATTGGTCAAAAAATTAAATTAAAATGAAAGAACTTCCTATTGTTTGGCACAAAGTATTAGATAATAAAAATGAATTACAAGAAGGTAGAGTGATGACCGTCACCGCTGGTCATATCGGAATTTGCCTTACGCATTTCGAAGGGAAATTTTCTGCACTCGATAATAAATGCCCTCACCAAGGTGGTCCACTTGGAGAAGGATCTATCGAAAATGGATTACTGAGATGCCCGTGGCATGGTTGGGATTTTCATCCATGCACGGGAATTGCTCCTGGTCATGATGATGGAATAGATACTTTTCCAATAAAAATAGAAGGGGATAAAGTCTTCATCGGAATGGAAGAAGAAGAACCTCATCAAACAACCGTTTCTGATGTTATGGCAGAGACGATGGTGAACTGGGGAGTCAATCGAGTTTTCGGAATGGTGGGTCATTCTAATCTTGGTTTGGCTGACGCACTTCGACGGCAAGAAGAAAAAGGGAATTTAAAATTCATCGGAATACGACATGAAGGAGCAGCTTCTTTTGCAGCTTCCGCTTATGGAAAATTGACTGGAAAACCTGCCGCATGTTTTGCCATCGCAGGACCAGGAGCAACGAATATGTTCACAGGACTTTGGGATGCAAAAGTTGACCGGGCACCTATTTTAGCATTGACTGGTCAAGTCGATACGCAGGTGGTTGGAACTGGTAATTTTCAAGAATTAGATTTGGTTAAAGCATTTAGTTCTGTAGCAGAATTTAACCATAGAGTTCAACAAAGTAGTCGACATGCTGAACTGATGTCTCTTGCGATCAAACATGCTATTTTAAAAAGAGATGTATCTCACCTTACTTTTCCAGATGAGATTCAAATACTTCCAGCAAAGGAAAATGAGAAGCCACAAACTTCGGAAGGTCGGATGACTCCAATGACAATTGCACCACCAAAAGAATCTTTTGATAAAGCTTTAAATTTGTTGAATGAATCAAAAAAACCTGTCATTGTCGTGGGGCACGGTGCTCGATTCCACATGGATCAGGTAATCGCATTTGCAGAAAAATTGAATTGCCCAGTCATGACCACTTTTAAAGCAAAAGGTCAAATTTCTGATTCGCATCCGCTTGGTTGTGGTGTTTTGGGAAGAAGTGGAACGCCTATCGCATCTTGGTTTATGAATGAGGCAGATTTACTTTTGGTGATCGGTGCTTCGTTTTCAAAACATACTGGAATCACTCCAAAGAAACCAACCATTCAAATTGATTTTGATCCTTTAGCTTTGAGTAAATTTGATAAAGTGGAAGCTGCGGTTTGGGGAGAAATTTCGGTGACGATTGAAATGCTTAATCAACAAATTTCATCTCTTGAAAATAAGATTGATCGAAAATCAGAAGTTACGGGCCGATGGGATTTATGGAAAGAAGAAAAACAAAAACGCTTGTTGGAAGATAGAGGGCAAGGAATTAGTTCTATTGCAGTCTTCGATGAATTAACTAAACAAGCTCCTGATAATGCAGTCATGTGTGTGGATGTTGGAAATAACGCCTACTCATTTGGAAGATATTTTGAAGCAAAGAAACATTCCTTTTTAATGTCAGGATATTTAGGCTCCATCGGTTTTTCTTTTCCTGCAGCAATGGGTGCATGGGCTGCAGTTGGTGATGAACGACCAATTATTGCAGTTGCAGGTGATGGTGGTTTTTGTCAATACTTGGCTGAAATAACTACTGCCGTAAAATATAAAATGCCGATCAAAACGATCATCATCAACAATAATGAATTAGGAAAAATTTCAAAAGAACAACGCGCTGGAGAATTCGATGTTTGGGCAACTCAATTGGTGAATCCTAACTTTGCAGAGTATGCAAAAGGTTGCGGCGCACTTGGAATTCAAGTGACGGATAAAAATCAACTTGCTGCTGCAATGGAACAATTGATGAATCATGATGGCCCAGGATTATTAGAAGTAAAAACTGATGTGAGTTTAATTTAGAATCTTACAGGATGTAATATTAGAAATGGATTACTAATTCTTTAAACTTCAAATGAAGTTGCTTTCAGTTTTTTAGAAAAAAAATCCCGAGTTCTCAAAAATGAGAATTCGGGATTTCTTTTTCCACGTAAACAATTATCTATTTTATTTTACATAAAATTTAATCGTCTGTTGTTGATTTTCAATATCAATAATTCTTAAGAAATACATTCCACTTGGAAGGTTGGAAATATTTTTTCTTAAAACTTTTTCAGTAATCTGATTACTCGGAAGATTAATTACTTGTCCCATCAAATTTAAAATCTCCATAGAAATTATTTCCGTTTGGAATTTTTCTAGATTGATATTAATGAATTCATCAGCAGGATTTGGATAAATAGAAATGATGTTTTCTTTTTCCAAAACATTGCTTGCTGCAACCTCTTCAATTGGTTCATCATTTATACTTGCCGTAGTTTGCTTGCCAACTGCCAATTCAGTTACAACTGGAGCAATAAATGAACTACCTCCTGAATTCCCAGTAATGACTACTTCATCAATATAAATATGATCGTTGTTTCCGCTCGCATCACATTGAATTCTAAAAGATCCATTGTTAGATAAATTAAATTCAGCACTACTCAAATTCAAATTAACGGTGTAAAAAGTGCCATTATTAAAGTCAGTTCCTCGAGCAAAAGTGGCAATAGTTTGCCATCCACTTCCATCATTATATCTCACCCAAAAGTCTTCGTTATTTTCCATACTATGAGCATAGAAACTAAAATCGAAATCAACAGAACTATAACTACTCAAATTAAATGATGATGAAGTCATAGAAGAAGAAGTATTTGAATTATCTCTAATTCTGATCGAGTAACTTCCTTCCGCAGATCTTGAACCTGAATATCGAGCGCAATCAGAACCACCATCAGACCAGCCATCCCAGCCACTTTCAAAATATCCTTCATGCAAAACTGTTGAACCTGAAGGTGTCGAAGTCGTAACTGAAATTGCTGCACTTCCTGCCGATTCATTCCCTGCTGCATCATAGGCTGTTACATAAAATGAGTAAGTAGTCGATGCAGTCAATCCACTTATCGTTGCACTTGTACTTGCACCTGATGAAACATTTACACCATATTGATAAACATTATATCCTGCAACCCCAACATTATCTGACGAAGCTGTCCATAATAAATTGGTAGATGTTTCTGTTGTATTACTTGCTGTCAAATTAGTAGGAATAGTTGGTGCTTCTGTATCAGGTGGAGTTTGAGTAGTAACTGAAACTGCTGCACTTCCTGCTGATTCATTCCCTGCTGCATCATAAGCTGTTACATAAAATGAGTACGTAGTTGATGATGATAATCCATTGACAGTCGTACTAGTTCCTGCTACTGAAAAAATATTTACACCATCTTGATAAATATTATATCCAGCTACTCCAACATTATCTGACGAAGCTGTCCATGATAAATTTGTAGATATTTCTGTCGTATTATTTGCTGTCAAATTGATTGGAACAGTTGGTGCTTGCGTATCAGCAGATGTCGAAGTGGTAACTAAAACAGCTGTACTGCCTGCCGATTCGTTCCCTGCTGCATCATAGGCAGATACATAAAACGAGTAGGAAGTCGACGATGTTAATCCATTAACTATTGTACTAGTTCCTGCTACTGAAAAAATATTTACACCATCTTGATATATATTATATCCTGCAACCCCAACATTATCTGTCGAAGCTGTCCATGATAAATCGGTGGAAGTTTCTGTTGTATTATTTGCTGATAAATTAGTTGGAATCGTAGGCGCTTGGGTATCTCCACCTGAGCAATTATTCCAAACCAAATCAACATATTCTGGATGATCGATAAATGGATTTCGATTTCCTTGAATCGCATAGATGCTTTCATTTCGATCAATCTCTTTTTGATCTACAGGATCATTATTATGCCAATTGATAATCATATTTAAAAACCATGGTTCGAAAACCACATCACTTGTTCCATCCAATACTGCATTTGATTCTGTAGTATTATTTTCCCAACCTGCAATCACATCTTCGTAACGAGTAGCCATATAAAAATAACCTCTCGCCAAGTCACCTTTGTAAGAATCAATCGGTTCAAATACAGAACCTGAATAACCAGGAATCGTGATAGATGAACTTCCTAAGCTAGTTCCATTATTCATGATATGCGTTTCTGTTCCACTTTGAACTTCGCCGTATGGATTGTTACTTCTAATTCCATTGATCCATCCATCGACTGGAACTACTGTAAAAATATCTGTGTATTGTGGTGGAGATGTACTTCCTCCCCACCATGATTTTGGAAAAGAATGTTCTCGATTATAACAATCACCTTCACCTTGATAAGTTCCACATTGTTCTGCTACAAAAGTGAATTCATTTTCAGAACCAATTGGATTATCAGAATACATATCCCAAACAATCACTTCATTTCCATTATCATTAATATGATCATCAGTCGTCTGGTAATGTGTCCAAAGACTACCATAACTTACGGAAGTATGATTGTCTATTAAGTTGTGCAAATTAGTTTTTAAAGTAGCACAAGTTTCATTTCCAATACTTGAATAGTAATTTGAATTTCCGGATTGTTGAGTCGAAGTTAAACCAATCAAAGGGTTAATTGATTTATAATCAGGTCCACCTGAACAATTGTCATTAGCAGCAAAAACATAAAAATAATACAAGGTATTACTCGTCAAACTCAAAGCATTAATCGAGGTGCTATTGCTAAATTGCAATACTTCTCCATTTCCAAAATTACTTCCAGCTGTATAAATTACTCCATCCGATGGACTTGCTCCAAGTGATGAGTTAGTACTTTGAACTACTAAATATTTATCTGCAGTTGTAGCGGAAAAAGTTGCTTGGATCGAGTTAGAAGTAACTGTTCCAAAGTTTAAATTACTCGCTTGCGCTGTTGGTTCCGTACAATTATTTGAACTCCCTGCTGCAGTAATTGAAATGTCATCTAAAGCAAATTCATCTCGACTTCCACTTCCTGAAATATCACTTCCTGACCATCTGAGATAAAAGTCTTCGCCTGGATTTAATCCTAAACTACTTAAATTAATAACTCTATTATTCGCTACCCAAGCAGTACTTCCACCTGCCTGAGGAGAAGTATAATCTCCTGCACTCGCATTGGTGTAACTTGAATTATTGTAGGAATAAGAAAAATTAAATGAGCTAGCTCTGTCCTGATCATTTCGAACATAAATATTATAATCAATGTCCATGTCATTAATGACTGAAGTTGAATTATTCGAAATTTTTAACGTAATAGTTCCAGGAGTCCAGTCACTTCCTGTAGGTTGAATTCCAAGCGCTCGATTTCCCCCTCCTAAATCAAAACCATACAATCCGCCTGTCGCTACTCCTCCACTACTCGAACCTCTTGCATGGTCTCCAGCAGAGTTAGAAATGCCGAAATTTTTCGAGCCATCACTTAATCCGGTGGTCGCCCAACCATCAGCATCTAATTGTCCCGAAGCAGGATTGGTGGTAAAACCCGATCCAGAAAAAGTTCCCGAACTGACGCCAGACACCGTGGCATCGAAATCAATTACATAGGTAGAAGTCCCATCTTGTAAAGAAAGTTGGGCTTGAAGAAAAGAGAAAGAAAATAGTAGAAGAATGATACATGTAAAGTTGCGTCTCATAAATAAGGTATTAGGATTTTGTGAAAAAATGTTTTGGTTTTAATTCTAATTTTATGGGGTGCTTTACAAAAGAATATTGTTTTTACTTATTTGTAAAAACAATATAAAAAAAGAAGAATAATTGAAGAGAGGTATGGCTGTAAGTTAAGAAATCTATATTAACCTCATATTAATAAAGGATAAAATATATTCAAATTCGATGAGAAAAAATAGAGCCATGAGATCAGCAAAATTTACTTTTGAAAAGTAAACTATATTTTAATAAAAATTCTTTAAAGTTTGGAAGCTTGTAATGAAACGTGTTCAGAATTAAAAATCCCTTCTCTCCTTAAAAAAATGGAGAGAAGGGATTTTTAGTCTAGGCATAACGAGTTTATACTAATTCTTACTTCTTTCAAAGATGAATTATCGAAGTTTCGATTTTTAAAATCAATTTTGAATGATAACTTTTTTTATAATTACTCCATTTTCTGTTTTTATTTTTATAAAATAAATTCCAGAAGTAAGGTTTTCTAAATCCATTTTTTCCAAAATAAAATTATCGTGACGATTATACTTTTGGATGGTTTGTCCTAAATCATTTACAATTGAAACTTCAAAAGTTTCTCTTTTTTCAAATTCTAATTTCAAGAAAAAAGTCCCATCATTTGGATTTGGAAAAATTTCAACCGCTTGTAAATTTTCTATTTCAAAAACTGAAGTAGATTCCAACAATATATTTACATTTTGTATACAACCATTTCCATCAGTTACTATCAAGTCATAAACCCCTGCTGGTAAATTTGAAATTTCAGCATCAGTCCACATTCCATCATTCCAATTGAATTCATACGGAGCAGTTCCTCCTGCAGGTGTGGCAATGATATTTCCATCATCTCCATCGACAGGATTTGTTTCTACAATTGAAATAGTTAAACTGTCTGGTTGACTTAAATTAAAGGTTTCACTTTGCTCACACCCATTAATATCAATTACAGTTAAAGCGTAATTACCTTCAAATAAAGAATCTACTATTGGTGTATTTACTCCATTACTCCAAAAATATTCAAAGCCATTATTTCCGCCAATTACCTCGGCTTCAATTATTCCATCATTTTCTCCAAAACAAGTAATATCAAAAACGGTCGACAAAATCGAAATAGAATCTGGTGCGATAATCGAAAATAATTGTATTTCTTCACACCCATTCCCATCTGTAATAGTGATGATATAATCTCCGTTTTCCAATCCATCAATATCTTCCACTTCTGCTCCTGAATTCCATAAAAAAGTATAATCACCTGTTCCTCCAGATGTAAAAAGGTTAATGGAACCATCATTAGTATCATGGCAAGAAGGCATTGTCAATTGAGAAAACACATTAATATCTGTATCTTGATTAACGATAATTTCTTTTACTTTTTCACAAAAATTATCATCAGTAATCGTCAGAGTATAAGTTCCCGAACTTAGTTGAGAAAGATTTGGAGTAGTCGCTCCATTACTCCAATCAAAATCGTAACTCCCTACTCCGCCTGAAATTTGAGTAGTAATAGAACCTGAATTGTTCCCAAAACAATCTGCATTTTGAACCGTTTCCTCTATCTCAATTTCATCAGGAGTTGAAACCTCAACTACTTCTATTTTTTGACAACCATTCTGATCTGTAACTGTAAAGGTGTACGCCCCTGCAATTAGGTTAGTAATTTCTATACTAGTTGAACCTGTACTCCAGATATAAGAATAATTTTGTTCGGCTGGAGTTAGGGTAATTGATCCACCTGCATTTCCAAAACATAGAATATTTACCGTTGAAATATTGATTAAAGGTTGAGAGGTAAAAACAGTAATTTGGTCAACACCTTCCAAGCCATCTGCATCGGTAACAGTAACTGAATAATTAGTTGTGGAAGTGATTGAAAGAATTCGAACAGCATCTGTACTTCCATCATTCCAAAGATAGGTGCAATTACAACTAGCAACGTTTGCATCTAATGTGAACATTTCATCTTCGCAAACAGTCAAGTCATTTCCTAAATTTACATCAATGGAATTTCCTCCAAATTTTACAACCCACCAATCAAAAAAACCATTATTGATCAAAGTGGTATCAATGAAAAACGAATTAGTTGCAGCTAACATAACATATCCCCCATCTGAAGTTTCAGCAATTGATTTTAAATTTTCATTTCCTGCACCTCCAAAAAATTCAGACCATTCTTCAATTCCGTTTGCGTCGGTTTTAAGAATCCAAGCATCTAAATTCCCTGCATTATTTGAAAAATCATCAAGGTCAGATTGAACCGAACCTCCAATAATATATCCACCATCCATTGTTGCTTCGACTAAGAATGCTTCATCATATTTATTCCCCCCAAAAGTTTTTTCCCAAATCAACTGCCCCGATTCCGAAAGTTTCACAATCCAATATTGCTCATCATAGCGACCATAAAACCCATTAGAGACTAAGTCCATTTCGCCTTTTACACCTGCAAAAATATAATTTCCATCATTCGTTTTTGCTAGACTATTCAATCGATCAGGTGTATTTCCGCCAAAAGTTTTTTGCCATAACAATGTTCCTACATTATTTATTTTAATTACCCAAGCATCACTATGACCATGATTATTCGAAATATCTCCATCATCTGACCAAGTGTTTCCAGCGATCAAATATTCTCCATTGCCATTGTTAACTATAGTTTTTGCAGCATCGTGTCTTTTTCCTCCATAAGTTTTTTCCCAAACTAAATTACCATTCAAATCAAGTCCTAATACCCAAAATTCATTTCCACCATACCCAGCCGAAACTCCTGGCTCCCCTGCTGAACCTGTGCAACCAGCTAAAATATATCCACCTGAAATTGGTTGAATACTCGATCCAATATCTACACTTGATCCTCCATAATTTTTAGACCAGAGTAATTCGCCCTGAGCATTTATTTTCACCACCCAAATATCTAATCGACCATTATTATTAGTTAAATCCCCATTCGCAGAAGCACTTCCACCAGTCATAATAAAACCACCATCTGCCGTTGGTTGAAGATCCATAGCAAAATCATCTTTCGAACCTCCGTAGTTTTTTTCCCAAATCAAATTACCATCACCATCCAATTTTGTCACCCACAAATCTGATCCACCTTTATTATTATCCAACGATCCATCGGAAGATGCACTCTGTCCTGCAACAATAAAATGACCATCATCAGTAGCATAAACCACTTCAGGAATATCATTTGAACTTCCTCCCATTCCTTCGGACCACTCGATCAAGGGTTGCGCCTGAATTTCTGAAAAAAGAAAAAATAGTAGAATGATACTCAAAGTCAAATGAGCAAATCGAGGTAACTGTATTTTTAGAATAGGTACTATAAACATAATAAAAGCAGTTCGCTTCGGATTATTTAAGAAACAAAAAAATTAGGAATACACAGTCAAGATTCGATAAATACGGTTAGGAAAAGAAGCTAAAAATTGGATGGGGAATATTAGAATTTACATTTTTATTATAAGAACATATTTAAGTTCTTTCATAAAGATACAAAAATAAACACGGTTTCTCAATTAAGTGAAACCGTGTTTATTTTACGGAAAAAGAGATTTGCTATTTGGCAAATCTCATTCTATAAGCTGGAGTAATATCTCCTTTCTTAATATTGTCAATTCGTCTCTTCACTCTTCTTTTTTTGAGTGGTTTTAATAATTCTGTAAAAAGAATTCCATCAATATGATCATATTCATGTTGAATCACTCGAGCAATCATACCCGTAAAAACCTGTTCATGCTCTTCAAAATTCTCATCTTGATATCTTAATTTAATCTGAGCAGGACGTTTTACATCTCCTCGAATATCTGGAATACTTAAGCATCCTTCTTCGTAATCCCACAATTTTCCACCTTCCTCAATTTTTTGTGCATTGATAAAACATTGTTTCATTCCATTCTTCCCTGTTCCGTCTCCATCATCCAACTGTTCTGTATCAATCATAAACATTCGAATCGCCAAACCAATTTGTGGCGCAGCCAAACCAACGCCTTCTGCATTGTACATCGTTTCCCACATGTTTTCAATCAACTCTTTTAACTCAGGATAATCTTTGTCAATTGATTGTCCCATCTTTTTCAAAACAGGTTGTCCTATCGCATAAATCGGTAAAATCATTTTCTATTTTTTAAAATTAAAACTTTAGTATTGTGTATTTGGGTATTGAGATTATTGGTATTGGGAATGCTTCTTTAGTCTCACTACTCCATAAACTCCATCTCAAATTTCAACTACTATATATGTCCTAAATAATCTTGTAAAATTAAAATTGCACTCACTTGGTCAACTAAAGCTTTATCTCTTCGCTTCTTCTGTTTAGTTCCCATCATCAAAATATATTGTTTTGCATCATAAGAAGTATAACGTTCATCATGAGTATCAACTTTTATTTCGGGAAAAAGTTTTTGCAATTTGCGAATAAATCCAACTACTAAATGTGCAATTTGGGAAGGATTTCCATCTTCATGCATTGGTTGACCAACAACTATAGCTTCTACTTCTTCCTCTCCTATATATTTTTTCAGATAGTCAAAAATATCCTTATTAGCGACGGTATCTAAACCGGTCACTATGATTTGCAAAGGGTCGGTGGTCGCCAACCCAATTCTTTTGGTTCCGTAATCAATTCCTAATATTCTTGCCACGGCGCAA
>JBGCCY010000045.1:0-11236 GCA_045104975.1 Saprospiraceae bacterium
GGAATTACTCCAGCAATTTCTCAAGGTGCAGCAGATGCTTGTTTGGAAGCGATTCAAGCGGCCAATAAAATGGGCATCACCGTTTCTACCGATTTGAATTATCGAAAAAATTTGTGGAATTACGGAAAAACGCCAGCCGAAGTGATGCCAGAATTAGTAGCAGGTTGCGATGTGATTTTGGGAAATGAAGAAGATGCTGAAAAGCATTTTGACATTCATCCTGAAGGTGTAGATGTCACGCATGGCGACACCATAGATGCCAAAGCATACATTTCTGTTTGCAAACAATTGATGGAAAAATTTCCTCGATGCAAAAAAGTTATCATCACATTAAGAGGTTCGATAAGTGCATCTCATAATTCTTGGTCAGGCGTTTTATACAATGGAAAAAAATTGTACGAAGCACCGACTTATCAAATTACGCACATCGTGGATAGAGTAGGTGGAGGCGATAGTTTTATGGGAGGTTTGATTTATGGTTTGTTGAATTACAAACGTAGCGACCAAAAAGCATTGAATTTTGCGGTAGCGGCTTCATGTTTAAAACATACTATTTACGGGGATGCAAATTTGGCAACGGTTGAAGAAGTAGAAAAATTAATGAGCGGAGATGCAAGTGGGAGAGTAGCGAGGTAATGAATAATAATAATTAAAAAAATGGCAAGATTTACAAGAATACAAGTCGCTCGAAAAATGGCAGAACAAGGCATGGTACCATTATTTTATCATCCTGATATTGAGTTGGGGAAAAAGGTGCTAACAGCTTGTTATGCAGGTGGAGCAAGGCTTTTGGAGTTTACAAATCGAGGAGATTATGCGCATGAAGTATTTCGAGAGTTAAATAAATATTGCGAAATAGAATTACCCGAAATGATTTTGGGAGTAGGTTCTGTGACCGATGCTGGAGCCGCTTCTTTGTACATGCAACTGGGAGCCAACTTTGTGGTAACTCCAGTTTTACGGGAAGATATCGCTATCGTTTGCAATCGAAAAAAAGTGCTTTGGTCGCCCGGTTGTGGTTCGCTAACAGAGATTTGTAGAGCGGAAGAATTGGGTTGTGAAATCGTGAAATTATTTCCTGGAGGAATATATGGAGCTTCATTTGTCAAAGCCATCAAGGGTCCTCAACCATGGACGAGTGTTATGCCTACAGGTGGCGTTTCTCCAACTAGAGAAAATTTAAAAGGATGGTTTGATGCCGGGGTGACTTGCGTAGGAATGGGCTCAAAATTAATATCTAAAGAGATTTTACAAGTTAATGATTTTGATTTATTAGAAAATAAAGTTAGAAAAGCGTTGTCTTTAATTCAAGAGTTGAAAAATTAGTAACAATACAATTACAAAAATGAAATTTTACAAAAAGTTTAAAATTTTTGTTGGTCTGGTTTTATGTTTTAGTTTTTTCTCGCAATGTGGAGAAATTTCAAAAACCAAATATTTGAAATTAGGACATGCTTTAAATATTGACCATCCTGTTCACAAAGGCATGGAATTTATGGCGGAAAGAGTCAATGAAAAATCTGGTGGAAAATTACAAATTGAAATTTATCCAAGTCAGCAACTAGGTTCAGAACGGCAATGTTTGGAGTTGCTCCAAATAGGAAGTTTGGCAATGACTAAAGTATCTGCTGCTGTTTATGAAAACTTTGCACCTGATAGTAAAGTTTTGAGTTTGCCCTATATTTTCAAAGGAAGAGAACATACCTACAAAGTTTTGGATGGTCCTATTGGAAAAGAAATGTTATTGCAAGGTCAAGATTATTGGCTAAGAGGATTAGCTTATTTTGATGCAGGACAACGGTCATTTTATACTAAAGATAAACCTGTCAATACACCTGATGATTTGAAAGGTTTAAAAATTCGAGTGCAGGAAAGTGTGACCGCTATGGATTTAGTGAGGTCGATGGGAGGAGCACCGACTCCTATTTCATGGGGAGAACTTTATACCGCACTTCAACAAGGTGTGGTGGATGGAGCAGAAAATAATCCACCCAGTTTTTACACTTCGCGCCACTATGAAGTTTGCAAATATTATTCTTTGAATGAGCATACTGCTGTTCCTGACTTATTAATTATTGGAACGGTGGCTTGGAATAGAATGACTGAGCAAGAACAAACATGGTTGCAAGAAGCTGCCGATGAAGCGGTGACTCATCAAAGAAAACTTTGGATAGCGGCAGAGAATGAAGCGTTGGCAGCCGTCAAAAAAGCTGGAGTAAAAATTATTCGTCCTGATAAAACCCTCTTCTCAGATAAGACAAAAAAAATGTTGGAAGCTTTTAAAGATGATAAAGTTATCTATGATTTAATTCAAAAAATTCAAGCTGTAGAATAATGAAAAATACTATCAATAAATATTTAGGATATTTTTTAATTGCGCTCATGTCACTCATGACCTTAGATGTTTTGTGGGGTGTTTTTACACGGTATGCCATTGGTAGCCAAGCAAGTTGGTCAGAAGAATTAGCACGTTTCCTTTTGATTTGGATAGGCATTCTCGGAGCTGCTTATGCATCAGGACAAAAAATGCATCTCTCTATTGAATTGTTAAAACCTAGTTTAGAGATAAAAAATCAAGAACGACTTTCAATTTTCATTAATCTAATGATAGCTTTTTTTGCTTTAACTGTCATGGTTATTGGAGGAAGTCGATTGATATATATTACCAATGTTTTAGGGCAAATATCGCCTGCCTTACAAGTTCCAATGTATGTGGTTTATTCTGTCATTCCATTGAGCGGTTTGTTAATTATCTATTATAAATTAACTGACCTCAAACATACTTAATCAATAGATTTTATTACCATTCAAAATGTAGTAATATCAAATAAAACAAAACTAAAATGGAAGTATATATTCTTGTAATATCATTTATTATTCTTTTGGGGATTGGAGTTCCTATTGCTTGGTGTATTGGATTGAGTAGCATATTTACGATGCTTGTCAGTATTCCGATGCTTTCAGCCTTAACTACAGTTGCTCAACGAATGGGAACAGGTTTAGATAGTTTTTCTTTGTTAGCGATTCCATTTTTTGTTTTAGCAGGTAGTATTATGAATCGCGGAGGTATCGCCAAGCGGCTAGTCAATTTTGCAAAAACATTGGTAGGTTCACTTCCTGGTGGATTGGCACATGTCAATATTATTGCCTCTATGTTGTTTGGAGCTATTTCAGGTTCGGCAGTAGCTGCCGTTTCTGCTATTGGAGGAATGTTGGGAGATTCGATGGAAGAAGAAGGTTACAGTAAGGAGTTTTCAGCAGCAGTTAATATCACTTCAAGTACGACTGGTTTGGTGATTCCTCCTAGTAATATTTTGATTGTATATTCTTTGGCGAGTGGAGGAGTTTCTATTGCAGCTCTTTTTGTAGCGGGATATATTCCAGGGATTTTGACTGGTTTATTTTTAATGATAGTCTCTACTGTTTTAGCTAAAAAAAATAATTACCCTGTGGGTAAAAGAAGCACCTTAAGGGAAGTAGGCAAAACATTTTTTGATGCCTTACCTAGTTTGTTTTTATTATTTGTAGTGATTGGAGGAATTGTAGCAGGATGGTTTACTGCAACAGAAGCTTCTGCTGTAGCAGTTTTATACTGTTTGATTTTGACGGCAGTTTATAGAGAAATTTCTGTTAAAGAGTTACCAGATATTATTTTAGCATCAGTTGGAACAACCGCAATTGTAATGTTATTAATTTCCACTTCTATGAGTATGTCATGGATTATGGCATATGAGAATATTCCTCAAAATATAACAGAAGCATTGCTATCAGTAAGTGATAATAAATTTGTCCTCTTTTTTTTGATTAATATGATTTTACTTTTTGTAGGTGTTTTTATGGATATGACACCTGCCGTTTTGATTTTTACTCCAATCTTTTTACCCATCGTTACCAAACTAGGAATGGACCCCACTCACTTCGGAATTGTGATGGTGATGAATTTATGTATTGGATTATGCACGCCTCCAGTAGGTTCAGTTTTATTTGTTGGAGTTGGAGTAGCAGGTACTACGATTGAAAAAGTGATTAAACCCTTATTGCCATTATTTATTGCCATGTTAGTGGCGTTGATGCTAGTTACTTATGTGCCTGCACTAAGTTTATGGTTACCTAGTTTATTTGGATTATAATTTTTTTTGAAATACAAAATATGATGCTTAAGTATTTATTTTTTGCTTTTCATTTTTTTTCATTATTTCTTCTTCCTGTTACATTTTTCGGGCAGGCAGACGTGGAACTTTGGGGTCGATTTGAGAAAACCATAGAATACAATTTTAAGGGTAATGCATTTACAGAAGTGCAATTTTCAGCCGAGTTTACCCATCAAGATACCAGTTTTATAGTGACTGGTTTTTATGATGACAATGACCAATTTAAAGTTCGGTTTATGCCTCAAAAATTGGGGACCTGGAAATACACTACTCGAAGCAATATCTCAGCATTAAATAATCAAAAAGGAATTTTTGAATGTATCAAAGCATCAAGTCAGAATCATGGAATGGTAGAAGTGAGTGATGTCCACCATTTTAAATTTTCTGATGGAAAAAAATATTATCCCTTCGGAACTACTGCTTATGCATGGACGCACATGGATGAAGGTTTACAAAAACTGACTTTACAAACTTTAGAAAAATCTGGTTTTAATAAAGTACGAATGTGTGTAATGCCCAAAAGTTATGCACTCGTTCAACGGGAACCCAAACATTATCCATTTTTAATCAAAGAAATAAAAAAAGATAGCGAAGGTAAAGAAGTCAAGGTTTGGGATTATGAAAAATTTAATCCCCTTTTTTTTCAAAGATTAGAAAAGAGAATTGACGAACTAGATGCCATTGGAGTTGAAGCAGATTTGATTCTTTTTCATCCCTATGATAAAGGTCGTTGGGGGTTTGATTCCATGCCACAAGAAATGGATATTCGATATATAAAATACATCACCGCTCGTTTATCCTCCTTCAAAAATATATGGTGGTCGCTTGCCAACGAATGGAACTTTTTAAAATCGAAAACTCCTGCTGACTGGCATACTTTAATTGAAACTGTTACAGCTGCTGACCCTTATGGTCACTTGTGTTCCATCCATGGTTCTACCGCTTCGTATTTCGAATATTGGAAACCCGAAATTACACATGTCAGTATTCAAGATGAAGCTCCAGTTCAAAATCCAACTGCTGCGGCTACCATCGGGAGGATTTATAAAAAACCAATTGTCTTTGACGAAGTAGGTTACGAGGGAAATATTACAAGGCGTTGGGGCTGGCTAAGTCCTGAAAAAATGATGCATTTGATTTGGAATGGTGTGATGGGTGGCACCTATGTATCGCATGGTGAAACCTATACTTATTACAGCGAAAAAGATACTATTTTTTGGGCGAATGGTGGAGCGTTGCGTGGAAGTAGTTGGAAGAGAATAAAATTTTTACGAAGTATAATTGAAGAGATTCCATCTCCGATTTTCATGACTGACATCAGTCGAGATTTTAAAACGGCCTCTGCCGGAGAAGGATATTATTTTATTTATTTCGGCGAAAAAATGCAAGAAGATTGGTTGTTTAATTTACCTGTGAAAAATGGTAATTTGAAAAAATTAAAACCAAATGCCAAATTCAAAATTGAAATAATTGATGCATGGGATATGACTATCACGCCTTACCCTGGAATTTTTGAAACTGACAAAGCACAAGATTATCGATTATTTGATAAAGAAGAGAAAAAAGTTCGATTGCCTTATAAACCATATATCGCATTACGAATTACTAAAATTAATTAGAGATTTTTTTAATGAAAAATAAATTATTAAAAGTTCATCCATCTGATAATGTCATCGTTGCGCTACAAGATTTTGAAGCAGGCGATGAATTGGTTTTTGAGGAAAATAAAATTCAATTATTAGAAAAAATTCCAACGAAGCATAAATTTTCTGAAAGAGATTTTTCCGAAGGTGAAACGATTATTATGTATGGCGTGACGGTTGGAAAAGCATTGCGACCGATTCCAAAAGGAACTCGAATTTCTACAGAAAATGTAGCGCATTCCTCTAACGATTATGAAGTCGGGAAAAGACAAACCAACTGGCAAGCACCTGATATTTCTAAATTTGAAAATCGCACTTTTGATGGTTTTCACCGAGCCGATGGAAAAGTAGGTACTCGTAATTATTGGCTAGTGATACCTTTGGTTTTTTGTGAAAATAGAAATCTAAAAGTCATCCAAGAAGCGATGTTGGAAAAATTAGGTTATGCAACAGACCGTGATTTTTCAGTTAATGTGGACAGTTTGATAGAGCAATATAAAAGTGGTGTCGATGCTGAAGAAATTTTAAAATCAAATATTCTTCAGTCAGGAAGTGAGACTCGTCGCAATCGACTTTTCCCAAATGTAGATGGTATAAAATTCCTCACTCATGATGGTGGCTGCGGTGGAATTCGTCAAGATTCCGAAACGCTTTGCCGATTGTTGGCGGGGTACATTACGCATTCGAATGTAGCAGGCGCAACGATTTTGAGTTTGGGATGTCAGAATGCACAATTCCAATTATTGGAAAAAGCGATTGCAGAAATGGATGTTGATTTTCAAAAACCCATCCATATTTTAGAGCAACAAAAAAGTAATTCCGAAAGAGACTTTATTGCCGAAGCGGTCAAAAAAACATTTGTCGGTTTGGTGCAAGCCAACCAATTGGAACGAAAACCTGCTCCACTTTCACATCTTTCGTTAGGGTTAGAGTGTGGTGGTTCGGATGGATTTTCGGGCATCTCTGCTAACCCTGCATTGGGATATACTTCTGATTTGTTGGTGGCGCTCAAAGGCAAAACTATCCTTGCAGAATTTCCAGAATTGAATGGTGTAGAACAAGAACTCATCAATCGTTGTAAGACAAATGAGGATGCCGAAAAATTTGCCAACCTCATGCGAACTTATGCTCAACGAGCGAAAGAAGCAGGTTCAGGTTTTGACATGAATCCTTCCCCCGGTAATATCAAAGATGGATTAATTACCGATGCGATGAAGTCGGCTGGTGCTGCCAAAAAAGGAGGTACTTCGCCCGTAATTAAAGTGTTAGATTATACCGAGCAGCCGACTCAAGCTGGTTTGCATTTGTTGTGTACGCCAGGGAATGATGTGGAGAGTACGACTGGTTTGGCAGGTTCTGGTGCGAACTTAATTGTCTTTACCACAGGTCTTGGAACGCCAACTGGCAATCCCATTTCACCAACTATAAAAATGTCGAGTAATACCATCCTTGCACAACGCATGGAAGATTTAATTGACATCAACGCAGGGACAATTATCTCTGGCGAAGATACGATTGAATCAAAAGGAGTAGAACTTTTAGAGTTGCTTATCAAAGTAGCGAGTGGAGAAGTAATGACTCATGCAGAACGATTAGGGCAAGATGACTTTATTCCTTGGAAGCGAGGCGTGTCACTATAAATTGATTTTATTAAAAATAAAAATGAAAGAACTTAATAAAAATAACAATAGTATTACAAAACATAATACGGAAAGGATTTTACAATTTGGAGGAGGTAATTTTCTTCGAGGATTTGTGGATTGGATAATAGATGTCTATAATGAAGAGACGAATTCAGACCTTGGCGTTTTAGTTATTAAGCCGACCGAGAGAGGCGATTATGAAGATTGGAAAAAGCAAGATGGCCTTTTCCATATTTTGACCAAAGGAATAAAACATGGAAAATTGGTTGACGAAAATCGCTTGATAACTTGCGTCAATCGAATCATCCACCCTTATCGAGATTGGGAAGGATTTTTGAAATCTGCAGAAAATCCTGAGTTACGATTTATCATTTCCAATACTACGGAGAGTGGAATTAAATTTAATGTTGCGGATAAAAAAACAGATACACCTCCACATGAATTTCCAGCAAAATTGACTTTATGGCTGTATCATCGCTATCAATTTTTTCAAGGGAAAAAAGAAAAAGGTTGCGTGATGATACCTACCGAATTGTTAATTGATAATGGACTTTTGCTTAAAGAATGTATTTTGAAAAATGCAGCTACATGGGGATTGGAAGCAGGATTTAAAACATGGATAGAAGAAGCTAATGTTTTTTGCAATACACTTGTAGATAGAATTATTCCAGGAGTGGATAAAAATAAATTGGCTGAAGTTTGGGAAGAAATAGGATTCGAAGATAAAATGGTCACACAAGGAGAACCTTATCATTTTTTGGCAATCGAAGCGCCTCAATCTGTAAGGGATGAATTGCCTTTAGATAAAATTGGTTTGAATATAATTTATGCAAATGACCTCACGCCTTATCGTACTATTAAAGTTCGGATTTTGAATGGAGCGCATACGAGTATGGTACCTGTTGGATTCCTCTACGGAATTGAAACGGTTCGGGAAACGGTAGAGCATGAGGTCATGGGTAAATTTATTCAGAAAGTTATTTTTGAGGAAATAATTCCGACGCTAGATTTACCAAAAGAAGAATTACTACGATATGCTAATGATGTGCTCGACCGATTTAAAAATCCATTTATCCATCATCAATTGATTAGCATTTCGTTGAACTCTACCTCCAAATTTAAAACAAGAGTCTTGCCTTCCATTTTAGAATATCAAAAAAGAAAAGGAACGTTACCCAATGCGATGGTCTTCTCGATGGCAGCGATGATTCATTTTTACAAAGGAGAAAATAATGGCGTCGAAATCCCTTTAAAGGATGACCAAGAATCAATTTCTTTTTTGAAAAAATTATGGATGGACAATGATGCTACCAAATTAGGTTTTGAAAAAATGGCTACACAAATTTTAGCATGGGAAAAAAATTGGGGAAGTGATTTGAATAAAGTAGCAGGGTTCAAAGAAAAATTAGCAGACTATTTATTTTTAATAGAAAAAGAAGGCATGCAAAAAGCAATCACTCAAATTTTATAAAAATGAAGAATTACCTGCTCTTAAATTTATGCATTATATTTTCATTTATGCTTCAAGCTCAGCAAGTAATTCCTCTTTATCAAGGCAAGATTCCTAATTCTCGAAATGTTCCTGACCCTGAAAAATTATTGGAAAGAGGAGAAAATAATCGAGCTTATGTGGATACCGCCATTCCAACGCTCACGATTTTTAAACCAAAATTTCCAAATGGAAAAGCAGTTATTATTTGTCCAGGTGGAGGTTATGCGAGAACGGCTTTTGATAAAGAAGGTACATTGGTTGCCCAGTCGCTGGTCAAAGATAGCATCACCGCTTTTGTTTTAAAATATCGAATTCCACAAGACTTCACTAATGTCGACAAATCACTTGCACCACTTCAAGATGCTCAACAAGCGATTCGTTGGGTTAGGCAACATGCTAAAAAACATCAAGTCGCTTCTAACCAAATTGGCATCATGGGTTTTTCAGCAGGTGGACATTTAGCTTCTTCGGCAGCTACTAATTTTGAGAAAAATGCAGATAGCAATGAAACAGATACAACTTCTTTTAGACCTGATTTTGTGATTTTAATTTATCCAGTTATTAGTTTTTCGGATGAACTAACTCATTTGGGTTCTCGAAATAACTTGATTGGAGAAAACCCAAAAGATGTAAATGTGTTGTTATGGTCAAACGAAAAACAAGTTACTTCTGATTCTCCTCCAGCTTTCCTTGTTCATGCGGCAGATGATAAAGTTGTTCCCGTTGGAAATAGTTTGGCCTATTATTCAGCTTGTATTGAGAATGAAGTTTCAGTAGAAATGCATTTATATCCTAAAGGTGGACATGGTTTTGGAATGTTCAATACGACCACTAAAGATAATTGGATGGATAGGTTGCGGAATTGGCTGGAAGGGATTTAATATAGAAGTTTTATGGGACTTTTGAGTTGCTTTGTAGGTATGCGTACAGTTAGCAGGAGTTCTCTATCATTTCCCAGACATGAATATTTTAGGAGGATATTATGCAATCTTATTGGGAAGGATGTAGTGAATGGAGAGTTGTCTTATGATATTAACTGGTTGGGAGAAATTGTGGAGGATATATGCTACTGCAATGCGGAAGCGTACTTTAATTTTTAATCAATAAAAACTGAAAACTGATTACTACTAAAGAAGATAGTCACTTTTGGTGAAATCATATTAAGACTGACTCCGCCAAGCTACATTCGATCCTGCGAAATCAAGTTTTGAAAAAATAGCTACGCAAATTTTAGAATGGAAAAAAATAGGGAAAGTGATTTGAATAAAGTGATACAGTTCAAAGAAAAACTGGCAGACTATTTATTTTTGATTGAAAGTGAAGGGATGCGTAAGGCAGTAAATCGGGTATTTAAAAATTGAAAACCATAACTGACTATTACACTTAAAACCAATTTAAATTTTAGTATTGGCTTAAGCTTTTTCAAACTAAAAACTATTAAACCCTCTTCAAAAATGAAATATATTATATGTGAAAAACCTGGCAAATTTTTACTTAAAGAAAAAGAACCTCCTACTCGAAAAGCAGGTGAAGCTTTACTTAAAATTAATCAGGTTGGAATTTGTGGGACAGATTTTCATGCTTATTGCGGTAACCAAGCTTTCTTTTCTTATCCACGCATTTTAGGTCATGAATTAGCAGCAGAAATTATTGAAATTGAGAGTAATGAGCAAAAGCTAAGTGCCGGTGATAAAGTTATCATTATGCCATATATCAGTTGTTATGAGTGTTTTTCATGTCGTAATGGAAAAACTAACTGCTGTTCAAAAATTCAAGTAATTGGAGTTCATTCTGACGGTGGAATGCAAGAAGTAGTTTCGTTACCTGCGGATATTTTAATTCCTGCTGGGAAATTATCTGATACGGAAATAGCAATAGTTGAACCCCTCGCCATTGGCGCGCATGCTATCCGTCGTGCAGCTTTACAAAAAGGAGAAACCGTTCTAGTAATTGGTTGCGGACCTATTGGTGTGGGATTGATGAAACAGGCACAAATCGATGGTGCTAAAGTTATCGCTATGGACATTGACCAAGATCGATTGGAATATGCTAAAAACGAGATAGGGGTAGATTATTGTGTTAACGCTTTGAAAAATCCTATAAATGAAATACTAGCTATTACAAATGGCGATTTGGCAACTGCGGTATTTGATGCGACGGGTAGTCGTCAGGCTTTAGAATCAGGAGTAAATTATTTGTCTTTTGGTGGGCGCTATATACTGGTAGGTATTTACAACGGTAACTTATCTTTTAACCACCCAAGCATGCATTCTAAAGAAACCACATTGATGTGTAGCCGAAATGCAA
>JBGCCY010000046.1:0-59945 GCA_045104975.1 Saprospiraceae bacterium
TGATAACATAAAAATATAAATAAAAACAAATTTAAAAAAAATACCAAATAAAGGAAGATAAAAAAAAAAAAAAAAAAAAATCAAAGATTTTCAGCAATGGAATTCTGTTTTTGTTGACTGGCTTTGTCTTAATACTATTTATGTCTTTTCTGAATAATTATTTTCAAGAAAAAAATAATATAAAAAAAGAGACTTTCGCTGTTCAAGAAATAGCAGTAGAAATTGAATATTATAAATTTATCCAAGAATCTGGAAGCAAAAAAATGAATGATGTGATAGATGCAACTGATCGTTTGTTAAATGCAATTAGGAATCCTAAAAACAAATATTCAGACGCAGAAATAGAATTAGATTTACACAAAATAACTTGGTTGTTTTTAGCTGGAACACCAACTACTAAATACACAACATTAAATACTTCCGGTAATTTCGAATATATTTCTTCATCGAATCTTAGACATAGTCTTCTACAGTATCATGCTGATGTTGAAAAGCTCGTTCAATTTGAAGAAATTCAGGTTAGATATGTGGACTTAGTAGTGAGACCTTTTTTAAATAAAAACATGGACAGAATATCAATGGAAGCCAATACTTTTGTTCCAAACTTAGATTCAGTAGTAATCAAAAGATACCCATCTCCTTTTACTTATAATATAAATGACCTGATTAACCATCGTGAATTTGCAAATATTCTTGTGGATTTGAAATTTCATACAAGACGACTCATGTTTCCTTATAATCGTATTGGAAAAGGGATTAATCATCTGCGGGATTTAATTACCAAAGATTATCCAAATGTGTCCCTGAAATCATATAAACCTTTTTAGAAAAGATAAAACGAACCACCAACAATACCAAAATATCAATATGGACTACACGCCCATATTGCATTCAGCAGAGATGTCAAATTGTGAAAAAAAATACATAACAATACATTTACAAATGTAAAATTTCATATCATTAAGAGTATCAAAAAAACTCTAAAAGATGCTCAACTCTCACCAAGATCGCAATCAACTTCAGATGCTCTCGTTTGATTCAGCAATAGACAAAAATAGTATCGTCAGAGTCATTGATGTCGTTGTCGACCTATTGAATTTAAAACAAATCGACTTCATCATCAAAGGACAAATCAAAAATGGCGCACCCGCTTTTCATACCGCCGATTTACTCAAATTATATTTTTACGGATATTCCAATCTTGTCCGATCCTCTCGAAGACTTCAACGAGAAATCATCACCCACCTCGAAGTCATTTGGTTAAATCTTGGAGCAGTTTTATATTTCCCAACTCATAACAACACATTTACATTAGTCAAAAATAGAAGTGCTTATAAATGAGATATAAAACTTTTGACGTATATTTCGAAGACTAAAATCGAAGGCGGGTGTTTTTTTTTTTACAAACTGACATTGGCAATAATCAAATATATATTTACATGAAATTTCCAGTTAATGATATAATTACACTTTTAGATGAACGATTAGAGTTTAATCTCGCTGAAAGCACAAACAAAGATTTAATTCTTAGTGAAATCTGGGATGATGAATTTTCCAAAGAATTAAAAAATCTAAAATTGGAATACGGAACTTCACAAGGAAATAAACAATTACGGGAAAAAATTGGAGAAAAATTAAATGTAGACAAAAGTCAAATAGTCATCACAAATGGTTCTGCTTTTGGAATTTTCTTATCGATGCTTTGTCTATGTGAAAAAAGTGAAGAAGTAATTACAGTCCAACCTAACTTTCCGCCTACTATGGATTTAATTGAGGGTTTAGGATTTAAAAGAATCTTGGTCAAGCTGTCATTTGAAGAAGAATATCAAATCGATATAAATAAATTATTCTCTCAGGTAACAAATAAAACAAGATTAATAATTCTAGTTTCCCCTTTAAATCCAACTGGAACAATTCATAGTAAAGAGGAAATATTAAAAATTTCAGACCGATTAAATAACCAATATCCAAAATGTAGACTAATCATTGATGAAACATATCGTGAAGCCACCTATGGAAGTAATGAAATAATTCCAACCTTGGCTGGTTTAAGAGATAATATTATTACTATTTCCTCTTTGTCCAAATGTCATGGGACTCCAGGATTAAGAATTGGCTGGCTTCAATCGAGCGAGAAGAAATTTATTGAACAAGTTGGAATCGCTAAAATGAATACTGTAATCTCAAATTCAGTTTTAGATGAATTTGTAGCATTAAAAGTGCTTAACAAGGAACTTGAAATTTTTAAGACTCGAAGGACTCATTCAATAGCTGGATTAGAATTGACCAAAAACTGGGTGGAACAAAATAATGAATTAATCAGTTGGATTGAACCGAAAGCTGGTGCACTATGCTGCATAAAATTAAAAGAAAAACGATTTACTAAAAACAATATTGAAGAATTTTATTCCTTATCCAAAACGTTAGAAATCCAAATAGCAAATGGAGAATGGTTTGGTGAATCTAAAAGATATTTTCGATTAGGCTTTGGTTATTTAAAACTAGATAAATTAGAGTTTAGTTTAAATAAACTAAGTGAAATATTAAAAAAGACTAGTCCCAACAAAGTGTAAAATAGTTAATGTTCCTACATATACTAATATCGTTTACACAAAGAGTTCATCATCATAAAAAAGAAAAAAACCATATAAAATGAAAAAGTGGAGTTTATGGTTTTGTATCATACTTTTAATTGGATGTGATGATTCTACCATAGATCAAGAATCATTTAAATGCATTGACTTCAAAAATAAAGAATTAGTCATTAGTTTTCACAAGAAAATTGTTCATCCATATTTTGCTGAATACGAGAGGTTTATTGTGTTAGAAAACAAATCTAATCAAACAAAAAAGAAGCATAACTTAAGAATGAATACAGGAGGCAAGACCTTTATCAACTTTTATGTTGATGAGCAATATGAATTTAAAGGTGAAATTTTCGATGTCTTAGTATTGATAGATAAAGATGTATGTATGGCATTCACAACTTCTAATTTGGATTATATCGGACAAGAATATATTCATAGACGAACAGAAAAATTAAAATAACAATACAATTACAAATAAAAACACAAGGATAATTACAAAGTCAAAATCTTTGTAAAACTAAATTTGGTTTTCAAAAATCACATTATAATTTTTTCACAAACTGATGTTCTCAATAATCAAATAAAAAAATACAAAACCAAATAAAATGGGACTATTCGACTTCTTTAGGAAAAAGAAACAACATCCAAAAGATAAAACACAATCAACGGATTCCAGTAAAAATACTGATTTGCCAGAGGTAAAAAAGGACATCCAAACTCAAAGAGAAGGATACCTTGAATTAGGGAGAATATGTCTCAATGAATCTAATAGAGTAGAATTTTCGGATTTCATAGATAACCTGAAGGACTATACAGATGATGATGAATATATGACAACTTTGAATTATGTCATTGACTCTCTTTATCAAAAAGGCAACTACTTTATAATCTCTCTTGACTGGAAACAAGAAATAACTTCATTAATACATGGAGTTAATTTTACTCTCAAGGAAAATTTCAATCAACAAATTGAATTGCCTAAGCAAGAAGATTACGGTAAAAAAGCTTCAGTTTCATTTGATAATGTATTTAAGGATTTTGACCATGCAATAAACAAAAAGGGATTTCAATTAAGTTTTATTGATACAAATAGTGACGAATATATAGTTGTGATAAATAAGGTGGAAGATTTGGAAAAGGTTAAAAGTGCTATCCAAAAAATTGGATATGATTGCTTAAATGCAAATTCTCGAAAAATAAGTGGATAATTTTGGGTAATTAATAATGTAAAAGGGGTAACGCAAAAGACTACAAATAACAATGCCTAAAACGTTCAGAGTCATCGATGCATTTGTCTACCTTCATGACTTAAAACAAATCGACTCTATCTTCAAAAGTCAAATCAGAAATGGCTCACTTACTTTTCAGGCTGCCGAGTTATTCAAACATAACAATACAATTACATTATTTAAAAATAGCAGTACTTATAAATGAGATATAAAAATTTTGACGTATTTTTCGAAGATCAAAATCGGAGGCATTAGTTTTTTCCACAAACTGCTACTATACGTCACTAGTAAAACTCAAAAACTAAAATGCAGATTAATAGAAAAACAAGTTGGTTAAATATGACATTTATAACTTTATTTATTATTATGTCATGTCAGAATCCTGACCATAAGAATCAAAACTCTCTGTCTAAAACTAGTAATTCTAAAACTGCAATAGATACAAGTCTTTGGTTAAAAAAAACTCGAGGCATTCGAGATATATTAGAGGATCACGATGGCAACTTATGGTTTTCAAGCCCTGATTATATAGCCAAATACAATGGAAAAAACATTAGGTACTTTTCTAAAAATGACGGATTACCAATTGTGGGGCATCTCCATAAAGATATTAATGGGATTATTTGGGTAGAAAATGGTTTTAGTATTTATAGTTATAATGGAGCACGTTTCGAGTCCAGAGAACTCCTTAGTAATGTAGATACAAATGAATTAAAAGGCGTTCAAAATAGACTGTGGTTCCAAAGAGGACTTAATCAAACTGATACTACATATATCAACCCCGGCATATATAGTGTAAATCAAAAAAATACAAATTTCTATTCATTGCCCATTAATGAAGATGTTAATAACAAGTATTTATATTTTCCTACGACTAAAGCTTCCTTTGGTAAGGATAGCACCATTTGGATTGGAACAATGGAAAAAGTTTTTGGGTTAAAGAACAAATCTTTTATTTCTATTGGTCGTGAAGAAATGAGCCGGCAAAATGATGGACGTCAAATGGGCATTCGAGGTATTTTTGTTGATAGTAAAGGAAACCTATGGATTGCTGATAATGGAGCGGGTGTATTTGTATATGATGGAAAAGAGACAAAAAACTTCACTAAGAAACATCATTTAGATAAAGAGGAGGTCGAAAAAAACACCCTCCTTCGGGCTTTTTCAATTGCAGAAGATTCGGTGGGTAATATATGGTTTGGTACAGTCTATTCAGGTATTTGGAGATATAATCCTAAAACAGATGAATTTAAGAATTACACAAAAGATGATGGAGTAAATAGTGAAAATATTTGGACTATTTATAGAACAAAAAAAGGCGAGTTACTTTTTGCAGGCGAATCTCCAGCGGCTGTTTATACGTTTAATGGAAAAGCATTTGACAGAAAATATTAAAACAAACGCACAACAATGAATATGTAATAATGCTCCCACTATCCAATATAACGCAAACTGAAGGTTAAAAAAAACTAATTGTATTAACTATTAACTTAAAGTCAACATACAGCAAAAGACTTTGTAACTTCTCTAATTAGAAATATGATAATCATTAACATCTTAATTTAAAATTGTAACAATGCATTTACATTATTAAAAAAATAACGACGCTTACAAAAGTGATATAAAACTTTTGACGAATTTTCGAAGATCAAAATAGGAGGAAGTAGTTTTTTTTTCAAAACTGATATTAAGCATAAATAAAAAATGAAATCAAAAAATAGCATAAAAGAATATCACTTACACAAAGAAAATCCATTTCAAAGACAATTTGAAATATATGACTTATCAGAATACTGGAGTAAAAATAAAAACCATAGTACAAAACCTCATTCCCATAGTTTTTATCAAATCATTTGGTTTTTTAATGATAGCGGCACTCACTACGTAGATTTCGAATCCTATGAAATAAAACAAAATACCATATTTTTTATTTCTAAAAATCAGGTTCATAGTTTTGAAAACAGAGATGATTATGAAGGAATATTAATTCACTTTAATGAAATATTTATTTATCAAGCTGAGGAAGATATCGATATTTTCCTTCGATACAATGTCTTCAATAGTATTAATTTTCCTTTCATCCGAGTTACGCAGAATATTGAAATTGAATTAAAAAATTTTATAAATATTATTCAATTAGAGTTAAATAATGGAAGCAATTTTGGACATGAATCCATCTTATCAAATATTCTGAAATCATTTTTAATTCGGGTAGAACGAGAAAAAAGAAATTTAGCTCATGAGACTAAAAGCCAAGGCAATATCCTCTTTGTCCAATTTAGAAAATTATTAGAACATCAATACAAGAATAATAAAACGGTAAATGAATATGCCGAAAAGCTCCATGTTTCTCCAAAAACACTAAATAAAATTGTAAAAAATTCTACAGGGAAAACTACTTCTCAAATAATTCAGGATAGAATTATTATCGAAGCTAAGCGACAACTAATTTATTCAAATAGATTTATTAATGAAATAGGATTTGAATTAGGATTTGACGATCCCTCTTATTTTGTTAAGTTCTTTAAAAAAATAGTCAAAACCACTCCTTCCCAATTTAGAGAAGCCTATTCCTAAAAGTACCACTCAAACTCCTTTTTGTCCATCTTTTCCAACTGAAGGTTGCTGTTTCTTTGTACTATTATTTCACTTTAAATTTAATAGAATGAATTCAGTAATTAAAAGTCTATTTGCTTTAGTAGCAATAGCAACTTTCTTCACCTTAACATCAATGACAATGGACAAAAAAAAGGTCACAACAGCTTATTTAGAGATCACCCTCGACATTAAAGATCAAAATAGAGCGAATGCAGCTGGGGTCTATGTCAAGTATAAAAAACCATTTCTAAAAACTGTAGAAGGGGCAACTTCCAAAGACTTACTTCTCAGAAATGAAGATGTACAAGTTCTGCATGGGTTTGAAAATGTCGAATCTGCCAAAGCTTATCTTTCATCAAGTCTTTTTGAGCAGGATGTTGTTAGGGAATTAAAACCATATTTAGAAGGGACACCAGAAGTTAGAATTTACTCAGTATTTCAGAATTGATCATCTGAAAAATGATAAATAACATGAACCATCCCGATTTTTTGATTAGTCAAAAAATCGGGATTTTTTTACGATAAAATTATCCCGCTAGGGATTAAACCTGCCTGTTGACAGGCAGGTGTGAGTAAAACAGTTAAACAAAATAATAGCTCTCGTGCTCTGAGGTACGAAATGTAAAATTAGGAATGATTCATATTTTTAACTTTGGAAGTAAAAAAACTCATGACTTACAAAAGCCAAGACAATTATTGTTATTAATTTTGTGGACATCGTTTGCAACGAGTGTGCTATGTCTAATCAAGACATTCCTCTCGAGAACAACTAAAATCAATTTTTTAAATCCCAATTTTAGTTTTAATAAACTTTATCTTTTATATTTAACAATCATTTTTTATTTGTAAATACATTGTTATTGAAATTAAAATTATCTCTACAAAATCGATTGTAATTTTTTTCATAAACTAACGTTGTTCCTAATTAAAAGAAAAAACACCAATGAATAAAATTAATTTATTCCTCCTATTTTCCTTTTTCATAACAATTTCTAGCCAAGGACAGAGCTTTGAACGAATCTTAATTAGTGAAACTGACTCATCAAAATTGTATGTCAATGATGGAGATAGTAATGAATTATATTATTTACAATTCGTTCCAAAGACAAAAATCAAAGGTGCCATTGTTGTTTTTCCTTCAGGTGGTGAAACTACAGAAGACTTGATTAAACAAATTAAAATTCCACAATTAGCCTCTAAGAAAGGGATTATCACAATTATTCCTTCCATAAACTGGGGTACTGAAACCAGAGCAATAGAAATTCAACTTCTGAATAAAATATTTAAAAAAGCGATAGATGATCATAACATCCCAAAAGAGAATTTTGTACTTGGTGGATTATCAAATGGTGGAATGATTTCATTGACTTATGCACAACAGGCAGTCAAAGAAAAAGGGAGTACTTATATCTTACCAAAGGGTATTTTTGGATTAGATGTCCCGTTGGACAAAGCGCATTTTTATTCATATTGCCAAAGAGAAATCAAACGAAATTTTTCCCAGGCAGGAATGAACGAAGCACATTGGTTTATGAATAATTTTAATCAGATATACGGAGGATCTCCTCAAGAATATCCAGAACGATATGTGGAAGCTTCCATTTATTCATACGGAGCTGAAGATGGTGGAAATGCAAAATTTTTAAAAGAAATGCCAATCAGAATGTATACTGATTTAGATGTTGACTGGTTAACGAATCAGAGACGACGAGATTTGTACGATTGGAATGGAACTGACATTGTTGCGATGATCAATGATTTAAAATTAATGGGTAATGAAGATGCAAACGTTTTAATCACCATGGGAAAAGGGGTAAGACTTGATGGAAGAAAGCATCCTCATTCTTGGTCTATAATGGATAACCAAGATTGTTTTGATTGGATTTTAAAACTATTTGAGAAATAGAGAACAAGGTATTTCTTCCCATCTCTCCTACTCTATCACTAATATAGATATGGAAAAAAATCAGTTGAAGAAAAAAATCCAACTATTAATTTTATGGCAAATCATTTTACAACAATATAATTACAAATCATAAAACAATAATATATTTTAAAAAAGTATCTACAATACAAAATAGAGAATATGCTAAAAACTATCGTTCCAAAATTACCGATGCGAAATAAAGACATCACAAAAGATTATTATCTCAACAAATTAGAATTTGAAGAATTTGGAAATGCAGATTTTGAAGGTTACCTAATGGTTCAGAAAGATGAAATTCAAATCCACTTTTTTGAATATAAAGAACTTGATCCCAAAGAAAACTATGGACAAGTTTATATTAGAACTGATGTAATTGACAAATTATATCAAGTGTTTTTAGCCAAAAAAGTAAGTATTCATCCCAATGGGAATCTGGCAATTAAACCATGGGCCCAGAAAGAATTTTCAATTCTTGATCCTGATAATAATTTGCTGACTTTTGGACAAGCCGTTTAAGATTAGATCAACAATTGTAAAAAGGAAAAACGAACGGCTAAAATTATAATTAGTATAATTATTGTATTGATATTTATATTAAGAATTAAAAATAACTTCTTAAAGAAAAACTTTAGAACAAAAAACTGGCGTCTAAATAATAGAGACAAAGTCCATCCAGTCCCTTCAGTCAGAACGGCGTGTAAGCAGCGACTTCAGTCTGTGAAAGAAACGCCTTCCAATTTCTCCCAAACAGATTACATTCTTACAACAATACAATTACAAATAATAAAACAAATAATTTACAAGAACGCAACCTCTGTAATACTAAATATGATTTCCAAAAATCAGAATGTAGTTTTTCTATAATATGACATTGACAATAATTAAAAAATAGAATACGGGTTAACAAATGAAACAAATAATATTTCTAATTTTCATCGCGATCAACCAAAATTTAATTGGACAAATAGACTCCACTAAACATGAAAATTTAGTTTTCACAGGGGATTTCAGATTTAGAATTGAGCAAGATTGGAATTCTCAAAACCAAGATGGAATCCAAAGAAAAGACAGAAGCAGACTCCGATATCGGTTTAGGTTTGGATTGAATTATTCCATCGATAAATCTTCTTCCTTTGGTGGAAGAATAAGAAGTGGAAATATAAATGATCAGCAAGGTCCTCATGTTACGATAGGTGGAAATCAAGGGGAATTTGGATTGACAAGTATAGGGCTTGAAAAATTATTTTATCAATATAAAAATAAATATTTTACTGGTTGGGTCGGAAAAAATTCAATTCCGTTAGTAAAATTAAATGAGGTATTCTGGAACGATAATGTGTTTCCAGAAGGAATTGGTGTAAAATATAAACCTCAATTAAAAAGTAATAAACTCCTCAATGAAATATCTCTTAATGCTGGACACTTCATTATAAAATCTAAAAACAAGGATTTTTCAGATGATAGTTATTTGCAGATTATTCAATTGAGTACCAAGTTATTTAAGGAGAGATTAAAAATATTTCCAGGATTTTATCAATTTAAAAAAATAGGAAATTATCCAGATGGTAAACAATCTTTTGAAATAGATTATTCAATTTTTCATCTAGGTAGCCAAGTAATCGTTGACAAGAAGGGAAAGTTAAAATTGGAATTTGAAGTTTACAATAACTTTCAAGATTACTCGCGTAATGATTCGATTCCCGATAATTTAAAAAATGAAACTCTGGGGATCGTTTTAAGTGCTGAGTATGGTGCGATGAAAAACAAAGGCGATTGGTTATTTTATTTATCGTATGCTAACATGCAAAAATATTCAATTGTAGATTATTTTGCTCAAAATGATTGGAGTAGGTGGGATTATTCATCAGTTCAAGCATCAGGTTCAAGAATTTCAAATTTTCAAGGAGTTGAAATTAAAATCGGATATGCGATAAAGAAAAATTTCAATCTTAATCTAAGAACTTATATTGTAGAGCAATTAGTCAAAGTTGGTGATTTTAAAGAGAATAGAAATAGGATGAGATTGGATTTGAATATTGGATTTTAAAATAGGAAGGCCAACTAGTTACCTAGTCGACCCTTTTACTTTAGATTTTAGCTATATGAAAATTAAATTTTTCATTAATCTTAATACTTAATAACTCTCTCATAAGTTTCAAGTTATTTTTCTAAAGTTCCTTAAAACAACACCCTTAATCTTTATATATCGAATAAAATATATGTATCAATTAAATTACAAAACAAAGATATTTCTTAATTTGTAAAATCCAATAATTCAATATCAAAAATTAATACTGAATTTCCAGGAATTGAACTTCCTGATCCAAGTACTCCATATCCATACCCAGATGGAATATATAATGTTCCTTTTCCACCTTTCTTAAATTTTGGAATTCCAACTTGCCAACCTGAAATCAAATTAAACAATTGCGTTTTTAATGGATTAGTTGACGTCCGAGAATCAAAGATAGTTCCATCTCCATTCATTACCTTTCCTGAGTAAGCCATCGAAACTAATGAACTACTCAATGGATAAGTACTCCCACTCCCTTCGTCATCAATTACATAATAAACATTTTGATCACTTAAAGCTGAAATATTATTATCAGCTAAGTATGTTTCAATAATTTGAACATCAATATCTAATTGTTCTTGAAAAGTCAAATTATCTTTATCGCAAGAAACTAAAATAGAAATAGCAAAAAAGGTTAGTATTAAATTTCTCATTGATTATTTTATTTATGCAAAGGTACAAATTGCTAAGTGATTGAATATTAAACTAGTTTTGTTTTTAAATTAAATTCGGAGTAATAAAAGTTGTTTGATTTTACCACGTAATCTAAGTTGTGGATAATTTGAATTATGTATTAAACCTTATTTAATCCTAATTCGCTGCCTTTTTCCAACATAAAATCATGTGCAGCTTCATAATTATTTTCTATATCTCCATCGAGAATTGCTTCCCGAATCGCTGTTTTGATCACACCAACTTCTCGAGAAGGAGAGATACCAAACGTTTCCATAATTAATTCTCCACTAATCGGTGGTTGCCAATTTCGCAAACTATCCTTAGTTTCAATCTCTTTTAATTTTTCTCGAACCATTACATAGTTCTCCAAATAGCGAGCTACTTTTTTAGGATTTTTACTAGTAATATCTGCTTCACAAAGCAACATCAAATCATCAATTTCATCTCCTGCTTCAAAAAGCAATCTTCGAATGGCTGAGTCTGTAATATTCTCTTTGGTCAAACTAATAGGTCGCAAATGAAGTCGTACTAATTTTTGTACATATTTCATTTTATGATCCATCGGCAATTTTAATTTTCTAAAAATCCTTGGAACCATAATCGCTCCCAATGCTTCATGACCATGAAATGTCCAACCTGCTTCTGGATGAAAACGTTTAGTTGGAGGCTTTGCAATATCATGAAAAACTGCCGCCCATCGCAACCATATATTTTGTGTGTTTTTACACAAATTATCCAACACCTCAAGCGTATGGTAAAAATTATCTTTGTGCCCTTTTCCATTTTTGATATCAACTCCGTAAAGCGCATCCATTTCTGGAAAAATCAATTTTAATAAACCGGTGTCAAAAAGTAATTTGAAACCTACTGATGGTTTTGGCGTTTTCATTATCTTTTCCAACTCAATCGTAATTCTTTCTTGACTGACTATACCGATCCGATTTTTATATTTGGAAATTCCTTTTAAAGTTTCTGGTTCAATAGTAAATCCTAATTGAGTTGAAAATCTTATAGCTCTCATCATTCTCAATGGATCATCAGAAAAAGTTTTCCCAGGTTCCAAGGGCGTTTTAATAATTTTTTGTTCCAAATGTAACAACCCATTGAATGGATCGACAATTGCTCCAAAATTATGTTCGTTTAAACTTACCGCCAAAGCATTAATCGTAAAATCTCTTCGATGCTGATCATCTTCCAATGAACCATCTTCTACGATTGGTTTCCGAGAATCCTGTCGATAGGATTCTTTTCGAGCACCGACAAATTCTACTTCCAGATCTTTATGCTTCAGCATCGCTGTTCCAAATCGTGGATACACCGACACTCTAGGAATAGGACGCAATCGTCCTGCTATATTTTGAGCCAAAGTAATTCCACTTCCCACACAAACTATATCCATATCTTTGGAAGGACGAGCCAATAATCGATCTCTTACGTAACCTCCTACTACATAGGTTTCGTATCCCAATTCCATTGCACAATTATGGATTAAGTCAAATATCTCTCTTTCGTGTTTTTGAATATTAAATACCAAGTTCTTTAACTATTTAAGCTTTTTAAAAATTTAAGGGGGTAAAAATAATAATAATTTCTTTATTCTAATTTTAGTTCCATTTAAAATTATACTTTATTGTTTTTCCGCAAAGACCTTAAATTGATCCAACCATTTTTGCACCTGTTTTTTAAACATACTTGGAAATAAAAAGGCCATCGCTTTTACCATAAATCCTCTCAAAACGGTGTATTCAATTTCCGCATCATATTGCGTTCTATTTTCACCCAATGCAGTAAACCGATTCGTCATGGTATTATCCATATGAATGTGATGATAAAACCCGCTAAATTCATTTGGTAAATTATTTAAGGTAACTGTTTCGGTGATTTCCATTTCTCGTTTTCCTTGAAGATAAAACATTTTAGAAATCGTTCCCACCTGAGCAGGCGTTCCACTCACCAATTCTTTTCTTAAAAATCCATCTTGGTACTCTTTTAAATTATCAGGATTGATAAAAAGATTGGCAACTTGATCGATTGGTTTTTCAATAATAACGGTGCAAGTAAATTTCATTTTGAATTATTATTTCTCTAAAATAACAATTCATTTACAGAAATGAATAAAAAATAGATATTAAAAATTGGAGCATGTTGAATCTCAAAAAAATAGCCTTACGAAAATCCGCAAGGCTATTTTTTTTAAATCTTGAAAACTACTATTTTAAATTAACTAGCCGTTTCATTTTTGATATAATGAGAAGGGTAAGCCACTCTGATTCCAGCTTTTCCTAAAGCTGCTTTTACACTTTTGTAAGTACCAAAATAGACATCCCAATAATCTTGGCATTTAGCATGTGGTCGAACTGCCAGAAGAATATTATGTGCATCAAATTTTTCGATTTCTACATATGGTGCAGGATCAGAAAGTACTTTTGGAGTATTCTTAATTGCCTCCATGATAATTTTTTCTACCTTATCAAAATCTTCTTCGTAAGGCATCGCCACATTCAAATCAACTCTTAAAAATTCAGTTGCAGAAAGATTGGTCATCATACCACTTGTCGCAAGACCATTAGGCATAATTACCTTTTTATTTTGAAGTGTATCAATAACAGTATTGAATACTTGAATTTCTTTTACGGTTCCAACCACGCCTTGGATATCCACTAAGTCCCCTACTCTATAAGGTTTAAAAATTAAAATCATTACACCCGAAGCAAAATGTCCAAGTGTTCCTTGCAATGCCATTCCAATCGCCAAACCAGCCATACCAATTAATGCAATGAAAGAGGTTGTTTTTACTCCTACTAATTCTGCAACACTCATGACCAATAAAACTTTGAAAATTACACTAATCATAGAAGATAAAAACGGAATTACATCTTGATCTAAACCAGAATTTTTCATTCCTGCTTGAATGACAGTCATTATTTTTCCAATAATCCAAAGACCAATTATTAATACTAAAATTGCACCGACTAAATTAGGTGCCCAAGCAATTAGATTTTCTATGAAGAGTCCAGATTTTTCCATTAAAAATTCCATGAGTTAAGTTTTTATGTTAAAAAAAATAAGTTAATAAAGAGTTAACATTTTCTTAGACATAAGAAACTTTACCAAGTCACATTTCTTGAAATTAATCTGGTTTTATTGTAAATTGGTCAGGGGTATTATTACGTGCAAATTGAAGTCCTTCTTCCCACCAACGCTTCATTTTTTCAGGACGAAAAATAAAAGCATTATCTGTTAATAACCTTGGAGTATGGTAAAATTTAATTCTCACCTTCCGATTTAGTCCTTCCAAATTTCCAATAGCAATATCATCCTTTTCAATTTGAGATAGCATAAAATCAAAAGTCTTGGTCAGCACATCAAAGGCATTTCGAGAAGGAAGTGTATTGATATTATGATCTTTGGGGTTTAAGATGATGACATCAATTTTTGTAGCTCCTTTGTTGATCGCGTGTTGAATAGGAATGTATTCTCCGAAACTTCCATCGGCATATTCCTGACCATTTTTTTTCACCAAACTCATAAAAGGAACTATATTAGATGAGGCCCACATCCAATCACAAAAGTCTAGGTATTCACAATCCAAAATAGATTTATATTGTACTCGCTTGGCAGTCAAATTGGCCACGGTAACTAGGACTTCTTTTCCACTATTTTTTATTTCTTCAAAATGTTCGACCGTTAAATTCTTTCCAATTAATTTCCTTAAATTTTTACTTTCTCCAAAGGTTTTCTTGCCTGCAACAAATTGTCGAACCATTCCAACATAGTTCATCTTTGATATAAAAAGACCATGTCTTTTACGGATAGTAAAAGGAGAAATATTAAAAATATCTTTTTGAGTGATCGAAGTAAATATCTTTTTGAGTTTATCAATTTTGCCAACCGCAGCGAAAGGAACGATCAAGGCACCCGTTGAAGTTCCGACCAAAAGATCATAATCTTTTCCTCGTTCTTTGATAAGGTGTTCCAAAATTCCACCTGCAAAGGCTCCTTTACTTGCGCCTCCAGAAATAACCAATGCTCTCATTAATTTTGTGTTTATTAAATTATACTTCGCTTTGGAGTTTTTGTTGTATTAAAATTTAATATAACAATATATTTACAAAATTCAAATAACAATGAGATTCTATTATTTTCTATCTTAAAATAAATCTTAAGTGGAGTGAATATTTTACGGGACTCGGGAGAGTCCCGTTACATTTTAAATTATCGAATCGTGAATCCATGATTGGTATATCTCATCAATTGTTGACTTTGCATATTCCCACTTTGATCTTGGACTTGCAAAATGTACATGTTGCCAGAGAGAGAAAGATTGCCTACTTCAATTTGGAATTGTTGTGTTCCTCTTTCCGCTTGTTCTTCTTTTTGGAAAACTATTCTGCCAGCAATATCGAGGAGGTTGATTTGAAGTAGACCGGCTTTTTCAACTGAAATTTCTAAGTTGATTTTATCGATGAATGGATTGGGGAAAATATTTTTTATGGCTACTCCGAGTGGTGGGAGAATTGTAGAATTCTTTTCTTTTGAATTAGAATCATCTGAGTCTTGATTCTCAATTGGGTTAATTTCTTCAATATTTAACTCATCAATTTCGAATGAAAAATCTCTTACTTCTTCGTTAATTAAATAATTTGGATGATCGCTAGGCAAATCACTTTCTATAAACATCGGTCCACCATAAGCCAACAGAAGATATTCAACTTTAGTTTTAAAAACTGAAATTTCTGAAATCTGTTTAAAATCCATTTTTATTTTTTTGGAAATAAATGTAGGATGATTAATTGAAAATTCTAGCTTTTTCTCATTAAAACAAAACTCAGGAATTCGAATTTCTGCTACTCCTAGACTATCTGTTAAAGAAGTCGCTTTGGTTTCCAAATGAGTTACGTTGGCTCCTTTTACAGGAAATTCTTCACTACTAAAATAAGTTGAACTAACAACTTGAATTCTAATTGTTTTTTCTCTCAAAGATTCCTTCTTCTCATCTTCAGTTTCCATTTGCTCATCTTCCAAATCAACAACTGAAATCAGAGGAGTAATCTCTAAATTTTGTGCAGCAACATTCGCCGCCCCTGCACTCAGCACCCCAGTAAGAATTAACCCTGCCGCCTTTCCAAATATAGAATTCACCTTCGGCTGCGTCAATCTAATATCTCGATTTAATTGTGAATGATGGAACCTACCACAAAGTTTCCCTCCATTTTTTTTATAAAAATTAGCAATTTCTTGATCGGACATTTTAGAAAAATCAATTACAACTTTTTCGCAGTTGTTGCAAAAGTGTCCTTTTTCGACAGCGGTCATTTTGGAGAAATCTTCTGAGCAAGGAGTAGGAATCTGGATTTGTAAATATTTTTTTGCCATAGCGATATATTTTATTTTAAGGAGAACGAATTAGAAATAAGGTTGCATTTAATATCAACGTAGATATAAAAAAAAAGGTCTAGGAGAAGTTAACTTTTTCCAAGTGGATTGGATTGAAAAAAAGTCAAAGTCTACTTCAAATACATAACCGAATGCAAGCGAACCGTTTCCAACTCCCATTTAATTTTCATTAAAAGAGGAAATTGGATATTCAAAACATTTGCAATTATCAAAAAAAAACAATACATTTACAAATACTTAGAAAGAGATAAAGGGTATTTTTCATTTATTATCCATAACCTATTTTCACCAACTTACTCCTTTTAGAATAGAATCAAAATCTTCAATTTCCTCTTTTGTCAAACCTGATAGATCAAATCCGTTTTTCCAATCTTTGGCAGCAAAAAGTGCACTTTTATTTTTGTTTCCCCCAATCGATTGAATAATCAAATGAAGTCCGCCACGAGATTTTACGGTTTCATTTTCCATTTTATAGGTATGGCAATATTTCATTGCAGTAGCTAAATATTGAACAGCATTTTTATAATCATTCAAAACTACATATCGGGTTGCAATATATCGGTATCCAAATAATACTTGATCAAACCGTTTAATTTTTTTACAAGTTTCAATGTATTTCTTAATCAATTCGATTCCTACATATTCATACTTTGTGGTTTTCAAACCAAGACCAAACCAACCATCCTTTTGCTTAAAATGAGCAGCAATAAATCTTAGAAAATCTGAATATTCTAATCCTGAGGCATTTTCTTCAAACATCTTTGTGGATTTATTTTTCCAATAAAGTGCTTTTTCAAGATCATTCTTATTTAGAAAATGTTCCAAAATATCATGATATAGATTCTTTGAAATCGATAAAATCCTAGCTCGATTATTAGGAAATTTTTGAAAATAATATTTCACTATCTCGTGGCAAGTTTCTCTTCTTTTGTCCCATGAACCATATCTTTTACGGCTTGATTCTCTCCAAACTTCAGGATGAAGATTAAGGATCAGTAATTCTAATTCATCCTCAAAATATTCTTTTGCTTCTGTTTGATAGTCATGAATTTTCTTGATTTTATCTGGAAATTGATTAGCTAAATCAACCCAAACTTTAGCATATTTTTTCACTAAATCGTAATCACCTAGTGTTTTTCCATTTTCCATCAAAGCTTTTAGTGCCCAACGTTGTGGATAAAAATCGCCTTGCTTTTTTCGGCTCTTGTATGCCTTTTTTAAAAACTTTGTCGCTTCTTTAAAATACTTTTTGTCAGACAATGCTTTGCCAATTAATGCATTTGTAACGGCTGATAATTGTGGATCTTTTTTATTTTTTCGGGCTATTTTATTAAACTTTCTAAGGTTTGATTTTATAGATGGTGAATCATTACCTTTAATGATAATAAAATTATCAATGTTTTGAATTTTTTGAATAATTTCTAACTCCTTAACAGATTGACCATTGGACGCATTAGCAAACCCAATAATAAATACGACGATTAGAGTGAATAACTTTTTCATAATTATTGTTTTATAAAATCCAAAATATCAGTAATCAAAAAATACTCCTACAGAGCAAAATGAGCAGGGTTGTTTTTTCAATTACAAATGTAAGAAACTAGCTAAAGGTAAAGAATTAGTTAGTTTTTCATCTTAGCAATGCAGCTTTTCAACAAGAAGGATAATCTAAATTTGAATGAAACTGATTAGATTTTTTTTTTGACATTTAGACCAAACAATTCTTAACCATTTAATACAACGCATATGAAATTTTTTCTACCGATCCTTTTTAGTTTTTCTTTTATTTTATTGAAAGCCCAAACCACATTTATCGAAGACACTCAAAATAATTTTACCGGAGTTTACGAAGGCGAAATGGAATTTGCAGATGTGGATGGAGATGGCGATCAAGATTTATTTACATTAGGTTACTCAGATGGATTTGATGTTCATGGGAAACTATACTTCAATGATGGCAATGGAATTTTCACTTTAGCCAATACCGATATTCCCGAACTTGGGTATGCCTCAATGGCTTTTGCAGATGTGGATGGTGACAATGATATTGACCTTTTAGTCGCTGGACAATCAGGCGCATCAGGTACTCATCCAAGTGGAACATATTTATACTTAAATGATGGAAATGGAAATTTCACAGATGCAAATCAATCATTTACGACTGTGCTACATTGTTCTGTGGGGTTTGCAGATGTCGATAACGATAATGATCAAGACATTTTTATTTTAGGATCCTCTGCAAATTTGTCTGGTGCCATTACTGAAATGTATCTCAATAATGGAGATGGCGTTTACAGTTTGAGTGCCAATAATTTCACCCTAGTTTATCAAGGAGCATTTGATTTTGCAGATGTTGATGGAGATGATGATTTGGATGTATTAGTGACGGGTACTTCATTAGGTGGAAATTTTGATCCCATTTCTACTCTTTATAAAAATGATGGAAATGGAAGTTTTACAGAATTTACAGGATCATCTTTTATTGGAGTAAATATCAGCACAGTTGATTTTGCTGATATTGACTCTGATGGAGATAACGATGTATTGATCACAGGATCTTCTTCCAATGGACTATCTACTTATTTGTATAAAAATGATGGAGATGGTAATTTTACCTTAAACCAGAATACAGGTTTAGTCAAAGTAATATTTGGAGACAGTTCGTTTGGTGATGTCGATTTAGATGGAGATTTGGATCTAATCATTGCTGGTAGAAAAGGAGCCATTCCAGATGAAACAGCGAAACTGTATTTCAATGATGGAGATGGTAATTTTACAGAATCTACCAGTTCCACTTTTACTGGAGCAACTGGATCATCACTTGACTTTGCAGATGTTGATGGAGATAATGATCTTGATTTATTTATCATGGGAGTTGCACCTGATGATATAATCTATAGCAAATTATATATTAATGATTTGATGGTTGGAAATGAAAATCCAGCATTAGATTTCCAAGTCAAAATTTATCCAAATCCCTTTAGCGATTTTGTTTTTTTGGACTTAGAAAAAAATATAGCTGAGTTGACCATAGAAGTTTCCAATTCAATTGGCCAAATTTTACAAACCAATCAGTTTCAAAATATCTCTCAAATTGAAATCCCAACTTCCACTCTTTCCAATGGAATTTATTTTTTAAAAATCACAGACGAAAATGGTCAGAGTGAAATTTTCACTTTAGCAAAAACTGATCAATAAGTTGAGTTCATTGACCAAACCGTAAAATTTTATTTTTATAAAAAGTCGTTCATAAGTCCTTCCTAATTTTGATGATTAGGAAGGGCTTTTCTTTTAGGAAGATCTACTTTATTTTTTCGTACTTTTGCATTTTTTTTAAATAATTGTTCATCCAAGCACAGGAATATCAGACTTTTTTGTGCTTACATTAATTCTTAATTATGAGAAAATTTCTTTTTCTTTTTTTTGTGACTTTATTCATCGGAGCTTGTGGAACCAAAAAGATCGTAGAAGCAAAACCTATTCAACCTGTTCAACCTGCTGTTCCTCAGCCAGCACCTTTGATGAATGAGATAGATTCTATTTCTTATGCATTTGGTCTTTTTACTGCCCAAACCTTCAAACAAATCCAAGAGGATTCAGATGGGAAATATGTTTTGAATGTAGATCACTTTTCAGAAGGGATCAAAGAAATGCTTGATGACTCTCCAAGACTTTCGGAGGAAGCTAAAGAAGCTGTCATGCAAGAATTTAGCATAAAAATGCAATCCTTAGCTAGTGAAAAACAAAAATTAGAATCCATCAAAATTAAAGAAGAAGGTATTCAATTTTTGGCAGCTAATGCAAAAAAAGAAGGTGTTCAAACTACCGCTTCTGGTTTGCAATATAAAGTTATCAAAGAAGGTGACGGAATCTCACCAAAAGCAACGGATAAGGTATCTGTTCATTATGTAGGAACATTGTTGGATGGAAGTACTTTTGATAGTTCTAGAGTGAGAGGTGAACCCATATCTTTTGGATTGGATCAAGTAATCCAAGGTTGGACGGAAGGAGTTCAATTAATGAAGGTTGGTTCAACATACGAATTTTTCATTCCTTCAGAATTAGCTTATGGCGAAGAAGGAAACCAAGGAATCCCAGGAGGATCTGTTTTAAAATTTGAAGTGGAGTTGCTAGGTATCGAATAGAATTTATTCGTTTGAGATAATAAACGTTTTATGATCTTCAACTAAATTTTATTTAGAATAAAGAAATATACTTTTCTCTTTTTTAGAAAATTATTGCTGTGAATTCATCCCGAATTTTCTAATTGAAAGTTCGGGATGTTTTTTTATTATCTTTAATTCTTTAGAAACTTCATTTTCAAAAATCAACTAATTCATGAAAATTATTAAATATGTCCTTTTAGTTTTCCTCTTTATTCTTATTGCTGCTGGAGTTTATATTTATCCCAAATACCAAAGAGGATTAGTGGTGGCTAAAGCACTAGATCAAAATAATATTGCTTACACTTTTTTGAATATGGATGAATTTTTTCCTCATAAAGAAGTCAAAGCTTCAGCCAACCCTCATATTTTCCCAAGAGGAAAATCTGTTCCCTTGCCTATAGAATTTTCCATTCCTGGGAGAGTTTTTAATACCGAAGCTTACCTCGATTCAACGGGAACCCAAGGTTTAATGATTTTACAAAATGATAGTTTAGTCTTTGAAAATTATCACAACGGACAAGAAGAAGATACTCGACACATCTCCTGGTCTGTAGCAAAATCTTTTATTTCTGCCTTGTTTGGAATTGCTATAGAAGAAGGTCATATCAAAAGTATAGAACAAAAGGTGGAAGAATATTTACCCGAATTAAAAGGATCTGGATATGAAGGAGTTCGAATCAAAGATGTTTTACAAATGTCATCTGGAGTGGAATTTAATGAAGATTATGCTGATCCAAATTCAGATATTAATCGTTGGTTTCAAGCATTTGCCTTGGGTGATTCGCAAGACGAATTTGCAGCAACCCTCGTCAATGAAAGACCTCCTGGAACTCAAAATCACTATGTCAGCATCAACACCCATGTGCTTGGAATGATTCTCGTCAAAGCGACTGGCAAAAGTTTGACAGAATATTTGGAAGAAAAAATATGGCAAAAAATTGGAATGGAGCACAATGCTTTTTGGGTCTCAGATAATCAAGATATGGAAATGGCCTTGGGTGGATTAAATGCTTCCCTCAGAGATTATGCAAAACTGGGTCAGCTTTTTTTGCAGGAAGGAAATTGGAAGGGCGAACAAATTGTGCCCAAGGCTTGGGTCAAAGCATCTCTCACTCCTGATGCGCCTCACTTGTTCGCAGATAATTCTGCAGGTGCAGAACCTAATTTTGGCTATGGTTATCAATGGTGGATTCCGAATGGAACCGAAGGTGAATTTATGGCGATTGGTGTTTTCCATCAATTAATTTATATCAACCCAACTACGAATACCGTGATTGTAAAAACTTCTGCGAATGAGAATTTTTTGGATGCATCAAGTATCTATTCTGATGAGTTGATTTCGGTAGAATTGTTTAGAAAAATTGCACACGGGTTGGTAGAGTACTAATATGGGTTTTGTAAAAGACCCAAAAATAAAAGTAAAGATGAAATATAATTTCGATGAAATAATCAACCGTCAAGGTACCAATGCGATGAGTACCGATGGTTTTAGAGAGTATTTATTTGAAGATAGTGATGAGTTGGATTTACCTTGTGAGAAGGAGGATTTGATTTCGATGTGGATCGCCGATATGGAATTTGGAACTGCTCCAGAAATCATAAAAGGGATTCAAGAACGATTGTCCCAACGGATATTGGGATACTCTCAAATCTTTGATCCAAAATATGCGGAGGCTTTCTTAAATTGGACAAAGTCGAGATATGATTGGACATTTGAAGAAGAACATTTAGTAACCTCTCCAGGCGTAGTTCCTGCACTTTTCGATTTGATTCCATACATCTGTCAACCTGATGAGCAACTGCTCATCATGACACCTTCCTATGCCTTTTTCAAACATTGTGCAGATTATAATAAGATCGAGATGGTTACTTCAGACTTAATTTGTGAGGATGGATATTACTCAATTGATTTTGAAGATTTCAGAAAAAAGGCAGCGGAAGAAAAAGTTACTTTGACTATTTTATGTAGTCCGCATAATCCAACCGGTCGAGTTTGGACAGCTACAGAACTTAAAAAAATTGGAGAAATTTGTTTAGAAAATAGCGTCACAATTATCGCCGATGAAATCCATTGTGATCTTTTAAGAAAAGAAAAAACCTTTGTTCCTATCGCAAAATTATTCCCTGATACTGATCAAATTATCACTTGCATGTCACCCAGTAAAACTTTTAATTTGGCAGGTTTGCAATTTGCAAATATCATTATTCCAAATAATGAATTAAGAGAAATGTGGAACCATCATCATCTTCCGTTGGATAATCCACTAAGTATTGCAGCTGCGCAGGCGGCTTACGCAGATGGACAAGATTGGTTAGATGAATTGTCAGATTACTTGGATGATAATTTTATTTTTTTGGAAAAATTTCTACTGGAATATCTTCCGAAAGCGAAGTTTAATATTTCCGAGGCGACTTATTTAGCATGGATAAATGTTGGCTCTTATTTCCCAAAGGAAGAAAATCTTACTTTGTTTTTTGCAAATAAGGCTGGCGTATTACTAGAAGGTGGAAATATGTTCGTAGCAAATTCGGATGGATATATTCGATTGAATTTGGCTTGTCCAAGAGCGAGATTAGAAGAAGGTTTGGAAAAAATTAGTAAAGCTATTTTGAGTAGAAAAATTTAAGACCTTGTTGGGGAAATAGATTTAGCAACGAATTAAAACTAAAAAAAGCCGAGCTAGTATCCTAGCTCAGCTTTTCAAAATAATTATTAATAGTATAGCTGAAAGATTGAATTAAATTTAAGAATGCTCTTAGTCACTTTTATTTTCTCCTCTTAAGTTGCTAAAGAAATATTCCATTTGTTTCCCTGCTGCTTTTCTTCCTCCTAATCCAAAAGCAAGTGCAATCGCAACTGCAATAGCTCCAAGAGTCAATCCAAATGCAAGGTTGACAATGTCATTAGCAATTCCCATAGTTCGTAAAGCAATCGCTAAAAACAATCCTAAAGTGGCTATTCTCGCCATAGAAGCCATGAAAGCATTATCCTTATTTTTTGCAAAAGTATCATATGCAATATTAGACACATAATTACCAATTGCCATAATTATTAATCCAAAGAAAATTTGACCTGACAGTTCTAATAGACTGCTAAATATTTCTGATAATTTGGTGAAATTAAGTTTATCAAGTGCAGTAATAATTCCAGTCACCATTAAAAATGCGAATCCCAAATTTGCGATAATGCTAGAAAGTGAAGAAGTTCCAACCACACTTTGCAAATTTAATTTATTAGCTAAATTATCAGTTCCCAAGTTTTTCAAAAGTTCTGCTCCCATCGTCGATAAAAATTTACCTCCAACATAAAACACGGTAACAATAACCGCAGCTGCAATAACATTAGGAATTGCATTGATAAATGTAGAAAGCATTTCTTTAAGTGGTTCAGAAACTGCTGCTATTTTTAATGCATCAAGCGCTGCAATTAATACAGGTATAAAAACTACAATAAAAACTAATTGCTTGATTAATTTTGGCAAATTAATTTCGCTTTTCAAACCAAGTTTGGTAGAATATTTTCCAAGTGAGGAACTAGCCATGCCTACTAAATCAGAAACAATCGTAGCAATCATATATCCCGCAAAACCGATGATAGATGCTACTACAATATTTGGAATGAAACCTAAAAATTGACCTAACATATCTTTCAATGGATCAAGCACCTGAGTAAATCCAAGAATTTCAAGTACAATCATCAAAACAATAATCATAATCAAATAATAAACTAACTTCCCAACAAAGGCTTCAGGTGATGCACCACCAGCCGAATTTTTAAATAGCTTATTATCGAGTGTTGTTCTTTTCATTACTTTGACGACTAATTTTTTAATCATCGAAGCAATTATTTTTCCTAGAAAATAGACAAGGATGGCTCCTATAATTTTAAAAATAAAGTCACCATTTTCAGCGAAATATCCGCTGAAGAATTCTGAGATTTGTGTAAAATCCATAGTAATAGAGTTTATTTGTTTGGGTTAAAAAAAGATTTCTTATTTAGCGATTGGTAAAAGAACCAAGGCTATTAGTTTTGTGTCTAAAATAAAAATTTTAAAAAAAGTAGTATGATATTAATGGAATAGTTGCTGATATAATAGTATGTATGTTTCTGATGCAACTTGTTAATGAGACGTTAAAATTTAATAGAGTCACATTTTATTAAGACATGATTTTTTTAATAATCTAATATAAATTCTTTCTATCATTGGTTAATCTCCATTTTTTTCAGAAATTTGAATTTATAAAAAATTAACTCCCAACCATGAGTAAAAGTAGCCATCCAAGAATTCTAAGTGAATCAATACAATCAAAAACGAAAGAATTATTTCCGAATGATTTTGAGAAGATTCTTGATTTTTTTGGAAGTAAGCTTGACTACTACTTTCATAGGTATAAAACAATTAATGGATTCTCAGCTAATGAGAAATTACTCAAAATTTTATTTCTCTCTGTCCTTTGCAATGAAATAAAATTTGAAAATTACTACTACCTACCAGATTTACCTTTTAGTTTAAAACACAATTATTTTGGAAAAATTATTGACACCACCGAATATGAAATTCTTCCGTTGATGAGTCCTTTAGAATATATCGGAAGTGATGGATGTGGTGGAAAATATTTCATGGATATGTCAACCCAAGATGATATTTTTTATCATGTTTGGGAAGAATTTAGCGCTCTAGAAAAAATGGACATTAAATTAATCAACTTGATTAGTTTAATTAAAGTTGGTGCAGAAGAATTATACTTTGAAGTTAAAAATGAATTTAGAGACCTGCTAAATGAATATCAGGATTCAGGAATTGTACTCATTCAAAAGACAGACCTTGATCAATTGATTCCACTTTCCGTTGGATTGAGTTTGACCAATAGTCCTTACATGCCGAAAACAACATTCGATTATTCCTACCAGTATTTTGAAGCATATTTAAATAATGAGGAAAGTGATTACTTTAAATATGATGATACGGTCTGTTCTGTGAATAGTCAAATTATAGCTGCTTTCTTTCAGTTATATTTTTCTGGAAATAAGTCTGCGTTAAATCAACTCGTCCAACTTACCTATAGAAAAACCAAAGGGAGTATTTTAAATTCTCATCGAGATTTTTTTAATGCGTTGTTGGTTGCGGAGACGGAATTAAAAGATCGGATTATTGTAAATATGTAAAAGATGAGCTTGTATTTAATGCGAATCAATAGTTCAATCTTGACTTTTGCGCCAGAAGTACATCATGTTGGTGGAGAAAATAAAAACACGAAACATGTGCCGTAGGTACGGAATGTGGAAAAACAAAAAAGCCACCTATTATAATTAACTTGCAAATAAATATCCGATACTTTTATGCTCTCTTAGTAATTACAACCAAAAATAAAATTATGAAAACGCTAATCTATTCAATTTCCCTCCTCTTCCTTCTCTCCTCTTGCAATGATAAAAATATTTCATTTCCACTATTTAAAGAAAACTTTACCGATTCGAGAAAAGAACAAATGGTAATTGATTCTTTAAGTAGAGTAACCATATTAGGTATGAATTACGGTTATCGTTATAAAAAAAGACCTGATCTTCGCAAAAAATTATCTCATCAAACGATCCTAAAAATTTCAAAATCTATTTATCCATATTTAAGAATGCATGCATATTTAGCGTTGTCTCTGAATGAAGATTTTATTTATTCTAATACATTTCAAAAATTACTTAAAGATTATTCTAAAACAGTAACGGTCTCACGCTGCCTTGTAATGCCCACTCAAATCAACCGAGATGTATTAAATTTATGGATTCATGAAAATGAAGGGGACAAAATTAAAAACCGATTTGTGGATAGTGTAATCATCTATTCTAATAATCCAGTCGTCTTTCGTAATAATAGACTTTACAGCTTAGTACCTTACGAAGGATTTTATCCCAGAGTCAAAGAACTCTCCTTGAGAAAAAATAGTTCATCAGCCCACATTGCTTTAGCCAAATACCAAAAAGAAGAAGATGTACCTATTTTACTTTCTTACTTTAAATCTTCGGATAGTAAATATCATATTCCTCAAATTGCTAAATACTTTCCCCACAAAGATTTTTTTCCATTTCTAGTTGAAATGTATAAGGAAAGTAAAAAGACAAATTTTATAAAAAGACCTCTTTGGTTATTTGAAGCAATTTGGAAATATGACTCAAAACTCAATGCATCTATTTTTGAAGATATTTTTAATTCTGACACCCAGAGAGCGAATTTAAGACTGTGGTCTATCTTAGAAAAAAGTAAAAATAAGAATGATGATGTTTTTCTTAAAATGTTTCAAAAAAAATATGGTCACAAAACCATAAATGAATTTAATACGGTACGCTTTATTGCATTAGAGAAAAAGAGGAAAGAAGAAGCAGAAAAAAAAGAGAGGCATCTAGAAAAAGACAAAATAAAAATGTCTCCGAATAAAATGTTGATTGAATTTTTGTATAGATAAGGCAAGCCTTATCTATACAAAAATTCAATTCTACTCAAAAACCACAATTAATTCCGAAATTCATTGTTTCTCACATTTTATCCATACAAAAAACCGCCAACCCCCTTAAAACTTAACTTATATTTCACACTCCCCTTCCGATTTTTTCTTACCTTTGCACCCATTTTCAAATAAATTAGAATATTTCAACTATGCTTTCAACCAATGATGTAGGTCTTCAATACGGCAAAAGAGTACTCTTCGATGAAGTGAATCTTAAATTCACGAAGGGAAATTGCTATGGTGTCATCGGAGCCAATGGCGCAGGTAAATCAACTTTCCTTAAAATTCTTTCTGGCGAAATTGATCCCAATAATGGAAGTGTAGAAATGGAACCTGGTAATCGGATGGCGGTTTTATCTCAAAATCACTTTGCCTTTGAAGAGGAAGCGGTATTGAATACAGTCATGATGGGACATAAAAAAATGTACGACATCATGATCGAAAAAGATGCTATCTACATGAATCCTGATGCGACTGAAGCAGAAGGTATGCGTGCAGCAGATTTGGAAAATGAATATGGTGAAATGGGCGGATGGGAAGCTGAAAGTGATGCAGCAACTTTGTTGAGTAACCTTGGCGTGAGTGAAGATTTGCATCACAAATTAATGAAAGAATTGACTGGTGGTCAAAAAGTAAAAGTATTGATAGCGCAAGCCTTGTTTGGTGATCCAGATATTTTATTATTGGATGAGCCTACCAATGATTTGGATGCCAATACAATTACTTGGTTGGCGGATTTCTTAGCTGACTTTAAGAATACCGTGATTGTGGTTTCGCATGATAGATACTTTTTGGATATGGTATGTACGCATACTGTCGATATTGATTTTAACCGAATCAAAATCTACACAGGTAACTATACCTTCTGGTACGAGAGTAGTCAATTGATGGCTTCTCAAATGGCCAACAAAAATAAAAAGACAGAAGCAAAGCGAAAAGAGATGATGGAGTTTATCCAACGATTCTCTGCCAATGCTTCGAAATCGAAACAAGCGACATCTCGTAAAAAAGCGTTGGATAAATTGAACTTGGAAGATATCAAACCTTCTACTAGAAAATATCCATTTATTCATTTCCAAGCAGAACGTGAACCAGGTGATCAAATTCTCAAAGTGACTAACTTGAGTAAGAAAAAAGAAGATGGGGAAATACTTTTTTCTAATGTTGACTTCACTATGAATCATGGCGAAAAAATTGCTTTAATCGGAAAAGACTCTGCTGCGGTAAATACATTATACGATGTTCTTTCTGGAGAAACGGAAGCGGACTCTGGAACTATTGAATTTGGTCAAACGATCACACATGATTACTTACCAAATGAAAATACCGCATATTTTGAGAATAAAAATGATTTAGAATTAATCGATTGGCTGCGCCAATTTTCGGAAGAAAAAGATGAGCAATTTATTCGTGGATTTTTAGGAAGAATGTTATTTTCGGGCGAAGAAGTTTACAAAAAATCGAGTGTACTTTCTGGAGGAGAAAAAGTGAGATGTATGTTGTCAAAAATCATGTTGAAACATCCTAACTTTTTATTGTTAGATGAGCCAACAAATCACTTAGATTTGGAATCTATTACTGCATTGAATAATGCGATGCAAGAGTTTAAAGGAAATATGATCTTTACTTCTCATGATTTTAAATTGACGAATACTGTTGCTAATCGAGTAATCGAAATTACACCAAATGGAATCATTGACAGCTTGATGAGTTATGCTGATTATGTAAAATCAGATAACGTAAAAGAGCAACGAGCAAAACTTTTGGCAACTGTTGCCGTATAAAGTTTTCAATCAATTCGCAAATATTTTCGATACATATATTTGAACAATAAGTCGTTGGGATCTTTTTCTCAACGGCTTTTTTGTTTTTTTTCACTTCTAAATTGGACTGACTATTATGACTTTTTCTAACATACCCGTATCGGGCTAAATCTCTCTCGTCAGTCTTAAAAAGTCATAATAGTCAGACCAAGTCAGTGGCAAAAAAATCACTACCTTTACCTTTTTCCAAAAAAAAGAAACATGATCAGACTAGGAAGATATAATCGTTTAACTGCTTTTCGAGAAACCGAATATGGTTGGTACTTGACTGATGAAGATCAATCAGAGGAAGTTTTATTGCCCAATAAATTTGTTCCAAAAGATCTCGAAGATGGTCAAGAAATTGAAGTATTCATTTTCAATGACTCCGAAGATCGAGCTACTGCTACGACTCAAAAACCAACTATCGAACTCGACAGTTTTGGTTATTTAAAAGTTTTTGATTCCAGTAATTTTGGTGCATTTATGGATATGGGATTGGATCGTCAATTGTTGGTGCCATTCTCAGAACAACGCGATAGATTGGAAGTTGGCGAATGGTACATCATATTTATGTACCTCGATGGTGAAACCGATCGATTGGTGGGGAGTAACAAATGGATGAATTTTGTGGAAGTGGAAGATATTGATTTGGAAATGGGTCAAGAAGTAGATTTACTCGTGGCTGATCGAACTGATCTTGGCGTCAAAGTAATTATCGATGATTTATATATGGGGTTGATTTTCCAAAATGAAATTTTTAAAGAAATTCGAAAAGGAGATCGAGTCATTGGTTATGTAAAAAATATCCGAGAGGATGGAAAAATTGATGTGAGCCTTCAAAAGCAAGGCTACGAAAATGTGGTCGGCGAATTTTCCTCCAAAATTTTAAAAGTACTAAGAGAGCGAAATGGTTTTTTAAATCTGACTGATAAAAGTGCACCAGGAGAAATTTATGCGCAACTGGAAATGAGTAAAAAGAATTTTAAAAAATCCATCGGTGCATTGTACAAACAAAAAATTATTCGCCTCGAAAAAAATGGAATCTATTTAGTATAAATCCAAGTTGCTAAATATTTTGAAGCCTTTCTAAACAATTCGTTTAGAAAGGCTTTTCTATTGTGGGTATAGCTTAACAGTAAGCTTTTTCTTTCCTAATCAACAGGAGCAAGTTCTAACCAATTTTAAAAAAAAAATTAAAAAAAATATCTTTTCGTGCAGCGTTCCAAGATTTCTAGCATAATACTAATTGACAGCGCGCAAAAAGATCAATCACATTTAACTAAAAACAAAATATCGTGAATACTAAGAACCTAATTTTTTTATTTTCCTTGATACTAATTTCGTTCGCAAGTTGTAGAAAAGATACAATGACAACTGAAATTATTACAGTTCCGAACGAACCTGAAATCAATATTGAAGGTGATCTCAATGGATTTATCACCGATAGAAATGGTGATGCGGTTGCAGGAGCACAAGTAACTATTTTAAATGCTTTTACTGAAACGGATGAATTTGGTTTCTTCGAAATCAAAGGTTTAGTCAACGAAAAATTTGCCGTAATCAAAGTGGAAAAATTCGGTTACTTCGATCAAATTAAAACATTTGTTCCTTCCAAAAACACCACTAGTCGAACTAGAATTCAATTAACGGAAAAGAGCGCTCCCAAAACCTTTGCTGCTAATACTGGAGGTGAAATATCCATTGGACAAAATTCCTCTGTTCAATTTCAAGCGAACAGTATCGTAGATGAACAAGGCAATGCCTACAATGGAAATGTCAACGTCTATAGTTTTTATATCGACCCAACTCATAATGATCTAGATCAAATTATGCCTGGAAATTTGATGGCTCGAAATACCAATAATGAATTGCAAGTTTTGGAAAGCTATGGAATGGTCAATGTTATTCTAGAAGGTGATGGAGGACAAAAACTAAACATAAACAAACCAGCCACCTTGACTGCTGATGTGCCAAATTCAATTTTAAATACCGCTCCTGACGAAATTCCTCTTTGGCACTTTGATGAAGAAAAAGGACTTTGGATGGAAGAAGGAAAAGCAGTTTTACAGAATGGAAAATATATTGGAGATGTAGAACACTTTACTTTTTGGAACTTCGATGTACCTGGTGAATTCACGCAAATCTCAGGTCAAATATTTGACAATAAAGGAGTCGCCATTCTTAATGTTCGAATTACGGATATAGCAACAGGAGCATCATTCACTTCTTGGACAAATGAATCAGGAGGCTTCGATGGTTTCGTCCCACAAAATGTAAATCTATTGTTAGAAATTTTAGACATCTGCGGAACAACAGTTCTTTTTTCTGAAAACATTGGACCATTTACAAGTGATGTGGAGGACTTAGGGATATTCAATATCTCAAGTAGTACCAACTTTTCATTAGTCTCAGGAACTTTGGTGGATTGTAATCTAGAACCGATTCCAAATGGGAGAGTAATTTTTTATATCGAAACGCATTCATTCTATCAGCAAGCGAGTACCAATGCTTTAGGAGAATTTAGTGCCTTAATTCCAACTTGTGATTTGGCAGAGATTCAACTTTCTGGAGTAGATCCCAATACAGGATTTGTGAGTGCTGCTCAAACTTTGCAGATAAGTCCAAATATTGATGCAGGAAATGTGGTCGCATGTATCAATGTTGATCCTTCACTTGGATCTGTAACGATCAATATAGATGGATTTGCACCAAAAATATTTGATAACTGTTATGTTAAAACTAATAATATAAATGGTACTGATACCATCAGTTACCTTTTTGTATTTCTTGAAGACTTAGGAAATGGAGATACTATTCAATATTTCTATTCTCTAAAAGAGACTAACAACGATATTAATAATCCTAACTTTCAACAAAGTTTATATTTAAGTTTTAGTATTCCAAGTAACGCATCTTCATCATTGACATTCGACGCTTACTTTGATATTTTCTTTCAATCTAACACAGTCGTGACGGTCGATCAAGTAGCTTCAAATGTTGGAGAAATCCTAGGAGTAACATTAGACAATGTAAAAATTTCAATCAAAGAATATGATGCCAATGGACCTGACCCTGTTACCGAGTATCTCGATTCAAGTATTTCATTTTCAGCAGTCATTAAACAATAAATACCTTGGAGCTATCAACTATTATATCATTATGTCAAGCTAAAAATCAGCAAGCGGAGAAAGCACTCTTTCTCCGCTTTGCTCCACAAGTGATGACTATTTGCAGGCGGTACGCTTCGCAAAACGTTGAAGCTCAAGATTTTATGCAGGAGTGTTTTATTCATGTATTTGAAAAAATAAATCACTTTGATGAAAACAAAGGATCATTCGAAGGTTGGTTGCATCGAGTTTGTACCAACATCGTCTTACAGCAATTAAGAAAATCGAAAAGGGAAATCACTATGGTTTTCCCGGAAGAACTACCTGAACAAGAATTAACTGAAACTGATTTTAAGACCATCCCAAAAGAAGTAATTTTAAATGCCGTACAAAAATTACCTGATGGGTAACGGAAGGTTTTAAACCTAAATATTTTTGAAGGTTGGACTCATCAAGAGATTGGAAGTGCATTAGAAATTGCACCCGCAACCTCTCGATCACAACTCGCTAGAGCTAAGAAAATGCTAAAACATCTTTTACAAAAAAAAACGGTACAGAATTATGAAACAAGATTGGCTAGATAATAACTTGGACAATAAATTAGGCGATTATGATTCTCCAATGGATTTTGAAAGTGCTTGGGAATCACTTCAAGCTAAAAGACAAGCGCCTAAAAAGAAAAAGAAATTTTTCTTCTTTTGGATCATCTTTGGGTTGTTTTTGACTGGAGCAGGAGGAAGTTATTTTTTATTAAATGACAAAACTGACAATAATTATAACAACATAATTACGGATACTAAAAATAGTTTAGAAACTGAAAGTCAGCCTTCTGGAAAAATATCAACGACCTCTCCTACTCTATCAAATTCTAAAAAGACAAATCAAAATAACGTTGACACTAAAATAAATACGAAAACTAAAATTAATCAAAATGCGACAATAAATAAAAGCGATGAAAACCAAAACTATTCAAATTTAAAAGAGGCTAAATCAGGCGTAGAAAAAAATGCTTCTTTTTCTAACACAAAAAATAACAATATAATTACGTCAGATGAGAATTTAGATTTTTCTAAAAAATCAAATTCTAATCTTATTTTTCCAAAACAAAACGTGACGGAAAAAGCAATCAAAAATACAGTTCTAATTGATTCAACTACTTCTCAAAAAGTAGTTGAACCAATTGCTCTTTTATTTTTACCAAGTTTAGAAACGCGTCTTTTAAAGTTAGCACAACCACAAAATCTTGAAAAAATAGATGCTAACTTTTCAGAGCTTGATTATTCTCTATTTGACGAAAGTGACAAAGTTTTGACTAAACTTAAGCCTAAAAATTACTTAGTTATTTCAGGTGGTTACGGAAATCGTTCTCAAGGAAAAGTGATGGCAGCAGAAAATTCTTTAGATGTAATGTCTGTCAATGCACTTTTTGAAAAACGATTTTCAGATAGAAGAATCTATCTAAAAACGGGGATCAATTTTGATCAATTCGTTAATTCAATTGAAACCAAAACAGAGGAATTATATACCCAACAACTTGAGAATCAGTTAATTACTGTTAATCATTTTCATAATGGAACCTCACAAGATGTTTATGGTATGGCGGATGTTCCTACCATTGAAAGGACGACGTCCAATAACTTCAACAGGTACCGATTGATTAGTATTCCAATGATTGTTGGATATGATTTGATTTCACGGAATAGAATGAGTCTTCAAGTCGAAGGAGGAATGGCTCGATCTATCTTAGGGCTTCATTCTGGAAAAGATTTTGATTTGATTGAGTCTGGTTTTGAGAATCAAGGAGTCTGGCAAGGGATCTATGGTTTGAATTTTAATGTTAGAACAGGAGCTAGAACTAATATTTTCACTAGCTTCAAAGGTAATTATCATTTCAATAAAATTGGAGTATCAGATGAATTGGAAATGGAAAAGTTTAGATTTCACCAAATTCAAGTGGGTCTAAGATTTAAATTATGATTCTTTTTGAACTAAAATAAACTCTATTCTAGTTTTCTATTTTCACAAAAAAATCGCACTCAAAAAATGGGTGCGATTTTTTTTCTGCAAGTCATTTGATTAATCTCTATTTTAACTGGTTGGAAATAATTTAATTTTCCTAGTTCTTAAAACTGAAGTTAAAAAGTTGCTAAAAAAACCTCTACCCTACACTCCTTGAGAGACAAAAAATTTAAATTAATTTGGAAAACTTAGGCTTTGCGACACCCGTGAGATGGCATTAGTGTCACCGAAAGGTATCGTAAAGCAATTCTTTAAAAGAACCGTAATAAATAATTCGGTTTACGAAACCTACCTATTCTCAAATGCCATCTCACGGGTGTCGCAAAGCCATTTTTATGAAAAATTAATTTTCAAAAAATGTAGTGTAATGAAAAAAACGGAAGTCTTTCTAAACAATTCAATTAGAAAGGCTTTTCTATTTTAGATATGACTTAAAAGCAATCTTTCTTCTCTTAACCAGATGTGCAATACTTTCAAATTCCGACCGATTTTAATCTTTTATAAAAAAAAATATCTTTTCGTGCAGCGTTTCAATATTTCCAGCATAATTATAATTGACAGCGCGCAAAAAAAATCAATCACATTTAACTAAAAACAAAATATCGTGAATACTAGAAACCTAATTTTATTATTTTCATTAATTCTCATTTCACTCGCAAGTTGTAGAAAAGATACACTTACAACTGAAATGACTACCATTCCAACCGAACCTGAAACTAATATTGAAAGCACGCTCAACGGATTTATTACCGATAGAAATGGCGCACCAATTGAAGAAGCACAAGTGACTATTCTAAATGCTTTTACTGTAACAGATGAATTTGGTTTCTTTGAAATCAAAGGTTTAGTCAATGACAAATTTGCAGTAATTAAAGTGGAAAAATCTGGTTACTTCGATCAAATTAAAACACTAGTTCCTTCCAAAACAATTACTAGTCGAACTAGAATTCAACTAACAGAAAAGGGCTCTCCCGAAACCTTTAATTCCAGCAATGGCGGTGAAATTTCCATTGATCAAAATTCCTCTGTTCAATTTCAAGCAAATAGTATTGTAGATGAACAAGGTAATGCGTACAATGGGAATGTCAATGTTTATAGCTTTTACATTGACCCAACTCATGCTGACTTAGATCAGATTATGCCTGGAAATTTGATGGCTCGAAACACCAATAATGAGTTGCAAGTTTTGGAAAGCTACGGAATGGTCAATGTTATTTTGGAAGGTGATGGAGGTCAAAAATTAAACATCAACAAAACGGCAACCTTAACTACTGATGTTCCAAGTTCAATTTTAAATACTGCTCCTGCTGAAATTCCACTTTGGCATTTTGATGAGGAAAAAGGACTTTGGATGGAAGAAGGAAAAGCAGTTTTACAAAATGGAAAATATGTAGGAGAAGTAGAACACTTTACTTTTTGGAATTGCGATGTGCCAGGAGAATTCACTCAAATCACAGGTCAAATATTTGACAATAAAGGAGTCGCAACTCTCAATGTTCGAATTACTGATGTGGCTACAGGAGCATCATTCTCTTCCTGGACAAATGAAATTGGAGGCTTTGACGGCTTCGTTCCTCAAAATGTAAATCTATTGTTAGAAATTTTAGACATCTGCGGGACGACGGTTCTTTTTTCTGAAAACATCGGACCATTTACAAGTGATGTAGAAGATTTAGGAATATTCAATATTTCAAGTAGTACTGATTTTTCATTAGTAACTGGAACATTGGTAGATTGTGATTTACAGCCAATTGAAAATGGAATAGTATATTTTAAAATTACCACCCACTCGTTCTATGAGCAAACGACTACCAACGCTGCTGGAGAATTTAGCGCATTAATTCCAACCTGTGATTTATCAGAAATCGAACTTTCAGGGGTAGATCCAAATACAGAATTAGTAAGCGCTACTCAAACATTACAAATAACTCCAAATATTGATGCAGGAAATGTGATCGTATGTACAAGTATAAATCCTACACTCGGAGAGGTGATTATTAGCATAGATGGATTTGCTCCAAAAGTGTTTGATAATTGTACCGTCTCCATCCAAGGTAATGGGTATGTATTTACTTACTATGAAGATTTAGGAGCTACTGACACCATCTTTTATTACTTTTCAATAGTAAATGGAACAGGTGATATAAATAGTCCAATTTGGCAAACAAATTCAAGTTTTTTCGCCTATGGTCCTCCTGCTAATGCTTCATCCGACTTGACGTTTACCGCTTATACAGGTGTAAAAACGAGCTCTAGTTCAGTAGTAACAGTTAATCAAGTAGGAGAAAACATTGGAGAGATATTAGATATTTCAATGGAAAATGTTTCGGTCAAGATCAAAGAATATGATGCTAATGGCCCTGACCCTTGGACGACTTACCCAAATTCAAATGTTTCATTATCAGCAGTAATAATAGAAAATTAAAATACACCTTGAATTTACAAGATATCATATCATTGTGTCAAGCTAAAAATCAGCAAGCGGAGAAAGCACTCTTTCTCCGCTTTGCTCCACGAGTGATGACAATTTGCAGGCGTTACGCCTCACAAAACGTTGAAGCTCAAGATTTTATGCAGGAGTGTTTTATCCATGTATTCGAAAAGATAAATCACTTTGATGCAAGCAAAGGTTCATTCGAAGGTTGGTTACATAGAGTTTGTACGAATATAGTTTTACAGCAACTTAGAAAATCAAAAAGGGAAATCACTATGGTTTTCCCAGAAGAACTACCTGAACAAGAATTAACTGAATCTGAATTTAGAACCATTCCCAAAGAAGTAATTCTGAATGCCGTACAAAAATTACCTGATGGGTATCGAAAGGTTTTAAACCTTAATATTTTTGAAGGTTGGACACATCAGGAGATTGGAAGTGCTTTGGAAATTGCTCCCGCCACTTCCCGATCACAACTAGCAAGAGCTAAGAAAATGCTAAAACATCTTTTACAAAAAAAAACGGTACAGAATTATGAAACAAGATTGGCTAGATAATAACTTGGACGATAAATTAGGCGATTACGATTCACCAATGGATTTAGAAAATGCTTGGGAATTACTTCAAGCCAAAAGGCAACCACCTAAAAAGAAAAAGAATTTTCTCTTCTTTTGGATGCTATTTGGATTCCTTACTATTGGAGTTACAGGAAGTTACTTTTTGTTAAATAACGAAACTGACAACAATTATAACAACGTAATTACGGAAACTGAAGTTAGTTCAAAAACTGAGTCTCAACCTTTGGAAGAAACCGTATCTACCTCTCCTATTCTACCTGATTCTAGAAACACCAACCAAAATAATATTGATGATAATATAATTACGGAAACTAAAACTATCCAAAATGCTTCAAAAAATAAGAGCTATGAAAATCAAAACTATTCAAACTCAAAGGAAACTAAATCAGGGATAGAAAAAAATACTCCTTTTTCTAAAACAAAAAATAACAATGTAATTACATCTGATGAGAATTTAGGTTTTCCTAAAAAATCAACTATTGGTCTTATTTCTCCTAAAGAAAATGAAACGGACAAAGCAGTTAAAAATACGATTCAAATTGATTCAGCTATTTCTCAAAAAGAAGTTCAACCAATTGCCGTTTTATTTTTACCAAGTTTAGAAACCAGTCTTTTGAAATTTTCTCAAGAGGAAAATTATGAAATATTAGATGTTTCCTACTATAGTATTCCTACAGTTTACCCTCCTTCTACTTCTACTCCGAATTATTTTGGAATAGTAGCAGGTTATGGAATCCAGACTAAAGGACAAGTATTACCAGAAGAAAGTTCTTTGGATGCAGTTACGGTAAATGCGTTTTACGAATATAGATTTGGACGAAGTAAATGGTTTTTTAAGACTGGCATAAACTATGATCAATTTGTCAAAAAACTTGAAACAACCACAGAGCAATCATTTTCAGAAGAAGTTGATAACCAATTAATTACCGTTAATCATTTTCAAGATGGGTCCACGCAAGATGTTTTTGGAGTAGCTGATGTTGCGAAGATTGAAAAAACTTCTTCCAAAAATTTCAATAGATATCGACTAATCAGTATTCCGATGACTGTGGGATATGATTTGATTTCATTGAACAGAGCAAGTCTTCAAATTGAAGGAGGAATGGCTCGATCTATCTTAGGATTCCACTCAGGAAAAGATTTTGATATGATTGAATCTGATTTTAAAAAACAAGGAGTATGGCAAGGACTTTATGGTCTAAACCTAAACGTTAAAACAGGAGCTAGAACTAACATTTTTACTAGTTTGAAAGGAAACTATCATTTCAATAAAATTGGACAATCGGAACAGTTAGACCAATTGGATCTTGAAAAATTTAGAATTCATCAGATTCAAGTTGGTTTAAGATTTAAGTTATAATATTTTAGTTTTCCCATCTTTCAAAAAAAAAATCGCACTCAGCTTGAGTGCGATTTTTTTTTGAATTATTTTTCTAATTGATTTTATTTCATCGTTCATAAAACGAAAAAGAATCATCTATTGAACAGTAAATGTCACTTCCAAAGGATCAGCATGTACGCCTTCCATATCATGTGAAACTGCTTTAATTTTATAAGTACCCGCAGCAGTTGGTGTATAAGCTGATGCATTATCATACCCGTAATTTCCAGCGGTATGCGCATGTGATTCAAGCAAAGTTTCAATGGTATTTCCATCTGCATCAAGCACAAAAATTTTGACATGGTGAATCACTTCTTCTTCACCTCTGGCAAAATCAACTTTTACAGCCATAGCCTCATCAACATTCACTACAGCATTTGCAGTTGGAGCATCAATGGTAATATCAACAGCATAAGGAGTAGTCTCCATAGTATCATCATCGTCTTTACAACCAAAAGAAACTACTGTCAGAAGTGCAAATAATAAAAGGAAATTTTTCATGTAATTAGATTTTTAAAATTTGATAAATGATTAAAAATTTGATATCATAAAACTAAAAAAATATATTTTCCAAGTATGTAACCTAGTTCACATTCCATTTATTTTAACAAAGAAAACATCAAATTGTCATTTAGATTTCACTTTTAAAAAACACAAATTGTTTCAAACATATTATTTATTTTTAGCAATTATTTGTACTTTTATGTTTGCTCATTCTTCATTTCATGGGGATATAAAACAAAAGAATTTTCATCAACATATTTCGTGTCAAGTCTAAGATAAATTAAAGAACTCCTAAAGCTAGTGTTAATCTCAACTTTCGCTTGACTTAAAACGAAACATTTGATAAATAAACAATAAAGATTATGGTGGATTTTATGGAAATTATTTTCTTAGGAGTGGGATTGTTAATTGGAGCAATTGCAGCTTGGTTTATTGCCAAGTATAAATTTACTGGACGCTACGAAAGTCTTCCACTAGAGGAAGTGAACGAAAAATATGTACTCAAAGAAGTACACGATTCCATTCAAAATCAAGCTGATTTATTTCGAGATGATTTGTTAGACAAAGAATTAGAATTACGAAAAATTGGTAGTCAGCTTTCTGCCAAAGAAAATGAAATTTTAAATATCAATAAAAAATTGGCTTCTCAAAAATCAGAAGTAGAAAATCTTCAGCAACGTTTTCAAACTGAATTTGAAAATATCGCTAATCGATTACTAGAAGAAAAAAGTCAAAAATTTTCACAACAAAATCAATTACAACTCAATCATATTTTAAATCCTTTGAAGGAAAAAATTCAAGAATTTGAAACTGGAGTAAATGCTCGATTTTTGGAAGAGACTCGTGATCGTGTTTCTTTGAAAAAGGAAATTGAACAATTGCGAGATTTAAATATGCAACTAAGTTTGGATGCTAATAATTTAGCCTCCGCACTCAAAGGTGAATCAAAAACGCAAGGTGATTGGGGAGAGTTTAGATTAGAAATGATTTTGGAAAAAGCTGGATTGCAAAAAGGGATTCACTATGAAACTCAGTCCAGTTATAAAGATCATGCAGGAAAAGAAAAACGGCCTGATTGTATCATCAATTTACCAGAGGGAAAACATTTAATTATTGATTCAAAAGTATCGTTGACGGCCTATGAAAAATATTTTAACGCAGATAATGAAGAGAAAAAAACGAAACACCTCAAACGTCATATCGATAGCACTCGTCAACACATCAAGGATTTGAATAAAAAAAACTATCAACAATTATATCAAATCAATTCACCAGATTATTTATTGATGTTTGTACCCATTGAGCCTGCTTTTAATTTAGCCGTCACAGAGGATAAAAAATTATTTTTAGAAGCATTGGATCGAAATATTGTAATGGTAACCACTTCTACCCTTTTGGCGACCATGCGAACTGTTGCCTATATTTGGAAACAAGAAAAACAAAAAAATTCGGTGATCGAAATTGCAAGGCAAAGTGGATTGTTGTATGATAAGTTTGTTAATTTCGTAGATGATTTAAAAGGAATTGGACATCGGATTGATGGAGCTAAAAATGCGTATGACGATGCGATGAATAAATTAGTGGATTCAAAAAAATTTGGAGATACATTAATTGGACGAGCAGAAAGAATCAAAGAGTTGGGCGCAAAAACGAATAAAACATTACCAAAAGAATTAACAGACTTAGTGGACACCTAGCAACATTAAAAACACGTGGTGGTCTGCTTTAGCTGACCGAAAAAATTGGAACAAAGCGACATTAAAAAAAATATAATTGAAAAAATTCGCTTTACCCTTTTTTTAGGTCAGCTAAAGCAGACCACCACATGCTTAAATGCCATTTACTATATTGTTGTAATTCTTTACGAAAATCTCAGGTGCAATTTATGCACCTGCTGCACCAATGACTTCTCCCCATCATTAATAATCACAAACTGCGCTAATTTTAACTTCTCAAATTCAGACATCTGTTTATCAATTCTAGCTTCCACTTCTACCCTAGTCGTCCCATCCCTTTTCATCACTCTTTGAATTCTAGTTTCCTTAGGTGCCCAAACTGTGATCAAATAATCGAGTGCCTGAAAACTGCCACTTTCAATTAGCAAAGCAGCTTCTTTCAAAGTATAGGGAACTAATGATTGAGATTGTTGCCAAAGGATGCCATCCTTTGCGACAGCTGGATGAACCAAACCGTTTAATTTTTCTAATTTCTTTTTGTCTTTAAAAACGATACTAGCAATATGTTGACGATTCAATGAACCATCATCAAAATAAGATTTATCACCGAGCAAGTTTTTTATTCCATTAATCAATTCTTTATTTTCGATCATCAACGCTTTCGCCCGATCATCAGCATAGTAAACTGGAATTCTTAAAGATTCAAATATTTTACAAACAGTAGTTTTTCCACTACCAATGCCACCTGTGATTCCTATTTTTTTCATATTTGAATTTAAAAAATGATTGAATATAACGTTTTGTTAAAAGTAAAATTCGCTGCATGAACCTTGCGGAATTATTACAAAATGATTGCAAATAAACAAAGTCAGCGGTTAAATTAAAATTTTCTTTTTATATAAAAATGAATTTATTAATTTGAGTGACGGAAAGACAAACCTTAACTGGTTTTTATCCGTGTAATTAGATAGTTAAATTATTTAAAATAATTAGCTTACACATTAAAAATATTTTATCACAACAGCAAAAACCCTCAAGTTTTGAAATCAATTTTACAAAAAATAACCTTGACTTGTTTTGCATCTGCATTTGCAATTATGTTGTTGGGGCAAGACATTCATTTTTCGCAATCACATTTCTCTCCTTTAAATATAAGTCCTGGTTTAGCAGGAATGTTTTCAGAAGATGTTCGAATCATGGGAAGTTATCGTTCACAATGGCAATCAGTACCCGTTTCTTATTTGACTTTTTCAGGAGCTGCTGATATGAAATTGCCCAACTTACTTCGAGGAAATGATAAAATTTCACTCGCAGGTGGCGTTCATTTCAACTATGACAAAGCAGGTGATTCGGAATTAAGTTTATCCTCATTTGGAGTAACAGGTGCAGTTCATTATAAAGTTAATGAAATGAATACCATAAGCCTTGGAGTTCAGTCAGTAGCTTCTCAGCGTTCCTTTTCAATCTCAGGTTTGCAATTCAACAATCAATTTGATGGAGAATTATATGATCCGACGAGAGATAGTAAAGAAAATTTCTCCAACGAAAATAAAGCTTTCGTTGATGTAAATGCTGGTTTGAGTTGGATGTTGAAAAAAGAAGATAACCGAAGTCAAGCTATCGCAGGAATTGGAGTTTATCATTTAACAGGACCAGTTCAAAGCTTTGAAGACGATCCAGATTCAAAGTTACCAATGAGACTTTCTATATATTCAGGAGGAGTAATTCAAGTTCATCCAAAATGGGATATTGTTATTCATGTTTTAGGTCAATTACAAGGACCATACGAACAACTTTTAGTAGGAAGTGCAGGTCGTTATCATATCAGCGAAGCAAAAGGAAAAGAAGTCGCTATTCAAATTGGTACTTCCTTCCGTATGGGTGATGCTGTTATTCCTACTTTTGAATTACATTACGCTGCTTGGAAAATTGGAGTGAGTTACGATACGAATATCTCAGCCTTCGATAATGCAACTAATGGAAATGGAGGAATCGAAATTGGAGCAATGTACACCATTACAAATGTAAAAGAATGTGTCAAGGTGATTGAATCTTGTCCTGTTTTTTAAATCCCTTGGAGAAGCGATACTTTACGTCTCTTAGCTACAAAAAATTGATAACTGAAAATACATTATTATATTGACGGTCGAAAATGCTATAATAAAATTGACGATTGGAGATGCAATGTATTTCGTCTCTATGAAATAATGACATACATAATGATAAAAACAATTCAGAATCTTCTTATCCTACTTTTTCTTGTTTTTTCTTTTTCAAATATTCATGCCCAAACATTCAAAGCATACGTAAAAGCTGGAGACAAAGCTACTCAACAGAAAGATTACTATGCAGCGATGGTTTATTTTCAAAATGCCTTGGAAATAAAGAATGAATCAGCTGAAGTCATTTACAAATTTGCCGATGTCGCTAGACTCTATCATAATTATGAATTGGCGGAAGAGTACTACTCGAAAATTCTGCAAGGTGAAGAGGTTGATAATTTTCCCTTGACAAACTTTTGGTTAGGAAAAGTGAAAAAAAATCAAGGTGCTTATGCAGAGGCCATTCGATATTTTGAAAAATACATTTCGAGTGGAAATGGAAATACAGAGAAAATAGAACAAGCAAAGTCCGAAATCGAAGCTTGCAGATGGGCTGTTGATTTAGTTGCAATCCCCGAAGACATTGAAGTTAATCGATTAAATAAAAGGGTCAATTCTAAATATTCAGATTTTGGAGCGATGATGAAAGGAGATACCTTATTTTATTCTAGTCTCAAATTTCGAAATCCTAAAGACAAAAGTATTCCTGAGAAAAAAATGACTAAGGTGCTTTATTCAGTTAAAGGTTCGAAAGGACGACCAATGAAGTACAAATTTAATGATGATAAATTACACACCGCTCATACTGCATTTAGTCGAGATAAAAAACGAATTTATTATACCCAATGTGAAAATAAAGGTCGTGTAGAAATTACGTGCACACTTTGTTACAAAGAAAAAGATACAAAAAGAAAAGGTCGTTGGAAAAAGAAAATAATCAAACTCCCCAAAAGTATTAATCAAAAAGGTTTTACTGCAACTCATCCTGCGATTGGTTTTGATCCAAAAACGGGAAAAGAATTGTTGTATTTTGTTTCGAATCGTCCAGGAGGAAAAGGTGGTTTAGATATTTGGGTAAGTGAAATTAATGGGAAAAAATTCTCTGATCCAATCAATGTTGAAAGTATCAATACTAAATATAATGACCTAACTCCTTTCTTTCATGAGCCTTCTCAAACTTTATATTTTAGTTCAGATGGCTATAAAGGCTTGGGTGGTTTTGACATTTATAAAAGTAAAAACACAGTTGATGGTTGGACTGAAGCAAAACATTTAGGTTACCCAACCAATAGTAGTTATAATGATATTTACTATACTTTGAATGCCGATACTACTGCTGCTTTTTTGGCAAGTAATCGAATAGGATCAATGTATTTGAACAAGGCTAATAAAACTTGTTGTAATGATATTTATAAAATAAATTTCCCTAAAGAAGTGATGCCTGACGAGCCGCCACCGATTGATTCATTATTAATTGTTGAAGAGCCGCCAGAACCAATTGATCCTATTACACCTGAACTTCCGCAAGTTCCAACGACGCTTGAGGACTTTCTTCCATTAGCATTATATTATGATAATGATGAACCCGACAAGCGAACTCGAAGGTCAACTACCAAAAAATCTTATGAAGAATCTTACTTGCCATACATTAGTCGGAAATATGAATTTATAGATGAATATACCGATCCATTGGCAGAAGAAAATAAATTTCAAGCAGAAAATGATCTCATTAACTTCTTTGATAACAAAGTCCAAAAGGGGTACGATCACCTGTTTTTGTTTTCCAATATTTTATTAAAAAGATTAAATGATGGTGATCAAGTAGAAATTTTCTTAAAAGGATTCACAAGTCCACGAGCAAAAACGGATTACAATTTATATTTATCCAAACGAAGAATTTCCTGTGTGCGGAATCATTTTAAAGCTTATGCAGATGGTATTTTCAAACCATTTTTAAAATCTGGTCAGTTAATTATTTCTGAAAAACCATTTGGAGAAACAACAGCTTCACAGGGAATTAGTGACGATTTGGATGATCAAAGAAATTCTATTTATAGTGTGGAAGCCTCTGTAGAAAGAAGAGTCGAAATTGTTGAGATCAAGCGAACTACCAATTAACTCGACACTAGGAGTGTTTTTATAAAAAAAATGGAAAAGCTATTCTGGAAACCAGGGTAGCTTTTCTTATTTCAAATTATTTATTCTTTTTTATTGAAAATCGGTTCACCTTTTCTCATTTAAAGATTAGAATTTTATTAGGTCAAAACTACTTTTACATATCCTCGGTTTTTTTACAAAATAAACATTACAAAATTTTATAATACTTGTTTTTATAATGTTTACTTTTGTCCAATATTCAAAAAGAAAACTCATCTTAAACACGACTTAAAAGTCAATCCCTTTAAGTCTTTTTATTTACACTATAGAATGCTTATATTTATAAAAAGCTGACTTTTAGCTTTTTATAAACACCTTGCTTTATACTTTTGTTTTAAAACCCTATTCTGAAAAATACTTAACTTTTTAGCAAAATGAAAAATTTTCATTGGAACCCCCTGTACAAAAAGCTGTCACAAAATCTATCTTTTTCACAGAACTTCATCTCTAACTTACATTACTATTGTATTAATAAAATTCCTCTCATCCCTCAGGGTATAAATTTGATAAAAGGCAAAATTTTCAATTCATCAACAATTCCCCTAAATTTTCCTTTTAGAAGAAATTGAGTAGAGCAGTTAATCCCCAGTCATATCCTTAAACGTGTTATTATTTTAATCTGTATAAACCCTATATTGAGATGTCAATAAATAGACAACTGTTGTTGGTTATTTTTATTTGCTTTGGAATATTTAATTCCGCCGCACAAATCACCGTTAATTTTACAGCAGATCAAACTGAAGGATGTGGATCTGTTCAAGTTAATTTTTGTGACAATTCATCTTCTACCGCAGGAAGCATCGTTTCCTGGACATGGAACTTAGGAGGTGTGAATTCTAGCAATGAATGTCAAGGAAGAATCTTTGGTTCAGCTGGAAGTTATGAAATTTGCTTAACGGTAACCGATAGTGATGGCAATACTGCTTCACTTTGTGAACCTAATTTCATCACCGTTCATCCCTTGCCAAGTCCTGACTTCGAATCCCCCTCTCCAGAAGGTTGTATTCCACATACCGCTTCATTTAATTATACAGGAAGTTCGACCAATATAACTGAATTTATTTGGGGGGTTGATGGATCTGCAGGTGTAATTATTAATAATGGAGGTTCTTCTCCAGATGCAGAAAGTACCTACTCTATTGCAGATCAGTATAATATTAGTTTGACTGTTACTGATGAAAATGGATGTATGAATTTTATTTCTAAAGATAATTATATCACCACCTATGAGCCTACTGTGGTGGAAGTTCATGCAGTAGAAACATTTAAATGTGAACCTCCATTTATTGTTGAATTTGTCAATGATAATATTCAACCAAATATGACATACAACTGGAATTTCGGCAACGGTGTTAATTTCTCAGGAACGATTCCACCTCCAGTTTTATATAATAATGAAGGCCCTTATACCATAACTGTGATAGGTCAAAATGCAGATACTAATTGTCAAGATACTTTAGTTTTGGAAAATTATATCAACATTGGTTATGTGGTAGATTTTACTTTTACTCCTGACCAAGGCTGCGAAGATTTATCGGTTACCTTTTCGGATGGATCTGCAGATGCTGCAGACAATGTTAGCTGGGATTTTGGGGATGGAACATTGCCTTCGACCGATGCAAACCCAACACATGTTTATCAAAATGATGGATTCTATACCGTTACTTTAACCAGAGAAATTGCAGGCTGTACTTCTAGCCATACTACCACAACAGAGATTGAAGTTTTTGCATTACCAGATGTTGCCTACAATAATGATAATACTTTGGGTTGTTCTATTCCTCACGCTGTAAATTTCACAGGAACTTCAGCTGATGCAATTTCTTGGTCTTGGGATTTTGGCGATGGATCAACTAGTAATCAACAAAATCCAAATCATGTTTATACTGATTTTGGAACTTATAATGTTAGCCTAACTGTAACTAATGCAAATGGCTGTGAAAGCGTCATTTCAACTACGAACATAGAATTGGTGGATACAGAAGCTTCCATGGTGAATAATCAATTTTCGGGGTGTACTCCTTTGAATATAAATTTGGCCGATAACTCAACTACTGTTTTACCGATTACTAATTGGCTTTGGGAAATAAATACTCCCTCTGGATTATTAAGTTCAACAGATCAGGCACCGAATTTTATGATTCCTGATACAGGATGTTTTGATATTGTTTTGACTGTAACCAATACTTTGGGTTGTTCTGATACTCAAACTTTTAGTGATGCAGTTTGCGTAGGAGATGATCCTTTAGTAAATTTTGAAGCAATTCCAACAGTAGCTTGTGTAGATGAGTTAGTATATTTCACGGATTTGTCTTCTCCATTTGTGGACACTTGGTTTTGGGATTTTGGAAATACACAAACTGATGTTGCCCAAAACCCTTCCACTTCTTACCCTGATACTGGTTTTTTCGATGTGACATTAATTGCTTCAGATAAAGGATGTGTTGGACAAATTACTTTGATAGATTACATAGAAGTAACTGCTCCAAAGGCGATTTTTTCTATTGTTCAAAATTGTACAAACTCCCTTTACATCGAATCAACGAATAGTTCAATTGGAGCAGATAATTATTTTTGGGATTTTGGTGTAGCTGGAGAGGATGGTGATACGTCAAATTTATTTGAACCAATTTTTACTTATCCAGATACTGGAACTTATGTCGTGACTTTGACCACTCAAAATTTTACCACAAATTGTACTCACTCGACAACTCAAACTTTATATATTCATGACCCTTTGTCTTCCTTCACCGTTTCAGATACAGAAGGTTGTGTACCTATGACCATTTCAGCCATCAATAGTTCGGTACATGCACAAGAATATGAATGGTCCGGAGCTGGAATTACTTTTTCCAATGCTACCATTGCCAATACAAATATTACCATGCCTACAGCTGGCACTTATACTGATTTGCAATTAATTGTAACTGATATAAATGGATGTAAAGATACGACCCAATTTAATGAAACGATTTATGCCAATGAAGTTACGGTAGATTTTGATCCAAAAGTTATAGGTGGTTGTCAACCATTTGAAGTTACATTTAATGAAAATTCTTCAAACCTTTTCGCCAACAATTTACAATGGGATTGGGTTTTTGAAAATAATGTAGCTACTGCAACTGGACAAACGGCAACTCATACCTTTCAAGATTTAGGTCAGCATCAAGTTGCATTAACGGTTACTGATAATTGGGGATGTGTAGGAAGTTTAGTTCTTCCAACAGCTGTTGAAGTGACTCGACCTATAGCTGATTTTGATGCAGACACTTTAAGTTGTACTAATTTTCCAATAAATTTTTCCAATAATACTGCTGCATTAAATCCTACTTATAGCTGGGATTTTGGAGATGGAATTTTTTCTACTGATGCTAATCCAATGCATATTTACATGACAGAAGGAATTTATAATCCTTGTCTGACGGTAACTGATGTTTATGGATGTGTAGATACTTATTGTTTAGAATATGATATTGTCATTGCTGATCCTGCTGCTAATTTTGCTTTAGATACCAGCTATGCCTCTTGTCCTCCACTAGTGGTAAATTTTGAAAACACTTCAGTAAATGCAACCACATTCCAATGGGATTTTGGAGATGGTAGTGGATTATCTGATCTAGAAAATCCAGCTCACGTTTATACCATCCCAGGAATTTACAATGTGACTTTGATTGCCAACTCCAATGAAAATTGTGCGGACACTTTTGTGGTAGAAAATTTAATTGTTTTAGATGGTCCACTAGGAAGTTTTCATTACGAAGTGGATACTAGTTGTGCTCCAATGAAAGTAACTTTCTTTGCAGAATCGCAAGGTCAATTTATGTATCTATGGGATTTTGGAGATGGTTCTCCACTAGATACCGTGTTAAGTGCGAGTACAGATACAACTGTTTATTATTATCCAGGAGGAACTTATATTCCAAAGTTAGCCATCATTGATCAGATTGGTTGTGAGCGAATTTTGGAGTCACCGACTAGTATTTTTGTACCAGTATTAGACTTAGGATTTCAAGGAACAGATACTGTCCTTTGTGATTTTAACAATCCAATTACATTTTTGAATTTAATTAATTCAACCGGTTCAATTGATAGTTTGGAATGGCAATTCCAAGGTGGTTTACCTGCCACTTCAAATGACTTTGAACCTACTGTAACTTTCGATCAACCAGGATTATATGATGTGACTTTAATTGCTCACAATGCCTATTGTTCTGACACTTTGCTCCAAGACGAATATATTAGAATTGGAGATGTTCCTGATGCAAATTTTTCCATGTCTGATATTATGGGATGCGAACCATTGGAAGTTACTTTTACAGATTTAACCACCGTCATCAACGGAAATGTGGAACAAACGCATTGGATTTTTGGAGATGGGTTTGAATCATTTTTGTCACAACCTACTCATACCTATGTCGATGGAACTAGCTTTCAAGCGCAGTTAATTGTCACTACAGATGTAGGTTGTGTGGATTCTATTTCTCAAAATATTACAGTTTTGCTTCAACCAGATATTTCGATTACTGGTGACCAAGAAATTTGTATTGGAGAAATTACTCAGCTACTAGCGACCATCACAAGTGATCCAACTGGTGTAACTTATTTTTGGGAGAATGACCCAACGCTTAGCTGCTTAAATTGTTTAGATCCAATTGCTAATCCGATCGATACGACCATCTATACTTTTGTGGCAGTCAGCAGCGAAGGATGCGAAACAAGAGTTGACTTTCAAGTAGATGTTCGGCCAGTTTATGCTCCAGTAGTTGAAATTTCAAATGATACGCTTATCTGTGCTAATGATGTCGTACAACTTTTTGTGGATGGAGGTGATGATATTTTCTCCTACCTCTGGGACGATAGTCAATTAGGATTAACCTGTTATGACAATTGCATAAATCCAATTGCTTCACCTGAAGTTTCTACAACCTATACTGTAACCGTTACAAATAGTTTTAACTGCTCCAGTATCGGTTCAGTTACTGTCGATGTACTCGATCAAAATCAAATTTTCGCAGGGGAAGATCGAACGATTTGTCAAGGTGATACGGCACAACTACATCTAAATATTGGTAACAATCCGATTTGGTTAGTTTCCGATGGCTTAGACTGCTCAGCCTGTTTCGACGCAGTAGCGAGTCCAAATGTAACGACTGATTTTGTAGCACAAGTAACAACCGCTGAAGGTTGCGATATTATTGATACCGTTCGAGTAAATGTGTTGTCTCAACAAGACATTTTTGTTGGTGAAAATGCAACAGTTTGTAGAGGCGAATCAATTCTTCTGGAAGCTGAATTCTTGTATCCCTTTGGAAATATAAATCCATTTTTTGCATGGACTCCTGCTTCAAGTTTAGATGATCCAACTTTATTAAACCCAGAGGCAATGCCCTCAGAATCAACAATTTATACCTTAGTAATAACTGCTGACAAATGTACTTTATCTGATTCACTTCGAGTAAGTGTGGTTGATAAAACAGAAATTGAAGCAGTTGGCGCAACCATATGTTTGGGAGATACTGCACAATTAGATATCATTGGATCAGCAGATCAATTTGAGTGGATTCCAGCGGAAGGATTATCGGACCCAACGATAGCAAATCCCACAGCAATTCCAACTAATGACATTACTTATACCGTTATTGCCTCACTATCAAGTTGCGCACCTGATACCTCGGAAGCATTAATTGAAGTGAACAATTTACCAGATGTATATATTCCTGCTCTTTACAGCTTTTTTGAAGGAGAATCAGTTTTATTAAATGTTGAAAATTCTCTCTCAGATTATAGTTATGAGTGGTTTCCACAAAATGGATTAAGTTGTACCGATTGTCCTAATCCAACTGCTAATGTTGATGTCACTACTTCATATTCAGTTAAGGTAACTGACCTATTCACAGGTTGTGAAAAAACATTAAATACAACAATTCAGTTAATTAATTTTTGCTCAGAAGACTTGGTAGGAGTTCCAAATGCATTCACTCCAAATGGAGATGGAGAAAATGATGTACTAGAAATAAAATACTCTTCTGCTTTAATTATTGAAAATTATAAATTTCAAGTTTTTGATCGATGGGGAGGTTTATTGTTCCAATCAAACGACATCAACGAACGTTGGGATGGAACTTCAAGAGGAAGAAAAGTTCCAACTGGAGTAGTGATATATTTCTTAGAATTCCCTTGTCATATTGATGGAACTATAGTTCAGAAAAAAGGAGATATTACTATTTATAGACAGAATTAGAAATCAAAATGTCAATCAAAATCAAAAAACTAGTACAATATTATCATTTACTTTTTTGATTTTGATTGACATTTTGATTTTGATTACTTTTTCCTACTCCAATATTTTTGCAATCTCCAACAACCCTTTCAGCTTAGCATGGGTTGCCGCAGTATAGCCTTGAGCATCTTCTATTGACTTATTTGCTCCTGCTTCTAACAATATTTTTACAATTTTAGTTTGTCCAAACATCGCTGCATAAATCAGCGCAGTTGCGCCACTTAAATTAACGACATCCACATCTGCTCCCTCTGCAATTAAAGCCTTTGCAATTTCTAAATATCCTTTAAAACATATTCCCATCAAGGCTGTATTTCCAGCAGCATCGACTTCATTAATTTCAGCTCCTTGACTCAATAAATACAAAGTCAAATCTAAATGATTACTATAACCTGCCAAAACCAATGGAGTAAAACCACGCTCATTTTTTTGATGTATAATATTTTTGTCCTCTTCGACAGCTGTTTTGATTGCGGCTAAATTACCTTCTCTGATTAGTTGAAAAAAATCCATTTCTATTTTGTTTATTTAAAAAAAAACAAATGTAACAATCGTAAAATTATAAACCAAACTGATTAACTTTATGACTTAATAGACAAAATCTATCTATATGAACTTCCAGCAATTAGAATATATTATTGAAGTTGAACGCACTAGACATTTTGCGGAAGCAGCTAAAAATTGTTTTGTTACTCAACCTACTTTGAGTATGATGATAAAAAAACTAGAACAAGAATTAGGTGTATTGATTTTTGATAGAAAACAAAAACCCATTGCTCCAACTCAACAAGGCAAAAAAATTCTAGAATATGCCAAAGCAATTTTAAAACAAAAGAACCAACTCCTTGAAGCAGTTCAAGAAGAAAAAGAAACCCTTTCAGGGGATCTTCGCCTAGGTATCATTCCGACCATTGCACCATACTTGATTCCCCTTTTTATTAAAAAATTAACCACCAACTTTCCGGAGATCAATATTATTGCGGAAGAAATAAATACGTCTTTGATTATTGATAAATTAAAAAACGGACAGCTCGACATTGGTATTTTAGCTACCCCGCTAGAAGAAGAAAATATAGATGAATTTCCAATTTTCTATGAAGAATTCTTTTTGTATGGATCAACTGATTTTGATAAAAAATTCATCCTGCCAGAAGATATAAATTTTAATCAACTATTGCTTTTGGAAGAAGGACATTGCTTGCGTTCGCAGGTCTTAAATCTGTGTCATCTGAAAGAAAAATTGAAATCTAATTTCTCCTACAAGTCAGGAAGTTTGGAGACGCTAAAAAGATTAGTGGAAAAAAATCAAGGCATTACTATTCTTCCGGAATTGGCGACCAAAGGAATTGATAAAAAAAGAATTATCCAATTTGGGCAGCCTCGACCAGTACGAGAAGTGAGTTTGGTGGTACACAAATCTTTTATCAAAAAGAAAATGCTAGATACCCTCTTTGAGGAAATCAAGAATAGTTTACCAAAAAAATTGAAAGAGAATTCGAAGAAATTTGTGGTAAAGATTTAACGTATCGTAGAGACAAGGCATGCCTTGTCTCTAAGCATAAATATTTATAAAAATATTAATTTCTCTTTTTTCCACTAAAAACACTTACACCTGGAGCAAGTGGATTTCCCGAAGCTCTTCGATTATAAACCAATTGACCAGCATGCCAAATCGCATCTTCAATCGGACCATTCACTAAATTCCAAAATGGAAATTCAGAAGTCTTCTCCCCTCTTTGAAAAACAACTTTCATGGCTTCCACCTTAGCTCCTTCTTTTCGCAAAATATCACTAGCTGCTTTTAAATTTTCCAAAGTCAGTTTCCTCAGCTCTTGATAACCCAACTCTTCTTTTGCATCATCTCCCCGAACATTTGGTTTTTGGCTTATTCCATTTAAAATAGTTGTAGACAATCCATGTACGTGATCCAATATTTCCAAAGTTGTTCGACTTGTTTCACTAGCTTTATACTCCAGGTCTGTGGCAGTCAAATCTTTGCTAGCCCAATAAAACCGAAAGCCCAATCCATCAATCATTCTTGCTGCTACTCCCGCTGCATCATATCTTTCAGGAGCGTCTGGGATTTCATAATATGGGATATTCTTCTCTTCTTTTAACATTTCTTTTACCTCATCTTGAGCCATAATATTGGAAAAAACTAAAAGTGAACAAATAATAAACGACGTAAATATTTTCATTTTATTGATTTAAATTATTAAAAATAAAATTCAAATTTAATCAAAAACTATTTGACAAAATGTTGATTTAATTACTTTTGCATAAAAAAAGATGAAACCCAAATTTATCATTTTTGATTGTGATGGAGTGCTGGTCGATACAGAAGAAATTTCCTGTGGAGTGCTTGCCGAAGAAGCTCGAAACTTAGGAGCCAATTTATCCAACCAAGAAGCTTTAGAAACTTTTGCAGGAACGAGTTACAGTTTCGTTTTTGATTTTATTGAAAAAAAGATAGGAAAAAAATTACCTGATGATTTTGAAGAGCTTTACCGAAAAAGAACTTTTGAGGAATTTGAAAAAAATCTACAACCTATTCCTGGTATCCATGAAGTAGTCAAAAAGTTACAACTTCCATTTTGTGTAGCATCAAATGCACCTGCTTATAAAGTTGAATTTAATTTAAAATTAGTTAAGCTTTTTCCCTTTTTCGAAAACAATATTTTTAGCGCCTACCAAGTCAATGCTTGGAAACCAGATCCTACCCTATTTTTGACCGCTGCCAAAAAAATGGGATTTACTCCTGCTGAAACTATGGTCATTGAAGATAGTCCTGCGGGTGTTCAAGCTGCCGTAGCCGCGAACATGAAAGTCTTAGGACTTGCTAAAGGAAAAAAAGCGGAAATATTACAATCAAAAGGAGCAACTGTAATTTCAGAAATGACTGAAATTTTTAATCATTTATAAAAACTAAAACACCTGAAAATATTTTGACAAATATCTTCAGGTGTATGTTTTCTGAAAAACGGTTTAGTGGGGTTTTATATTTTTTTTTGAGAAAGCCAAGTGAAGAATAATACTGCCAGCTTAAAAAATTCTAACTTCAAAACAGTCTCGATATTTTATTAATTACTTTATGTGATTCAAATTGGTTTTCAGCAAAGATTTAAACACCAATTTCTTTACACCTTTTTAAAAAACGAGCTATTCATTCACGATTAGACTTGGTCGGTTTTCTGTGCGAAGGAAAAAATAAACCTCCGCAATTTTCTGGTATGGCGGATCCATATTTAATTGTTTAAAAATTATATAAATATACTTAATGCTCCTATTTAAATGATTGAAAGAATTCTCTCTTTCATGATTAAGTTTGAATACCTTTTAAATTTAATAAATAACCTGAATTTCAAACATTAAATAAATAGAATATTAAGTGATTTTAATTTTCAAATCTTATATTTTTGCATGATTCAAATATACATCATATTCTGCAATATAACAAATTAACCAATTTATATTTTTATTAATTAACACAATTAAGAATAATTAGCAATTAAATCATTTATCCTTAAATAAAGTTTATATTCAAAATATTAATTATACAATCCATTTCTCTATTATTCTTACTATTTCTTTTGGTTTTTTCACCCAATTAAAATGACTAAAATTTTCATTCCTCAGATCATTATTTTTTAAATAGACATATTCTTTGTTTGCCCTCTCCCCAAACTTCCCCATCAAATGTTCCACCGCTTTCTGAGGAGCAAAAGTATCCGCTTGAAATGAAATAGCTAAAATGGGAATGGTTACTTTTTCCAAAGCCTCCTCAAAATTGAAATCATTATTTTTAAAAATATATTTCCCTGTTCGACTTTGACTACTCCAATCCCTCATCACCGTTTTTGCTTCTGTTCCACCAAAGCCCATTTTCTTCCCTGGAAAATATCCTAACAATACACTTACAAAATAAAAAAACTGAGTCATAAATAAGGTAGGAAGTTGCTTACTCCCCCACCCTTTGTAATAAACGGAACAACAAGCGATCAATATCAATCCATCAAAACTATTGGAGTTTTTGGCAGAAAAGAGACTTGCTAACTGCCCTCCTAAACTATGACCAAGAGCAATTACTTTTTTATTGGGAAAAATGGTTTTCACTTTCTCCAAAATATTTTTGTAATCCAATTCTAACATTTCATGATATCCAAAATCATTTTTTTTGCTTGGACGTAAAGATGAATTTCCAATACCTCGCAAATCAGTAGTGATTGCATCAAAGCCCTCTTCAGAAATTTCTTTTCCCAAAATTTCATAATACGATCCTCGAACACCCATCGCTGGAAAAATAATAATCACCTCGTTGGAGTCATTCGACTTGGATGAAAAATGAGTGATTTTTGAAGTGCTCCCATCTTGGTTTGAAATATTTATTATTTGCATTCTAATCATTATTGTTCCAAGTAAGATTAACAACTTTGCAGTCGTTTTATTTTTTTTTTCAAAAATGGTATTTACTTTTTAGAAAAAAGAAACATAGATCAATATAATTCAATCTCAAATAAAAAAATATGAAAAATTTAGTATTAGTTATTTTAGTTTTTGGTACCTCGATTTTAAATGCACAAATTGAAAATCGACATGAGGTAACCGTCCGATTAAATAATGGAGATGTGATCGAAGCAATAGTCCAACTAAGTCCTAATGCTCCTTGGAGCGATCAAAAATCAATCACCGTTTTTGATAAATCATTAGTTGACCAAATCAGAATCAAACGTAAACAAAGAACAAAATACAAAGCAAGTAAAGTGGAGTATTTTGAAATCGGTGGAAGACGATGGGAATCTCACAAAGTAATGATGCCTGAAGGCGAATATGGTGGTACATTAAGAGGTGTCCCAACTGCTACCTTTTTGGAAAGAGTAGAGGAAGGAGCTATTTCTGTTTTCAAAGGCTACTCTTATCCTCCTGGAATGATCACAGGTGGAGAAATCACCTATGAAGATATTCATCTTAGTCTTATGAATAATCCTAACTATTTTGTCATAAAGCACACCGAAAAAAAAGCAAAAGTAAAATATATCAGTAATATCAATATCGAAAAATGGATCAAAGATGCTCCTGGTGTTTACGAAAAATTTGAAGCTGGTGACTATGGAAATTTTAAAAGAAAGAAAGGAAAAAAATTAGGCAACTTCCTCAAAGGACAAATTGAAAATGAAAATCCTGATTTGATTATTAGAATTATTAAGGAGTATAATGAAGAAATGAAATAAATTATTTCCCTCGAAATATATCTTAACGAAAGGCTACTTTGATTTAATTGAAGTGGTCTTTTTTCATAAAAAAAAGAATCTAGATTTCTCTAGATTCTTTCGAAAAAATTTATTTGTTTGAGTGGGTTTCTTTTTTTATAACACTTTAATTACAGGCTTAAGCATCCATTTATTGTTTCCCGTTTGGTGAATAGATTCATTGGCATCAAAGTCTAAAATCAAATTATAGATACTTAAACTATCCAACGGAACATCAACTTTTATTTTCAATCCAGATTGTTGTGCACTTGGTGTTTTTAGATCATGCAAAACACCATCAACTTTGATCGTATTATCTTCTCCTAAAATTAACCTGACCTGCTTAACCGTATCTAAAGTTATCATAGACGAAGCAATCAATGTATCTAAACCATTTTGAAAATCTAGTAAATTATAAACACCAGCATTAGTTCCTAAACCAATAGAATCACTACTATTACCTGAGCCAAACAAGACCACTAATTCCAAATCGATATTGACCTCTTCCACTCCAAGAGGAGCATCAGTCATTCTTACGTTAAACATCGTTTCGGAAGTAGTTGAAATAGGATTTGTAGGTGTTTCATCATTATTGACAGCTGAGTTGACTTGCTCTTTTTTGCAGGTGGAAAACAATCCAATAATGCAAAGAATAGTAAAAGCCGTTATTATTTTTTTCATGATATGTTATGTTAAAAAAAGAAAAAAAAGTTAGTTCAGATTGGGATATCCGAACCAACTTCGTTCATGGGATAAAAATTTGTATTTAATATGGGATTCTAATTTTTAATTAATTTTCTAATAACTATGCCCTCTTCTGTTTCGATTGCCACAAAATAAATTCCATCATCAAGTCCGACTGTTGAGTAAGTAACTTTATTCATATTTAGACCTTGTTGGGTCGAAACGAGTTCACCGAGCAAATTATAAAGATGAATCGATTTGATTGAGGTAGCATCAGATGAGATCACAAAAAAATCGAAGAAAGGGTTTGGCGATATTTTAATATCTGCTTGTAAATCTATAATTGATTTTATTCCAGTAACATTTTCAATCGTTATCATTACTGAATCCTTAACCACCGGAATATCCGATAAATCTGAACTAAGCATTTTTACATTTTCTATTGATATTTGAATGGTAGTATCTGCCGTTACTAATCCCACCACAATATCTTCGATGATAATATTAAGTTTTCCTATTTTCCCAAAACCTGAAATTGGGTTTTGATTTTTTCGAATGATGGCAATATCATAATTTCCAGTTACAGTATTTTTTACCGCTAACTCATGCGTATCGTCGCTTCCATTATCAATCCACGAAGTAGCATCAATATCGAATTCTAAATCTTCGATTATATTTGGATCATATTTGATTGAAAAAGCAATTCCATAAAAGTCATTGACCGAATTACTCGCCTCACCCAAATTAATATCTAGATCCATACTACCAGATAAACTCCCAGTTCCAGAAGTATTGATCAATTTTAGCGGTACATCTACACCTCCCATTCCATTCGAAAAAACATCAGGAGTAACCACTCCATGAGTCAATCCGTAATTATCTTTGATTGGATTTTTAATGTCGTCTTTATCAATTAATCCATTTCCATCGCAATCAGCATAAGCATGATTAAGTCCATTAAAAAAAGTACTCGTCCATAAAGTTGTAATATCCTCAGCCTGCCAATTAATGGTAGCATTATCGCGAGTAGGACCTGTCTCTCCATAAGCTAATCCAACAAATAAAACATCGACAACATTGACTTCACCATTATTATTAGCATCGCCAGGCCAAAGCTGTTGAGCATTTAGATAGGTGCCAAAAGAGCATAGATAGATTAAGATAAAAGTTAATGTGCTTCTCATAAAATCATCCGTTCAGGGATACTAATTCTTTGTATTTATAAATCAAATGTACCCTAGATATTAAAATAATCCAATTACATAATTTTTGATTTTTCAGTTTTTTTTGGAATAAAAATATTACATTTACTTCTCAGAACTTCTTCCTAACTAATTCATAAAAAACTGATTATCAAATAATTATACATTATTATTTATAATCAATTTCAATTCAAACAAATCCATTTTTTCAGTTTTTTTACGAATTTATTCAATGACAGAAAGTAAATTAATTCAGCTCTTAAGAACATTTTCAACGGAAGAGTGGCGCCGATTCAATGAATTTGTGGCTTCACCTTATTTTAATAAGAAAGAAGAGTTGGTCATTTTCAGCCAATACCTTCGAACTTTAGCACCTAATTTTTCTCCAAAAAAACTTTCCAAGGTGGTAATTTTTAAAGTCATTTTCCAAAAAAAAGAATATGATGAAAAGCGATTGAGCTATTTAATGAATTATCTGCTGGAGTTAGCAGAAAAATTTATTGGATGGAAATTAATTGAAAATCAATCTGCCGTTTTAGAATTAAATACCTTAACTGCTTTTGCTGATCGCAAACTTCATAAACACTATCAGCAAAAATTCCGAAAGACATCTTTGACCTTAAAGGATCAAAAAAATTCAAATCAAAATTTCTATCTAAATCAATTCATGTTAGCAGATATTGCTTCCAAAGAATTTGATAATCGAATGGTGAGAACGTTCAATGGTCATCTTCAAAATGTGACGAACCATTTAGATCATTTTTATTTTCTCAACAAATTAAAATATTGCTGTGCGATCATTGATCGACAGCAAGTGTTGGCAGATAAATATGAATTAAATTTTGTGGACGAATTAAAAATTTATCTCCTTCAACAAAATGACAATCCACCTGAAATTGATATTTATCTCCATGTATTATTAATGTTGACAGAAGAAAAATCCAATGAATATTTTGATCGATTAAAAGTACTTTTTAAAACGCATTTTGACTTACTCACCAAACCTGTCAAAAAAGAAATCAACTTTGCGTTGATTAATTTTTGTCTTAGAAAAATTCGAAAAGGTGAAAAGACATATGTTTCCGAAGCACTAGACATATATCAAGATGGTATACATAGTGAAGTAATTTTCGAAAACGGATTTCTATCTCCATGGACCTTTACCAATGTAGTCAAATTAGCTTTGCGCCTTAAAAGATATAATTGGATAAAAGATTTTATTTGGGAAAATGAAAGTAAAATTTCTGAGCAGTTTAGAGAAAATGCTTTGTACTATAATTTGTCAGAACTATATTATTATACAAAAGATTACGACCAAGCACTAGACCATTTGAATCGAGTAAAATTCTCAGATTTGAATTATCATTTAGGCTCTAGAGTTATTTTGATAAAAATATATTATGAAACCAATGAGCAATTTGCCTTGACTTCTTTAATCGCTTCCTTTATGATTTTTTTAAAAAGAAATAAAAACATTTCGAGTAATTTACAAAAAACGTTTTTGAATTTTTGTGAAATATTAAATTTGATTCTTCGAAAAAAAGAAGGGAAAAATGAGTCCATCAAAACTAAGATTAAAGAAACTACTTTGCTGACTGATCGAGAATGGCTGCAG
>JBGCCY010000047.1:0-4140 GCA_045104975.1 Saprospiraceae bacterium
AAATGTAAAAATGGAGTTTTGACCAATCATGCTGAAATTAAAGTCATCGCAAAATTAGGCGAAACAGAAAATCAAGTAGGTCAATTAATGGTTCATGCTAATGATAATATTCCGTTTGCCAATATCGTGTTAATCGAATTAATCATGGATAACGAAGACCTTGCATTGCCAGAAGATATTGATTGGGTGATGAAAAACAGATCTTTTAATCAGGCCTTAGTTCGAGCAGAAATTGATATTGAAAATAAATTCAAATTGAGAAATTTTGCAGACAAAGCAGATGTGCAAGCCTTCATCGCTAACTATAAAAATCAACCTATCGCCAACGATGTTCAATTTAAAAATGACTTGTTTGCTTTGTATGAAAAATATGGAAAATTCAAGCCTGTTGGTGGAACGATCGAAGGAGCACAGAATAGAAAGACTTATATGTTTATCACCAACTTGGAAGCTGGTAATACTTTAGGTTCAGCCTCTTTAGTCGTCACTCAAAATGCTGCTGGAAATACCACGGGCTGGAATTGGGGAAATGGTGTGGCTATTTTCAAAGAAGGACTCGATAATGAACACACCATCATTCATGAACTAGGGCATTCTTTGGGATTGACACATACACAAGAGGATTCTGCTGTTTCCAATGCTCCAGAATTTTATCAAGGCACTACAGATAATGTGATGGATTATGATTGGAAAATAAGTGGTTTGGTTAGCTCTGGAAATCCTGCCCAGGGATTCACAGGAGTAGATAGTAAGTTTAAAAACAAACAGTATCATTTCTTCAAAAATCAATGGGGAAAGATTCGTGGAGATGGAAGTTTGGAAGCTTAACTAAATAAAATAAAAGGGATAGAAAGTTATCAAATGTCATTAGATGTTTGGTAACTTTTTTTAGAGAACAAAATGAAAATTCCCTAATATTGAATTCTAGGGCTTCTAGTAAAGATGAAGATTATTTTAATTGATAATTATTCTCTGAATATTTGACTACATTTTTGCACCCAATTTGTACCTTAAAAATACGTCAACTTCCTAAACGACTAAGGTGCAATTTACAATTTGGCAAGAAGTTTCATTGTTAAAATATCCACTAATATCAGCTTGTGCAACTAAATTAATATTTTGAAAAAATAAGGACAGAATAAAAGTTCGAATTTTAGGTTTCTCATTTATTGTCAATTTTAGAATTATACGTGATTTAGTTATCTCTTTATTTTTATAAAGGATTTTATTCTACTAGTTCCTTGATCATTTATAAATTGAATAAAATACTTTCCAGTTGGAAGTTCAGAAATGTTGATTTGAAAATTAGAAGATAAAATGTCTACTCTCTTCATTTTCTTCCCTAAGTAATTATACAAAGTGGCATCCCCCTTCCCATTTCTAATTGTTAATTCTTCTGACGTTGGATTAGGAAACAAGGTGATTTCAGTTTCCTGTAACAATGTTTTTACATTTACTGCAACAATATTCGAATACTCATATTCCCCATCCAAATCAATCATCTTCAATCGGTAATATTGATGTTCATTAAATAAATCGAAATCATAAAAATGATAAGTTTGTTGAATTTGAGAATTCTGATGTGAAGCTATTTTTTCTAAAAATTCAAAGTTTGCACCATCAGAACTTTTCTCTACTTCAAAATGAGAGTTATTGATTTCAGAAGCAGTCTCCCATTTTAATTCAATTTTTCGTTCATGTGAAATAGCCTTAAAAAAAACAAGTTCCACCGGCAAACTCGCTCCCAAAGTTATTTCTTCAAACACTTCGCAACCATTTCCATCCTTGATGACCGTCCAATATGATCCTTCGGACAAACCTGAAAAAGTTCGGGGAATTGGATTTGAATAGGTTAGAGCACTATCTATACTAAATTGAAATGGAGGCGTTCCTGAAATACTACTAAATGTTATCTTTCCATCTGAACCTCCGCTTGTAGTTGGATCAATTCCATTTCTAGTTGCAGTAGAATTTTCATAGACCGTTAAATTAATATTATAAACAGTATCACAACTTCCTCCCACTACTACGGTATCAGAATATGTTCCATTCACATTATAAAAAGTACCACTCGGCCCTTCATATATTCCACAGGAAGTAATGGTCAACGTATCATAAGAATAATTGTAATCACAACTTCCATCATCAATAACTGCATCAGCATTATAGTTACAAGAAAACGGATCTGTGCAACCTTGAACCGGTCCGTCAGAACAATCAGTTGATGCTGTAGAAGCTGGACAATTGGAAAGAGATCTAAAAGTATTATCTAAAACAGTTCCTTTAAAACATCTTGGGATGTATGGGTAGTTATCTGTCAAAACATAATAATAAGTTCCATCAGGAAAGTCAGGAGTTTTTCCCCATCTTCCATTGCAAGAGTCCAAAGTCGTCATCGTGTATTCATAATCTTCATAGTACAATCCTGAATAGGTGTCGTCCGGAGCAGAATATCCATCACCCGGACGAGTTCCTGAAATTAGTGTATACCCAGAAGAGAGAGCGATTACTGCACTCGATGTATCATTAGCGTCTGTAAAGACGAATTTATAATAAATAGGAAATCCATCCGCAGCATATCCTACAATAGATGAATGTCCAGCGATAGTAATTTCTAAACTGTCTGTAAAATAGTCTACTGGAACATCATGATAATGATATGATCCGAAGGAGTTGATGTGTCCACCATTATTTCCAAAATTAGCATTGAACATATAACGTGCTTCTTTGTGCCACTCAATATTAACTTCTCCTGTTTCCGTACCTGTAGTTGGATCAACAATGTCAAAATATTCGTTCGAGTTGGGAGTATATCCAATTCCATTTATACTCACTCCAAATTGATAGGTGTAATTACATCCTGCGGGTGTTTCCTCTTCTTCATATAAAGGAGTGAATGTACTCGCAGTATCTGGATACAAGCACATTGAATATTCTTCGTCACTTGCCGCTACCGTAAACGGGGAATTATAGCTGTCCTCATGATCTGGATAATTGTTGGAATAACAATTTCTCACCTTCGAAAAAGTCGTGTCAAAGCAAACCGCATTTGATGTAGTATTAGCATAAATAGCTGCAGTATCACATTGAGCATTTAGTAAAAAAGGAAACAGGATAAAACTTATTGTAAAAATTATTTTATTCAAAATTGTCTGTTTTAAAATTTAGCAATGATGGTTCTCTTTCTATTTTTGATACTGAAACTTCTCCTCTTTTCATCTAGATCAAAAACTACTTTTAAAATTGCATGGTCATTATATTTAAACATATAATCACCCGTGACTTTTATTTCTTCTACTGTTGGATTAAGTAATTTTATCGTATAAGTAAGTATGACATAATCTTTTTCAATAATGATATCTTCTTGATTTAATATCATTTTTCTTCCATTGATTTCTACTTGGAAGTTTTCTTTTAAATATTTATTGCCGCAGACTTTCATCATATCTTTTGATGAGCACTCTCCTTCTTTTTTTAAGGCATGGACAAAATGTTTCTTTTCCACTTTTGTATTCAATAATAAATATTCATCTGATAATTGCTCGAAGACAAAAGTTCCAACAATTTCATTGTGAATAACAAATGGAATTGGACTTGAAACTTTAGAAGCTTGAACAGGGATTTTAATCAAAACTAAAATCACCATTACTGCAAAAATTAGGATTTGTTTTTTTCTCATTTTTAGGATTTTCTTTTAAAAAAATTTGAGGTTCAGAAATTTCCACTCAAAATGTATGTTTTAGATTTTGAGGAAAACTTCTGAACTCAACCAGCAATACATGAAATTATTTTTGGTTTAAGGATGCTATTTTTGGTGTGCAACATTTGGTATTGGGCCTGTTTAAAAATGTCTTGTTGACTTATGAAAATATTTTTATGATTCGTTTTTTATTCTCAGTTAACAACCCCCTGCTATTAACTTTCAAAAAATCACTTATCTCAAAAACATTATTTTCATAATGTTCAACAGACACTCTTAAACTACTTTATCAATTTTTAATAACTTCAAAATGTTTTATCAAAGAGCCATTATCTGTAGTCGTTTTTAAAAAATACGTACCTACAGATAAGGCTTCTAGCTCGATGGTGTTTTCTAATTCAGAAGTTTGGAGTGTATAAATTTTTCTTCCTATGAGATCG
>JBGCCY010000048.1:0-6787 GCA_045104975.1 Saprospiraceae bacterium
GCGATACTTGTAAAACAGTAACTGCTTGTCCTCCAGGAGATTTTCAATATATTTTAATTGCCTGGACAGATGACGGCTGCTATAGTTTAGATACTGTTTTGACTCAAACTACTTCTTATCAAACACAAGAAGATTATACTGTTTGTGTGGGGGGGAGTATTATTATTGATGGCCAAGTAATTTCTACTCCAGGGACTTATACACAAGATTTGACAGCTTCAAATGGGTGTGATTCTACGCATACAATTACGTTGCAAAATTTCCCTGAAACGAATTTTGGGTTTAGTATTTCGCCTGCCTGCCCAGGTGCAGATAATGGGTCAGCAACAGTAGTTATTAATTCAGGACAAACGCCATATTCTTATAATTGGGACGTGGCAGGTGTTGGAGATACGCCAACGATTAGTAATCAATCAGGTGGAAGTTATAACGTCACGATTACAGATGGAAACGATTGTACGGTAATTGGAACAGCGGTGATTCCAGAAGATAATAATTTTGATGTACTTGCAGATATTTTGGATGAAACCTGTTTTGAAATAGGTGATGGAAGAATAGAAATTACTAATCCAATAGGCCCAGAGTGGACTTATAGTTTGGATGATGTGAATTTCCAAAGTAGTCCAATTTTTGAAAATCTTTTACCTGGGGGTTATACGATTTATTTGACTGATGGATTTTGTGAATATGAATCGCAAGTTAGTATCACCGCAGCCGATGCTTTCGAAATCGGGTTAACTGCATCTCCTAGTACCATCGTTGAAATTGGAGGAAACGTTGATTTGGAAATCACCAATTTACCTTCCAACCTTGATTCTATCGAATGGGAAAATTCAGAAACTTTAAGTTGTGATGATTGCCCAAATCCAACTGCAACTCCAATTGAAAACGGTACGACATATTCAGTAACCGTAACTGATTTAAATGGATGTATTTCGACTGCATTTATTGTTTTGACATTTCCTTGTCAAGCTGATAAAATTATTATTCCAAATGTATTTACACCTGATGGAGATGGATTAAATGATACCTTCGGAGCAGTTATTGGCGAAGGAGTAGAGATGGTTAGTTCAATGAAAATATTTGATCGTTGGGGCGAAAAAGTTTATGAATCTACGGGGACTAATTGGGATGGATCAGTAGGAGGTAAGGCAGGTGTTTCTGATGTTTATGTTTACGTGATTAGAGTAGTTTGTCCTGAGGGTGAACAACAATATATTGGAGATGTAACGTTGCTTCGTTGATCGTTTTTTTTACAAAAGAAGGTTAAAGAAGATCCTTCCATATTTTTAAAATGTGGAAGGATTTTTTTTGGAGGAAAATAGAAACAGGTAGAATTTATATTGTATAAAATTATATTTGTTTTTTGCGAAAAACGATTTGAACTCTAGGGAGAATTTCATGAGGTTTACAAGATTAAATGATTAAGTAGTTTAATTAAATATTTGAATGATGAAGAACCTATCCCTTTGGGCGAAAAACAATAGAACTAAAGCATTAGCCATAACAATACTGTTACATATTGTGCTCGGCTATTTTTACTTTTATATTGGAGCATTTCTTTTTTTACAAAAAATAGTTTTACCCTCAATATTACTTTACGTTTCAGGAATTTTATTTTTGATAGCATATACTTTTTATCCGATAAGGTATGTGCAAAAAGGAATTTATAAAAGAACTTTTTTCAAAGAGAAACAATGGCAATTAGTTGCTATGGTTAGTGCGATTATCTTTTTGGTTTTTATCGGAAATCAATCTACCCGATCTGCCTTCTCTCAACAAAATTTTTCTCAAGCATATTCTGCTCAAACCATTGCCCTTGATATCAAAAAAGAGGCAAAAGTCGAAAATCAAAAAACTAGAAAATTAATTCGAAAAGCAAAAAGGCAACTTCGGAAAAGAATTAAAAGGAATGTTAGGAAAATGAGAAGAGCAGAACGAGGGATGACTGACTTTGGGAAATTTGTTGCAATCTTTTTCTCAGTTTTAGCAGCAATTGGTTTAGGGTTATTGGTATTGGGAATATCTTGCAACCTCTCTTGTTCAGGCAATGAAGCACTTGCTGCAATTGTTTTGATAGGAGGATTTATATTAATAATTGGCGGTCTAATTACAATAATTAGGAAAATTGTTTTAGCCAAATCAAGGGGAGAAGTTGAAAGAGAAAAGAAAGAGAAGGAAAGCCTAGGATAAAAAAAAATGAGCCATTCGGAACTACTGAATGGCTCATTTTAAAATCGAATTATATTAAGTATGAATTATAAATTTCCAGGAATAATTACACTTTCCAATACGTGAATTACACCGTTAGTTGCTTGTACATCTGTTAAAAGAACTGTTGAAGTATCTCCATTAGAGTCAGTTAAAGTAACTACACCTCCACTAATATTTACAGTAAATTTCTCAGGTGAATTTACAGTTGAAACTTCCATTCCATCAGTCAATACTCCAGATCGAACATTTCCTGAAGCAACATGGTAAGTCAAAACTTTAGCTAATTGCTCAGTAGTCAATGCATCTACTGTAGATTGAATTGCTGCGAATGCACTATTTAATGGAGCGAAAACTGTGAATGGTCCATCACCTTGAAGAACCGATACAAGGCCACCATCAGCAGCAGCCAAAGCACCAACTAAAGAAGTGAAATTACTATTTGCTGAAGCATGCCCTACAATATCCAATGGCATAAGTACTTCGTCAACAATATGAATTACACCATTAGTAGCATCAACATCTGCAGTTGAAACATTTGTTGTTCCATTCAATACTACACCATTAGTGCCTTTTTCGATTAAGACAGAAAGTTGTGTATCATCTGGCCCATAAGTTGAAGCTGTAGACGCATAAGTTTGTCCATCAGCCAAATCACCTGAAGTAATTTTTGCACCGCCTAAAACATGGTACAATAATACTTCCTTCAAAGCTGCATCAGAAATTGTAGCTAAATCAATTCCTGCTGCTGTAAATGCTGCATTTGTTGGAGCAAAAACTGTAAAAGGTCCGTCTCCTTCAAGCACAGAAACTAAATCTGCTTGTTGCAAGGCTGTAACTAAAGTACTAAACTGAGTATCTCCACTTGCAATTTCAACAATACTCATTGGCATTGGAGTTGGATCTGGATCTTCATCGTCGTCTCCACATGCTACGAATAAAAATGGTAATGATAATAAGAGTGCCCATCCTAAAAACGAAAGATTCTTTTTCATTTTGTAATTTTTTTAAATTGATTTGATATTAAATGATTTAGATTATTTAAGAGTAGAACACAGGTGTTTTAATTTTGTTTAATAAAAAATAAAAAAGATTAAACAAAATGTAAAATAGATTACATTAGTGATGGACAAAAAATAGGAGACATTTCCAATTATCATGAAAATGTCTCCTATTCTTTTACAATATCTATGTAGACAAGAAGGGGTTAAAACAGATTAAACCAAGTTATTTTTTTGGTGTTTTTCTCCTTTTCAGATTTCAACATTCGATAGATAGTTGATTTTCCAATATCTAATTTTGTTGAAACGATCTGAATATCATGATTATATTTTTTCAAAAAATGATGAATAATCTTTGATTTATATTCTTCAAAAGTCATGTTTTGTTCTAGAAAACTAATCTGGTTGGATGAATTTCCAAATTCAATATCATCTTCAGTAATAATATTTTCATCTGACAAAACCATAGCTCTTTCTATGATAGATTTAAGCTCTCGAATATTTCCAGGGAAAGAATAAGAAAGTAATTTTTGCTTGGCTTCTTTTGACAGAACCTTTTTTTCAGAATTATTTTTTTCAAAAAATTCATTCATTATATTGTTAGCCAACAAAATAATATCATTACTTCGATCTTTTAATGGAGGAATATTAATTGTCAAACCCATCAAACGATAATATAGACTTTCTAAAAAATCCCCCGCTTCCATTTCTAATAATAAATTTTTAGATGAACTAGTGATTATTCTAAAATTGATGGGAATATTTTCGCTTCCCCCAATTCTTTGAAAGTACCCTAATTTGATTGCTTTCAAAAATTTAGTTTGAAATGACAGAGGCAGCAAATGAATATCTTCTAGGTATAAAGTTCCTCCATTTGCTAATTCTAATTTTCCTTCTTGAAAGATTTGATTTTGATAGTTTTCATAACCAAAAAATTCTTTTTCTAAATTATCTGGTTCAATGGTACTCAATCTAAGATAGAGGTAAGGGAATGGTTTTTTACTAGATAGGTAGTGAATTAAATATGCCGAAGTACCTTTTCCAGTTCCTTGCCCTCCTGAAATATAACAGGGAATATTGGTCGAACAAGCCTTGTCAATAAGTTGAGTCACTCGTTGCATACTAGCACAATTATAGACCATGTTTTTGACTATGTTGTGGTGTATTTTGACATCCAATTTCTCCAGTTGATTTTGTAACAGGTTAGTTTGACTAATATTTTTTAATAAAAAATAAAGCCGTTGGTCAGTCAATTCTTCTTTTTGAAAACAATCATAAACATTTGATTTTAATGAAAAATCAAAACTTGTGATATTATTGTTTTTCGATATAAGTATGATTGGAATATTTTTATCAAAATTCAACATTTTATCCAAAAAAGGGACAACGTCTGTGAGTTCATTTTCTATTTCTAAGAAAATGGCAGTAGGTCTTTGATGAATATTTTGGAATAATAGATCATCATTTTCAAAAATGGATAATTCAAATTTGGAAGAAAAGAAGGTAGTCAGATTTTGGATAAAATTGGAGTTGGTCGATAGTAAAAAGATCTTGCTTGCTACAACATTTATGCTCATTAATCTATACTTGATTTTTTGTGATCCCCGTAGATGTAAAGTTTTACGATGTTCAAAAAAAATAAAATAAAAAGATAGGAAGTTATTGGTTTGTAAGATTGCGAACAAAGATAGGTTGGTATCCAAAAAATTACTGCGAAACAGAATCTTACATTTCTGTTTGAATTCTGTTTCTGCAGATAATCTTTGGAACGAAAACTTCCAAGGGGGGAATATGAAAGCTACGTATTATAATAATAGCTAATACTATGCCAAGTTCTCAAAATGAAAACAGATGTTCCCATATTGAGAACATATTTAAAAAAAAGAAATGATTGGTTAAATAATAGGTCGATCAGATGTTAAAAGTAGGAGTATTTATTATTTCGATTTGGTCCTTAAATTAATTAGGTTCTGCTTCCAATAAAACGTAAGTCAAATGCTTATCATCAATTTTATTCAATTTCAAAATTCCTTTAAATTCTACGACAGAATCCACTTCATACCTTTTGATGGCACTCGGTATTAATTCTAATTCTAAAACTGTCTCAGGGCCAGCACCTCCACAAAAGAAGCAACTCGAATTTGGATTTTGTGACAAAACATAAGAAATGCCCATAGGGTCAAGTGGGATCATGTGACCTGAAATGATCACTTCTTTTCCGTCGAGGTCTTTGATTGATTTTCCAAAAGTAGCGATGTGCAAATTGTACCCTAATTCTTCAGAATATTCTACTTCATATTTTACATCACCTAGGTAATTCCAATTAATTAGTTTTTGTGCAACTAAGTTATTTTGTAAAAAAATAAAAAGTAAGAAAGTAAAAATATATTTTGTCATTAGAAATGTAATTTTTTATTTAGGAGTCAGCGACCAACCTGACCGCTGACTCCTAATAAGTATTTATATTCAAAGATAAATAACTAAATCGATTCAAATTTCGTATCCTACAGTATTAACTTTTTTTTATGAAAAAAATTACAGAACAAGACTCTAAATATCAAAATTTAGAAAAAATGTCAACTCAGCAATTGTTGGAAAACATCAATGCTGAAGATCAGACCGTAGCCTTCGCTGTTCAAAAAACGCTTCTGCAAATCGAACCTTTAGTAAATGTCATTGTGGAAAAAATGAAAAACGGAGGACGACTATTTTATTTAGGAGCAGGGACGAGTGGGCGTTTGGGGGTTTTAGATGCCTCAGAATGTCCTCCTACTTTTGGCGTGTCTGCTGATTGGATCATTGGATTGATTGCTGGAGGAGATCAAGCTATTCGAAATGCGGTGGAAAATGCTGAGGATGATATTGAAATGGCTTGGAAGGATTTAGAAAAATATGAAATGACTGAACAAGATGTATTGATTGGAATTGCTGCGAGTGGAACAACACCTTATGTCGTTCATGGATTAATTGATGCTCGAAAAAATGGAATTACGACAGGTTGCATCACTTGCAATTTGGGGAGTCCTTTGGCAGTTGCAGCAGATTTTCCAATTGAAGTTGTTGTTGGTCCAGAGTTTGTGACAGGAAGTTCGAGAATGAAAGCAGGAACCGCTCAAAAAATGATTCTCAATATGATCAGTACTTCGGTGATGATTCAGTTGGGAAGGGTAGAAGGAAACAAAATGGTCGACATGCAATTGTCCAATGATAAACTTTGGGAGCGTGGAATTAAGATGATCCAAAATGAAATTAATATCTCTAAAGAAGATGCAAAAGCATTGTTAGAAAAATATAGGAGTGTAAGAAAGGCGATTGAGCATTTTGAAAAATAAAGTATTTCTAGTATCTTAATTGGAAATGCGCAAACCATGAAACAAACATTCCTCCTTTTGCTTTTGGCAATTTTTCACTTTTCTTTTGTCTTTGACTCAAAGACAATTTCTCTTCAAGATGGACTAGTAGCTCATTATAATTTTAATGATTGTGACGCTCGTGATATTAGCGGAAATGATTCTGATGGATTACTTTTTGGCGAAGTAACATGTTGGTGTGGGATTGAAGATGATGGTTTGCTT
>JBGCCY010000049.1:0-91090 GCA_045104975.1 Saprospiraceae bacterium
ATTCAATGATTTTTTAAAAGCGATTCCTTCATCCGTTTCTAATCTTTCGATGATTCCTTGAGTAGCCTCTTTTTCTGACAAAATATCTTTTCCAAGATACCACATTAACCTAAAGTTGACTGAGACAAAACTGGAACTTAAATCCATGATTTGTTTTTCCACTTTTTTTCGAACTGCCTCTTTTTCGATAATATCATTGGTGTCGACTTCACTTATCATGACCGCCATTTCTTCAAATTCGGTAGCTAATTGATCTACCGCATTAAGTAATTTATTTAACTGTTTAGCATCGTTTTTTAAATAAGCTACTGCTTTTGGATTATTTTTTAATGCTTCTGGAATTTCTAATTCTACGTAATCAATTAGCTCGGTTTGAGCGCAAGATGAAATGAAAAATAAAAAAAAGAAGAGCGTGCTGGCGAAATGAATTTTCATATTTTATTGAGTTTTATTTTATATGCAAAAATTTAAAAGAAAGTAAATAGACATTGAGTATTATTTTTTTAAGACTTCTAAAAGAATCAGCTACCATCCCCAGAAAATTTGTGATATTTGCAATTAAGAAATGCAAAAAAATGAATCTATTTGATTCGCATTCTTAAGTGTCCGTATGGACCAAAAGAAAACAATCATATTAATATGCAAGAAAATGAAATTAGCCTCGATCTTTATTCAGACGAGGAAGTGCAACAAGGTATTCAAGAAGTTTTTCAGCAGGAAAAATTTATAGCAGGAATGAAAGCTTTTTTGCCCGAAGAATTATACGAACACATTATCAAGGCTAAGGATAATGTCAAATCCATTTATGATTTTCAGGCGAATATCACGAGGCCGTTTTTAAAAGCAATTCAGCAAATAAGTATTTCTGAATTATCAGTAAATGGTTTGGAAAATTTGAATAAAGAAGATAAATATTTATTTATTTCTAATCATCGAGACATTGTATTGGACTCAGCTTATTTAAATTTATTGTTGTTTGAGAATAAGATTTCAACTAGCCAAATTGCGATCGGTGATAACTTGATGAAAAACCGAGTATCGGAAATTTTGTTTCGAATCAATAAAAGTTTTGTCGTCAAGCGAGAAGGAACACCAAGAGAATTATATGCTCATTCGGTTGAGCTTTCAAAATATATTCAAAGAATGATTTTGGAAAAAACAGATTCAGTTTGGATTGCACAACGAGAAGGTCGAGCAAAGGATGGGAATGATCGAACTCAAACTGGACTTTTGAAAATGATAAGTTTGAGTGGAGGAAAAATGCTGAAGGAACATTTTCAAAATTTGAACGTGGTACCAGTTGCTATTTCCTATGAATTCGATCCAACAGGTTTACTTAAGACACAAGAATTTTTAAATAAAAAAAGAGATCCTGATTTTAAAAAATCATTTAAAGAAGATCTCAATAATATGCTTTTGGGGATTCGAGGAGAAAAAGGAAAAGTGCATTTTGATTTTGGAAAGCCATTGAACGAAGAACTAGAAATACTCGATACTGCAAAGAATGGCAAACAGCAATTGGAATTTTTGACGAAGATAATTGATCGATCGATTCATACTAATTATCAATTGAACCCGGTGAATTATGTCGCTTATGATTGGCTTAATAGTTCGACTGGTTTTAGCGATAAATATTCCACAGAGGAAAAGGAAAAATGCACTCAGTTTTTTCAAACTCAGATGGATCAATTTAAGGAAAATGAGCAAAAGGATGGGCTGCGATATTTGTTAGGGATGTATGCGAATCCTGTGGTGAATGCAAATCAATATAAAGATTGATTTTATGATTTGACCAATTAAGTAAACAAAGTTAAGATGGAAAATAAAAATCAAAGAGATAGGAAAATGTTCTTCCTCGCAGGAACATTTTTAGCCGGGCCAGCAGTCTATTGGTTTATGTTGGAAGGCTGGACACCCGAGACGAGCAAGTTAAAAGTATTGATGATGGGGGGGCAAGCGATTTTTGGAATTTATTTATTTTTTTATGGAATTAGCACTACAAAAACGCCAAAATAATGAAACCAAAAATCATTGTCGCTTCGAAAAATCCTATCAAAATTAATGCAACGAAATTAGGCTTCCAAAAAGTTTTTTCAAACATAGATTTCGAATGTGAAGGTGTGTCTGTGCCTTCAGATGTGAGCGACCAACCCATGAGTAATCAAGAGACATTGCAAGGGGCAATCAATCGGGCGACTCATGCTAAAAACGATTTTTCCACCGCAACATATTGGGTTGGGATTGAAGGAGGAATAGAAAAAGTGGGAGAGGAGATGATGGCTTTTGCCTGGATTGTGATTTTATCAAATGAAGGAATTGGAAAAGCGAGAACCGGTACTTTTTTCCTGCCGCCTCAAGTTGTTGAGTTAATTAATCAAGGCAAAGAATTAGGCGAAGCGGATGATATTATTTTTGGTCATTCCAATTCAAAACAAAAAAATGGAGCAGTTGGAATTTTGACAGGTAACTTAATTGACCGAACTCAATTTTATGTGGAAGCAATGGTTTTGGGGTTGATTCCTTTTTTGAATAAAGAAATTTATTGAAATTTATTTTTATAAATATAAGCCGCACAACGATTGAATCATTGTACGGCTAAAAACAACACCCTTAAAATGATTTTCTTTTAATCTTTTTAAGGAGATGTAAAAGAAAGGTTTAACAAACAATATTAGATAATGTTGTAATTTATTTTGTAAGATTTAAATGTTGGAAAAAAAGTAAGATAGATTCCAATAATAATTAAGATCTAAAAAAAAATAAAGCTACTTTCAAGATCAATTTTACACTTCATAAAAAACAGGAGGATACTCCACCAATCCACCTTTATTTTCCAAACTTCTTTCTACTAATTCAATAGCCATGAAATGATCATCTGGAACTTCGAATGGACAACGAATATTCCAAGTAGATGCTTTCTGAAAACCAAATTTCGGATAATAATTTTTATGACCTAAAACTATCACATGTTCGAAATTTAGCTTTTTGGCAATTTGTAATCCTATTGTTATAAGTTCGCTACCGATTTTTTTATTTTGAAAATCAGGATGAACCGACATAGGCGCAAGTGCTAAGGAAGGATAGGTTTGCTCACCAATTATTTTTGTTTTAGAAAAAAGAATATGACCTATAACCTTTTCATCTTGCTCCGCGACAAGTGAAAGTTCAGGGATAAAAGTATCACCCATTCTAATTTTTTCAATTAATTGACTTTCCCCTTCTTGCTTAAATGCGAGATGGTTTAGCGTATAAACTGATTTAAAATCTAGAGGAGTTTCTTGACGTATTTTCATCTTACTTATGGATTAAGAAAAGGAAGTTTTTAAATTAAAACTACTTTAAATATAATAAGATCTGGAGATTTTTAATCAGTTAAATGAAGTTTATCTAGGATGGTTAACTAGATTGATTTGGCATAAAAATTGGCTAATGTATTATAATCCAACCCACGTTATAGTTTTTATCTCTCCCTGCCCTCATTTCTATCCTTCGATTAACAAATTCAATTTTTTATATAAATAAAAATAGCATGACCAATTTAATCCAACTAGAAAAAAAGTTCTCCAGAAATTTATTGTCTACCAATCAAAAACTTTCTTTAAAAGGAAAAGGTATGGGGAATATGATGACGATGGAAGGTAAAAAATGTCCACCACCTGTAGATGAAGGTAAAAAAGAAATTAAAGACAAATTCCTTTAATAGCCTTTAATCTAAAAATCAGGTTTTAATCCAAAACCTGATTTTTTTTTCCAACAACTATTTTAATTTTTTTTATGAATCTAAGTAGGAAACTTGCTTTTCTTATTCTAGTATTAATAGGTGTATGTCAATCTGTTACTGCTAATACTCTTGACAGTCTTTTGTCAAAAGTACCTTACTTGGATTCACTTAATCAGGCTTCAGAACTTTCCAATAATTATTTTCAAATAGCTCAAGAGTACTATTATGATGATTCTTTCGAGGAGGCTAAAAAGTATTATACTTTAGCCCTCGAACTCATTGATGCTGAAAAAAATCATGAATCTTATTTCAATATTTTATTGGGTCAAGGAAAGGCTAATAAACGACTCAATAATTATGAAAGAGCGGTAGAAATTTTTTCAAAAATTATTGGATCAAAAACAATTCGACCTAATAATAATACGCTAGCGAATACACATAACCATTTAGGTTCTATTTATCAATCTTTGGGGGAGTATGAAAAAGCTTACCAAGAACAATTAAATGCATTACACTTTCATGAGTTAGAAAAAGATGCTAGTGGTATAGGTCGGGATTATTATGAAATTGGAAGTATCTTATTTTACCAAGAACGTTTTGAGCAAGCGCTGGAATATTATGGTAAAGCTTATGAATACTTTCATCAAATCAAACATCAAAAATTAATTTATTCGAGCCTTGCGGCTATCGGAAGTGCTCATCAAAAATTAGGAAATCTTAGTGAAAGTTTAGATTACGGAGGCCGTGCTTTACACTTGGCAAGAAACCTAAAATACAAAACAGGAATTGCGTACTCATTAGGAAATATGGCTCAGGTAATGCTGCAGCAAAACCAAAAAGAGGAAGCCAAAAGGATGTTGAAAGAAGCCTTGAAGTTAAAAGAAGAATTAAATGATCCTTGGGCAATAATTGGTGGTAATTTAGGAATCGTTAAAGCAACTTTGGTTTGCCAAGAACCTAAAAAAGCGATTCCCTTTTTGAAAACAGCTCTTGGTTTATCGTTAAAAATTAAAAGTAAAACTAGAGAACTCGAGACCTACCAAGAATATGAAAAAGTATATCGTGCATTAAATGATTTTCCCAAGTCCTATTTTTATTTGAAAAAATATACTATGCTTAAAGATTCCGTTTTGAACGAAAAAACAGTTCAAGAGATGGGACAAACGAAGCGTCGATTTGAGTTGGAAAAAAAGGAAAATGAAATCACTCTATTAAAAACTAAAAATGAAAACTTAGAATATAAAAAGAAACTTCAACGATTGAAGGCAGGAATATTTTTAAGTCTTCTTTTCATTGTTTTGATTGCCCTTGCTGTGATTGCCCGAAGCCTGAGAAGGCAAAAGGAAACTAATTTAGTTTTGGAGAAACAACAAAAGAAAATCCAAATTCAAAACGAAGCGTTGAAAATTTCTCAAACTCAATTGCGTGAGTTTAATGTTTTATTAGCAAAAAATAATAAATTATTAGAAGACAAAAATGAAGAAATAAAAACTAAGAATTGTCAACTTCAAAGTTCGAATGAGGACTTGCAAAATTTTGCTTACGTTGCCTCTCATGATTTGAAAGAACCGCTTCGAATGATTCATTCTTACACTTCTCTTTTGAAAAAAAGGTATAATGATTTACTAGATGAATCTGGTAAAGAATTTATTTTTTATGTAACGGATGCGGTGAAGCGAATGGAAATCATGCTAAATGATTTATTAGATTATTCTAGAATTGATTCAAGGAGAGAAGAAAATGCAGCTGTTGATTTAAGAGATGTTATGTTGATCGTTAATTCTAATTTGACAAAATTGTTAGAAGAGAAAAATGCTAAGTTGATTTATGATCAGGAAAAATTTCCAGTTGTGAATTCTAGCTTCTCTAAAATGACTCAATTATTTCAAAATCTAATTAGCAACGGAATTAAATTTAAAGGAGAACAAGATCCTGTCGTAATCTTAGATTGCAAAAGAGAGGCAGACAAATTTATTTTTTCAATTAAAGATAATGGAATTGGAATCGCACTTGAAAATCAGAAAAAAGTATTTGAAATGTTTAAGCGGTTACATACAAGAGAAGAATATGAAGGAACTGGAATTGGATTAGCGACGTGTAAAAAAATTATTCAAAAACATGGTGGTAATATTTGGATTGAGTCAGAAGAAGGAGAAGGAACAACATTCTTTTTCTCGATGCCAACTTACGTTGAAGAATTAATAGAAGTTTAGAAAATTACTTTTGATTTTTTATGTAAAATTGTTTTTTCAAAAAACACTCCACCCCAAATTCGCTTGCATCAAAATGTGGTTGAGGTAATTTTTTCGGATCTACCCAAATCCATTGTTCACATTTCTCAGGCTCCATTACTTTTGGGATTCCATCAAATTTATCAGTAAACATATTAACTGAAACATGATGGATTCCTGTCGATTCAAAAGTCCGTAAATTATTTGTTACACCAATAACCACGGGGTTTTCGATTGTTAATCCAGTCTCTTCTAAAACCTCTTTTTTGATTCCTACTTCGAATGTTTCACCCATTTCTAAATGTCCTCCAGGAATAGAATAAAATGGCGAGTGACTTCCTTTTCTTTTGCCAACTAAAATTTCTCCTTTGGCATTTTGAATGATGATCCCGATGCCTACATTAGGACGTTGCATGATCTTTTAATTTTTCTAACAAGGTAATTCCGGATTCCCAATTATTAGATCCGATACTTTTTTCGAGGTGTCCTCCATCATTAATTGTTACCAAATCACTTCCCCAAATATCTGCAAAATATTCTGCTCTTTCGAAATCAACTACATGGTCATTGGAGCTCGCCACGACTATCGTTGGGAATGGTAGCTGCTCTAAATGAAAGGGGATGAAACCAGTAATATACGTTGGGTAGTCACCCCGTTCAACATCGCTAGGTGCAACTAAGAGTGCTCCTTTTATTTTATGCTGGAATTTTCGATGCCAATTCACGATGGTGGCACAGCCTACAGAATGTCCAATCAAAATAGCATCTTCTAAATCGTATTGACTTAAAATATTTTCCATTCGATTGACCCAAGTTTCACAATCTGGTTGTTCCCAATTGTCTTGATTGATTCGAATAAAATCGTTAGGGTATTCTTTTTCCCAAAGTGTTTGCCAATGATCGTCTCCTGAATTTCGAAGACCTGGAATGTTGAAGTACATGATTTTTTTTTGCAAAAATAGTTTTTTTATTTGAAGCAAAAACCTGTAGCACGGTTTCAAACCGTGCTACCGATATATTTAGCAAAAAACAATTTTTTTTGATGAAATAAAAAGGGGCTAGATTTTTCAAAATATCTGTGGTACGGTTTTAACGACATAAGTATACGTATTTATGGATAATGAAAATTTTTCGCCACGAATTTCCCCGAATTACACGAATTTTTGACGATTATAATTTGCCACCTCGAATTAAATCTAACAAGTAAGATTTGGTGAAAATTTACGAAGGAACAAGTAGTAAGTGTTTAGTGGAAATTCGAAAATTTCGACATGTCGAAACCTTTTCGGTAAATAGAACTCCTATTTTCCTTTCGTGTAATTCGGGGAAATTCGTGGCAAAAAAACAAACCCCTTTTGTGTGCATACGGTAGGATTTTAACCGTGCCAAGGGTGGTTATTTTAAAATCATTCCAACACTTCCAACCCATTCTGACAAAAAACAAAAATCGCATCCCTTAAAAATATTGCTAATCCATCTCGATATTTCTCATAATGCGCTTTGAATTTTTCGTCATCTACATACATTTTTCCCAAACCTTCATATCGTTCTTTCGATACTTCATAATAAAAATTTAGATGTTTAAAATGCATAGCGACTGCTTGTTGAACTTGTTTTTCAGAAGGATGAAGATCCATTAATTCAGCGAGTAAGTGATTGATTTCTTCTCCCTTTGCTTTGTGATCATCCCAACCATCTTTTCCTAATTTTCGAATGCGTTCTTCCACATCCAAAAGTTCTTTTGCACCCCAGCGTTTTTTTACCTCTTTGCGCATGGAGTCAATTTCTTCTTCTGAGAAACCTTTATATAATTCTTTATCTGTCATCATATTTTTTTTACTTTTTAGTGAATGAATAGTTTTGTCTACCGTTGCCAAAAGTTGCTGCATTCGATCTGCTCGATGAAGCAATTCGACCTGATGAAATTCCAACGCTTTGAGGAAATCAAAATCAGGATCATTTAAAATCTCAGCAATTTTTTTTAATGGAAAATCCAATTCCTTATAAAATAAAATCTGCTGCAATTTCAATAATTCCTCTTTTCCATAAAAGCGATAATTTTTCTTAGAACGCTCTGCTGGTTTTAGTAAATCGATGCGATCATAATGGTGCAAGGTTCGAACACTTACACCTGCAATCTTTGATAATTGTTGGACAGAATATTTATGCATAATTATTATTTATGATACAAAGATAGGGTATGACGTAAGGGAAGAGTCAAATTTTTTTTAGAGTTTTTTTGAGAAATATTTTTAAAACGAAATAGTTTACTATTTTTGATTTTGAAATTAAAAGATATAAATCATTGATAATTAATGATTTATACCTTTTGAAAAACTATTTTATGTTACCTCTTGTTTCGATGAAAAAAACTTAACTAAACTGAACTTAATGAGAAAAGACATTTACCTCAGCTACGAATTATCAGAACAAAAATGGGCTGACCTAATAAAACTTCATCTTAGACAACGGCAAGATGAACTTGGGTTTCATATTTGGGATAATTCCCAAATTGAAGCTGGTGCCGATATTGAAGAAGCAAAATCTAATATTTTAGCATCTACAAAAATTGTATTCATATTGTTAAGTGCGCCTTATTTAGGATCAAAGTTGGTGGAAAAGGAGAGGAAGCAATTACTTGAATTATCCAAAGAAGAAGGAGTCATTGTTCGATCGATTTTTGTCAATCATTGTTCGATTGATGAGCATCCACTTTCCACTTTTCAAACATTAAATGCAGAAAATAATCCATTGGTAGAAATGGATGAAGCTGACTTCGCAGGTTTTGTAGTGCATGTCGGGAAACGAATAAAGGTTGTTTTGAAAAATGTATTTGAAAAAGAAATTCAAAAAATTGAAACGGCTATCGTTCAAAAGCCAAAAGATATTTCACTCAAAAATGAAATGGAAAAAAATGTCAAACAATTGGAAAATGCCATTGCTCAAGATGAAATTCAATTTAAAAATGTGTTGGATTTGTCGCTAGCAAAAATCTGTGTCGTAAGTATCCTAAAACGTATTTCAAACGATCAAACCAATGGTTTGAGAATGAAAGAAATCTATGATTGCTCTAAAATTAAAAAGCGCAAATTTATCTTTCAGTCGCTTGACGAAATGGAAAAATGGGGATACATTGAAAAAGTTAGAATAGAAAAAGAAACTTATTGGAAATTATCAAAGAAGGGGATCGGTTTTTCGAAAGAGATTGATGATTCTTTTTTGTTTACTTAAATGGTATTTGTAAAAAAAGAATAACCTACAAATACGCAATTTTTTACGTCATTGGAGACGGGTGTAATTGTAGGTCATTCTAATTGATACTTTCGTACCATGTGTGGTTTTAGCTCGGAATCATAAATTCGTTGTAAATCATACCAAAATAGTTGGCGCAAAAAATTAGCTGCATGCGCTAACCTTTTCCAAAATAAAATGGCAATATGCCCTTTGTCGGTACCTGGAGGTTCCGTTGAAATTGGCATTTCGTTCGTGGTTTTTACCACATGAATTTTCAAATTGTCCATAAAGGAGAAATTTAAAAGGTTAAACAAAATTGTTTTTAGCTGATGTATTTTTTCACATCATGTAATTAAATCCAAAACAATTAGATTGCTTTGAATAATATTTTTCAATTAAATTATAAACTTGGTTTTCAAATTTATAAAATGTAAAGTATTGAGAATGAATTGACTAGGGAAGTTGATCCGTTTTGAAGAGTAAGTCTTTAACGGGATGTTTTTCGATTCAAACTTTATTTTACACAATTTCATATAAAATAAAGTATTTATATAACGTAAATCAAGTAAAAAGATACACGTTATGAAAAAATTAACTTTAACTTTTTTAAAATATGTAATTAATAAGGATTGGTTTTCCAAGACAACGAAGAGAAATGAATTTTCTCCTTGATTGAAAATGTTTGGATAATTGGTAAGATAATAAAGACTACAGTTTTTATATTAGAAAAGTTCCATAAGTGATCTTCCTTGACTTTTTTTATAAAATAAATTTACTAGACGCTGGGTTTTTCTTCTTCCTTCAATTCGTCTAAAGTTGCTTGAATCACTTTTAGGTGATTAGTATTTCGCTGATGTACATTTTTAAAATAATGAATAATTCGATTAGTTTTAATGCCCCAAAAGATAAAGGCAAGTAATAATAATTTTCCAAAAAGTGCACAAAAGACAAGTAAAATGGAAAAGATATTTCCAACATTTTTATCTGGAAATAACGAACTGATAGTACTTTCTGATTCTGGGAAAATGAAAGGTAATAGTGGTTGGATTCCTGCATAAAAAAGTAACAAGGTGATCGTAGAATCCTCCAAGCTAAAATCTTTACTTCCTAGTCTTCGAACTAGATTTGTAGTAAATGCCATACCTGCCAAACCTGAGCCTAAACCAAATAATAATTGAAAACTTTGACCAACAGAAGTGGAACTAGAATAGCCTTGTAACAAGATAATTTCAATACCTAAAACAATCGCCACAGCTAGCCATCCTCGCATTTCAATTTTACGAATCGGTTCCTTCGTGATTTTCCTTAGGTCATTTTCATAAGTCAAGTTTAATGAGTTGGAGTTGAGTGAAAAGTAGCATAGGTAAATATAAATGATGGTAACATTATTGAAAAAATTCAATAATGGGACACCTAAATCTTTGCTTAAGTTAGTCAAGGAAAAAATAAATAAGGCTAGGTAAAGTACACTCCAAGCTGCCACTAATTTTTCTAAAATTTCCCACAATTGTCGCCGTCCTAAAAAGGCTCGGAAGTAATTGCTGTTGAAAGGAACTTTGGGAGCATTTGATTTTAAATAAAATGCCCAAACTGAAACTAATAAGAATACTTGGAATAAATAACTGATGGATTTTATTGGGTTTTCAATTTCGATTTGTAGTGGTTTTGAAATAAAAAACGTAATAAACACCGAACCTAACAATGTAATTACAATTGCTAAGGGTATTTTGGAAAAGAGATTGTTTTCGATTAACCAATGCTTAAATGATTTTTCGCTAGGTGCTAAAGTTTCGGTTTGATCGGTACTCCAATTCAGGTAAGAACCTAAGTTTTCATTTAGTTGGGCGTTAGAATTTTTTATAAAATCTTCGAGTGGGAGAGTGGTTTCAGTTTCTAAATATTGCTCTATTCCTTCCACCATCATTTGTAGATTAGGATCTGCTTGTATCGCAATTCCAATTTCAAAATCTTCCTCAGCAGTCAGATGATTTTCGACATATTTTTTCAAATAAGAGATGTCAAAATTATTTTTCATTGAATTTTTTTCTTTAAATTTTTCATTCTTTTTTTCGCTCGATCAATTCTTCCACGGACTTGGTTGACTGAAATGTTAAGTTGAATAGCAATCTCTTCCATACTCATTTCTTCCAAAACATAAAGGGTAAAACATTCTTTTTGCAAAGGAGGTAAACCAAAAATAAACTGCTTGGAAAGCTGCACTTTTTCCTTTTGATCTAATTGTTTTTCCAAACTAAAAGATCGGTCATCAGGTAATTCATTTGGAGGGGAAGAAGATTCTTTTGAATTTTTATTTTTTCTAAAATGATCTAAAAACTTGTTCCGACAAACCACAAAAATAAATGATTTGAAAGATCTGATTTCATGATTAAATTTTGCTTTTTTACAAATCTCAATCCAGACATTTTGAGTGATGTCTTTAGCGACTTCTCGATTTTTGCAATAATGAAATGCCATCATCAAAACCTGTGGCTGGTATTTTTGTAACAATACATTTGCGGCATCACGATTTCCTTCACACCAAGCGAGATATAATGCTTCGTCTGATTCCGAACCTTGATTTGGAAAATGTTTTTTTGATTTCATATTTTAAAAAAATCAATGCAGTTACAATATAGACGATTGGAAAAGAGGAAATGCACGGAGTGGTAGGTTTTTTTTTTAGTAAAGATGAATTACTCACAAGGTGACGACATTCAGCTCATCGTCACCTTGAGAGTTGGAAGGGAGCCAATGCTTCTATTTAATTGAATTAAGTTTTAAATGAACCCCAAACATTGGTTGCTTCATCATATAAAATGTAGGGAAGGAAGCATCTAAATTATAGGTTTTATTTGCAATGATAAACCCGAGTTGGAAGTCTTTTCTAATCGTATAATATAGATCAATTACATAAAAATAATTGGTATAGAATTCTTTCTCTCTATGTATGGAAAGCGTTTCTATATTGGTTTTCACATGAAATCTTTCCCAAAGTTTTATATCAAATTCAGTTTTCAACGCAATACTAAAAATATCTTCATCTTGATATTCGGTATGCACCGCCCACCGATCAAAATCATAATAATAGTTGCGTAAAGGATATAGAAAACGACCTGCAGTATTAGCGTAAAGATTTTTGGTAGGATCTCGATAAGTAAAACCAGGATTGTAGTGTCCTTGATTATAATTAGCTGAATAGTATCGCAAAGATGGATTTATTTTCCAATTGATCTTTTCATTATTGATCAGAGAGTATTTTGCTCCAAGTACAAATGCACCATTTTTAGCAAGGTCAATTTTATCATTATACCGATGACCATATTGAAAGTATAATTCTCCTTTTTCTTGGAGAAAATAATTAAAGGAAATATCTGAATCCCAATAATCTTTAAACGCAAATGAATTTCCGGTCCAATTTAAATTTTGAGAATATATTAATCTGATCTGTTTATTTTCAAAACCTAGTGATAGATGAATATATTCCTCTAAGTTCAACCCAATTTGATTATCAAGATCGCCTACTTGATGATATTCAAAAAATATATTTTGATGAGATACTCTAAAATTAACTCCTTGATAATCTTGATTATAAATTTTTAGACCATTATTAATTTGAGCTTGGACAAAGTTACCAGCTTTTGCATTGAAGACAATTTCTTTATTTAAAATAAGAAAAGTATCAATCGCCGAAAATTGAAAGTGGGGGAACCAAACAATATTGTCTCTGTCATTAGATCCATAAGATGCGCCTCGATGTTCAAAGTAAAGGTTACTTTGGAATTTATATTTATCCTTAAAACTAGTCTTGATTTTTATTCCAATATAACTTGCGGTGTGAAAGTTGGGATTATCTGAAACGAATTCTCGACGTGGTCTGAAAATATTATTACTTCTTCGCTTTCTATAAATGATTGGATCAATTAGAATCTCTTCGGAAGTAAGGCCGGGGTTGATATGTAGTGCGCTGGCTTCTAAATCATAATCAAACTTCCATTGAGTGGAGTCTTGAGCAAAGATGATTTGAGTGAATAAAAAGAAGGTGATGGATAGGATCGTTTTTTTCATAACTATTAATTTTTTTCAAATGTAGAAAAACAGAATTAATAGTTTTAAGTCAGACCATGGATTAACAGAATTTTAATATCCTAAATTGAATTTTAAATTTTTGTTAATTAGGTATTCTTTTTCAGTAGGAATATCTGAAGGGAAAGGTTGTCGTTTTTTTGTGGAATATTCAATAGATTTTGCCAATTCAGTTATGTCTTCTACTCCAATGACATATTCATCTTTATATTTTTTTAAAACATCTCCACGCAGTCCAATTTGAATTGCTTGTCGATCTAATCGCTCGCCTTTTAGACTTCGTTCAGGATCCCATTGATGTATGACATCTGAATTCTTTAATGCACTTTGCCATTCATTTTCGTCAGAAAATCGTTTGTCATCGAAGTGAGTTGGAATACTTTGATGCAAAATTTCTAACCAACTAGCATGACTCAATTTTATTCTAGCAATGGCTTCCATTCGATGTTTGGATGCATATTTTGAGCGTCGCAACATCCAACCCAATGAAGGTTTTATCCAACTGATTCGATCGATTCCAAAACCTTTTCCAAATTTGTTTAACTGAATTGCGACAGCGACGATTTTGGGTTTAAAAGCTTGATAAACAAAAACTCCTTCCTCATCATAATCAGCGTAAATTATATTATTCATTTTTTGTTGCTTAAATTTTAGTGTAAAATATCTCTGACTATTTCTCCTGGCAAAATCCTGTAAACTGGAATTTTCAATCCAAACTTTTTACAAAAAAAGTCAATCGCTTCATCAATTTCAACAACTGAATATCTTGATGAAAAATGACCTAAAATTAATTGTTCCACCTTTGTTTTAGCAACCATTTCAATAACTTCTTCCAAATAACTATGCTTTCCTTGTCGGCGATCATCCAAATCTACATCGCCTTTTCTAAGAAAGGTAGCTTCATGAATCAGCACTTTGGTATGATCCCATCGACCGTCATTTTCGATAGGTGTGTCGCCAGAGTAACTTAAAATATTATTACGTATTTGTATTGTTATATTTTCTTCTCCGAGTTCCTTTCGAAGCGCCGCAATTTCTTTTCCTGAGAGATTTAGATATTCCTCTTTCAATTTTCGTTTGGTTTCAAAAACATGAAAACTCAAACTTTTAACTAACTCTTTTCCAACGGGCACATGCTCATTTCGAAATGGTTGTACAAAGATATTTTTCTTGATTTCAAAAATATTTCCTTCTTCCATTTTTATCCATTCCGTTCCGCTGACATGTGGATCAAATTGAGTGGAAAATTCTTTTAAAAAAGGAAATGAATTTGAATCACGAGGGAAATATATTTTTGGAAAACCTTGACGTGCATTTAGTTGATTGAATTGCAAAAGTCCTGTGAGATGATCTCGGTCAGCATGAGAAATAAAAAGATGCTTGACTTTGCGAGCCTTTTGCAAAAGTCCTGAAGATGCTCCGTCACCACAATCAAATAGCAAACCGAGTTCTTCGATAAAATACCAAGTTGAAAAAAGTGCGGTAGAAAAACCTGTAATTGTCAATTTCATAATGAAGTTAAACTATAGAAAAGTGTAAGAAGTTCCGAGGGGACAAAAATAAGATTGATTGACAAGTTTTACATTATTTAAGTTAAGGATTAAATTTAGTTAAATTTTCATTTTAACTTGACCACGTAAAATCATTTTGAGTTTATTGAAATAAAAAACAACTCAATTGCGAGAATTGAATTGTTTAGGTGTTGCTTTATATTTTTTGGAGAAACCTATATTCTACTAGCTAGACCTTGAATGACCGTAATCAGCCCAACGAGTATTGCACCATACCAAAGTGTATCAGAATTCATTGAGGCAACAATTCCAGCAGTCATGATTACTGCACCAAAAATGATTGATCCTAGACCACCTTTTTCTTTTTGAACTTCATGAGTTTCGATCATGGACTGTCGTTGATCTTTAATTGCGAGATAGGCATTGGTTGCCATAGCTTCTGCTTGTTCGCCTTCAACATTATTTGTTGCTAGAAAATCAATAACGTCTTTTCTTCCGCTGTTTCGGAGGAACATTAATTGAATTGTTTCGATCATCTGTTTTTCATTCATAGTTGATATTTTTTGTGGTTTTAAAAAGCAAAACAAAAGTAGAGGAATAATTTTTTGGAATAAAAATATTTGTAAGTAAATTTTTACGGGAAGTGATGGTTTTTGAAAAAACTATCATCAAATTATTTTCAATTCATTTTTTGCGTATATGTTTTTGATGTTTTTCTTTTATTTTTGTCGTAGTGATTAAAGTAGGAGACTAGTTTGTTTTTAATATAAATGTGATTACCTACTTCAAAACAACTTCATAAATAACTAAATTGAAGGGGATATGATTCTTTCTGTTTTAATTTTTTTGGGGAAATTAATTTTGGGATTTGTAGTCTTAGCCTTTATATATTTCTCTATGGCATTTCTACTTGCGTGGCTACCAAAACATCGTCATTTTACCAATAGTGAAAAAGGGTATGATGTTTTTGTCATTTCAAATGGAGTGCATGCTGATTTCGTTTTGCCAATAGATCATTTACCCTCCGAGTGGTTAAAAAATATAAATATTAACGATTATGGATATTCTAAAGACCAATCAAAATATTTAGGTTTTGGTTGGGGCGATCGAGGATTTTATTTGGATACGCCAAGTTGGGCAGAATTGAAATTTTCGACAGCGGTGAATGCTTTATTTTTTCCAAGTCCTACCTTAATGCATATCACAGCCTATGAAAAAATTCCTTCTGAGAAAAAATATATTGAGAAATTAACGTTGACTTCTACTCAGTTTTCTAACCTGTGTAATCACATTTGGGATTCATTTTCAAAGGATGATAACAATAAAATTACATTTTTGTCAAACAAAGGATATACTCCCCATGATAATTTTTATGATGCTTGTGGATCTTATCACCTATTTAATACTTGTAATTTTTGGGTGAATAATGGATTGCGAAAAGCTGGGGTGAGAACTTCAATATGGACTCCTGTGGCTCGAGGTATATTTTACCAATTGAAAAAAATTCCTAGTTCTTAAGTAACGATAAAGTGAAAACCAAAAATTCAATTTATGTTCTTGTCAAGGCAGGTAATTTTTTTTGATTTTATTTCCATGTCGATATTAAATTAGAATAAAATGTGACGACTCTGTATCTTTGCGTCTTTATATGTGGAAAGGAAATTAAAAATCCTATCTAATTCTTTTTTAAATTTTAAAACACAATATTATAATGGCAAAGAAGAACATCTTCAGCATGATTTTGAACACTATCAATGACGTTCAATCAAGAAACCAAGCAGACCCAAAAGTAGAAACTGCAGATCCAACTGTATTCGATTTGATCAAAAACAAATTGCAAAATTTGGATCAAAAAAATAAAGAGAACAGAACACAAAGAGGAAAATCTCCGGTGAGTATTTTAGATCGAATTAAAAAAGAAATTGAAGGAGCAAGAAGAGAGAACAAAAAAGATGCAAATGTTGCAACTGCTGATAAATCTATTTTTGATAATATTTTGAAAAAACTTGACGCAGGGAAAAAGATTCAAGCAAGTACTGGACTTCGAAAAATTATCGAAGATTATAACTTGAATGCTAGCAAATTGCCACAAGACGTTATTCAACAAGTTCAAGCAAAATATCTAGCTGATCGTAAAAACTTCGATCAACAATATGCTCAAGCAATGCATGACTTGATTAAAAAATACTAATTTTTAACGGTTACAAACTAATGGTTAACTGTTAATGGTGAATACCGTTTAGCGTTAATGTTAGTAATTAAAATATAAAAAGAGCCTTGGTGAAAACCAAAGCTCTTTTTTTAGTTTACAGTCAATCTATTTTCGTGGTAAGTCAACTACTAGGTGTTAACAAATAGTGGTGTTAATCATTCACAGTTAACCATTCACCATTAATTGTTATCCATTATTTTTGTAGTTTTGAGGATGAAAAAATTTACACATTTAGATGCAAAGGGAAATCCATCAATGGTGGATGTTGGCGAAAAAAGGGTTACTCGACGAACAGCTAAAGCAAGGAGTATCGTGATTTTAGATGAAACGATTTTGGCTCAATTTCAAGATGGCGATATTCAAACGAAGAAAGGTTCTGTTTTTCAAACGGCAATTATTGCAGGGGTGATGGGGGCAAAAAAAACAAGTGAATTGATTCCTCTTTGTCATCCATTGGGTTTGGATAATTGTCAAATCGAGATTGGGATTAATGAAAAAAAAGAAGTTGAAATTATTTGTACGGCAAGCCTGACGGCCAAAACTGGGGTGGAAATGGAAGCACTCACCGGTGCAAGTCTGGCTGCCTTGACGATCTATGATATGTGTAAAGCTTTTTCTCATAACATTATAATTACCGAGACGAGATTGATTGAAAAGACGGGTGGTAAACGAGATTTTTTTTATAACGGTGAATGATTAATGGTGAATGGTTAATACTAAAATGGGGTTAACCATTCACCATTCACCTTTAAGCATTAATAAATGAAACATCAAAAGCATACTAAGTTAGCACGACCAAATATTGGAGGATTTGGCAGAAGTGAATGGGCGATTATTGGAACGCCATGTGGCAATATTCAACAATTGTCTTATCGATTAATTGATGTTTTGCAAAAGACATTTAAGGTGAGTTATGTCGATGCTGATCACAAAAATGAGGACGAATCGAAAGGATTGGAAGTCGAAAATCCAGCATTGGCTTTGGGCGCAACTTTGGAGTATACGGACAAAATTTCCCATCATAGATTTGATATAAAAGCGGATTTGAATTCTTTTCAATATCGAATGTTGTTCAATGAACAAGATTTGGTTTTAGTGAATGGCAATCACTTTAAAGCTAAAAATCAAATCGTTGTGATTGACCCGAAGAAGGAAAAATCTTTGGAGAAGAAATTAGATCGGTTGACCAATGTTGATTTGATTTTGATGACAGGGGAGGAACAATCGATTTATCCTTTTTTGAAAGATCACTTAAAAGATTGGGCACATATTCCTGTTTTACACTTTTCTCAAACTGATAGAATTGTAGAATTTATTCTTGGAAATGTATTGTTACAAATTCCGAAATTAAACGGTTTAATCTTAGCTGGAGGAAAGAGTGTTCGGATGGGAAAGGATAAAGGAGCACTTGATTATCATGGTAAACCGCAACGAGAATTTATGGCGGATTTGTTAAGTCCATTTTGCGAAGAAACATATATTTCTGTTCGTGGAGACCAAGGAATTGAATCTGAATATGAGTTGCTGGAAGATACTTTTGTGGGACTTGGTCCATTTGGTGCAATTGCTTCTGCGATGCGAAAAAATCCAAATACAGCTTGGTTGGTCGTAGCGTGTGATTTGCCTTTGTTAGATGAAAAGACCTTACAGTTTTTAGTAGAAAATAGAAATGCTTCGAAGGTGGCAACTGCGATTTACAATCCTGAGACTAATTTTCCTGAACCATTGATAACTATCTGGGAGCCAAAGAGTTATCAAGTGATGTTGGGCTTTCTGACCCAAGGATATTCTTGCCCGAGGAAGGTTTTGATTAATTCAGAAATTGAATTGTTGAAGCTAGATGATACGAAGGTTTTGTTGAATGTGAATGATGCGGAAGGGTATGAGAGAGTGAAGGGGATTTGATTTTTTTTGCCACTAACTTGGACTGACTATTATGACTTCTCTTGCTAAGTGTTAATTATAAAAAATACACTTTGGAGAAAAGTCATAATAGTCAGTCCAAGTCTTTGGCGAAAAACTATCCTCGTCTTTTTCGTCGTTTTTTCTTCTTCTTAGGTTCGTCCATTTTGATGACCTTCGCATCTTTTTTCGGATGAACTAATTTCATTTCTTTGACCAAGTGAGTAGCTCCAGCAAATTTATCGACGATGAATAAAATGTATCGAGCATCCACCATAATATTTCTACAAATCGAAGCATCATAATTGATATCACTCATCGTTCCTTCCCAGACTCTATCGAAATTTAATCCAATTAAATTTCCATGTGCATCGATCACAGGACTTCCTGAATTTCCACCTGTTGTATGATTTGTTCCAAGGAAACAGATCGGCACTTTTCCATTGGAGTCAGCATATTGACCATAATCTTTGGCCTCATATAAATCCAATAATTTTTTAGGTATATCGAATTCGTAATCACCAGGAACATATTTTTCAATCGCTCCATCGAGATATGAAACTGGATTGTAAGTCACTGCATCTCGAGGGGAATAACCTGCTACTTTTCCATAAGTTACTCGCATCGTACTATTCGCATCAGGAAAGAATTTTTTCTCTGTAAAAACTTTCATCTGACCTTCCATGTAGATTCGCATGAGGTCGTTGATTTTGGTATTTAGACTATTGTATTTATTGGAGACGTTCGTGTCGTAAGCATTTGAAAGTTCTTTTGCTAATTGAACTAATGGATCTTTTTGCATGGTCTCGATAGCCATTTTCGGATCAGCACTTAGCAATTTGAACATGGCATTTTTGTTAGGAACAAAAGAAGATTCATAAAGTGATTTTGCATATTTATCAAATCCTCCATGCTTCTTTGCCATAGCTGCCAAGTTACCTTTTACACCTTCGAGAATATCTGCATTGACATACATTTCCATGAGCGCAGCAAAAACTTTTTGATCAATTTCAGGACGATAATTTTTATAAAAATCATCTAAGAAAGGTTCTAATCTTGCTTTGAAACCATTATAACCTGCTTCTCCATTATTCGCATATAGATTTTCCAAACGATTCATATAGCTAGCCACCGTCATGATTTCGATATTTCGCCGAACGATCTCATTGTAGTAATCTCGCGTCAAAGCATACGGCTCAATTTCTTGATATAATTTTTCAAGATCATTGAGCAAGGAACCATATTTTCCATGCATGGCACGATCTGCTTTGAGTCGAGTCATAAAATCTTGTTCATATTTATGTTTACGACCCATGGCATCTGATTTTTTCAAACCTTGATTTTCGCCAATCCATTTTTTCCAATAATTAGCAATTCGAGCATACTTAGAAGCATACTGAAGTCTGATCGCTTCATCAGAGCGCATTCCTGCATCTACGATTTTTAAAGCTTTATCTCGGATGGCAATTTTTGCAGGATTCAATACATTCATCGTTTGTGCGACAGCTGAAGAAGGAAGGTACTGATTCGTTCTTCCAGGGTAACCGAACACTAAAGTGAAGTCACCTTCTTCCACTCCGTCCAAAGAAACGGGTAAAAAATGTTTAGGCTTAAAAGGTTTATTGTCGATAGAATAATCAGCAGGCATATTGTCTGGTCCAGCATAAATTCGGAACAAACTAAAATCACCAGTATGTCTTGGGAAAACCCAATTGTCAGTATCTGAACCAAATTTCCCAATGCTTTCAGGTGGAGTTCCTACCAATCGAACATCAGTATAAGTCATCGTGACAAACATAAAATATTGGTTGCCTTTAAAGAAAGGCTTGATTTGAATTTCTTCATGTTTAAGCGGTCGCATGCGTTGTTTGTAGCTAGCGATATTTTTATCTATTTGAGATTGTCTTTCTTTGGTGCTCATTTTGTCAGTCACTCCTTCCAAAACTATTTGACTAACATCTTCGATTCGAACGATAAAAGTTACTTCCAAACTTTCATTGGGTAATTCATGTTTTTTAGATTTTGCCCAAAAACCGTTTTTTAATAAATTATTTTCAACGGAAGAATGTGATTGAATTTGACTATAACCACAATGGTGGTTAGTCAATAATAACCCTTCAGCAGAAATGATTTCAGAGGTACAGCCTCCATTAAAATGAACGATGGCATCTTTGAGACTTCCTTGGTTGACGCTGTAAATATCTTCAGCAGACATTTTCATTCCCATGGATTGCATATCGCCTTCGTTGAGTGCTTTTAGCAATTGAGGTAGCCACATGCCTTCGCCTGCGAAACTTATTTTTAAAATAAATATAAAACATAGCGTAAGTAAGATCCTTGAATTTTTCAACATAATTTTATTAATGGTTAATTGTTAACGGTGAATGGTTAATACCGTGAGGTGTTAGCCAATATTTTATAGTTTCTTTTTTGTAAAAATAAAAAAATACGAGTTGGGGGAGGTATTTTTGGAGAATAATTTAAAGGTGGGGATGCAAAATAAAATGAGGGCGGGGGCAAGTCCATCCAAAACTAAATTGATTTAAATTAAAAATAGTACAATGAAAATAGCCTTAATTTCACACAATGGAAAAAAGCCAGAAATGGTATCTTTTGTTTTAGGAAACAAAAAACTGTTTGAAGGAGTCGAATTAGTGGGAACTGGAACGACAGGAGGGCATATCGAAAATGCTGGTTTTAAGATTACTAAATTATTGTCAGGGCCGTTAGGTGGAGATGCTCAAATTGCAGCAATGGTAGCAGAAGGAAATTTAGATGCGGTGATCTTTTTTCGAGATCCAATGGACAAACATCCTCATGAACCAGATGTCCAAATGTTGATGAGATTATGTGATGTGCATAATGTTCCTTTGGCAACAAATCCTGCGACAGCACAGTATCTTTTGGAGGGAATGGTTGAATAATAATGGTTAATGGTGAATGGTTAATACCGCTTAGTGTTAACCATTCACCGTTAAGAGTTCACCATTAGTTTTACTCCATTTCTTCGTTGAAAAAAACTTTGTAAAAGTACATTCCTTTATCTTCGTCAAAACCTCTTTCCACTAAATCTTTTGACTCTTCAGGATTGGTGAAATTCATTTTTATCGAAACTCCATTATCGAGTTTGATGTTATTTTTGATTTTTCGTTTTGCATTGTTAATCGCTGCAGGAGCAATAGAAAATGCTTCCACATCATTGAGTGCGAAATCATTTCGGTAATTTCGGAGCTCGGCAACCACTTCTGGTTCGGGCGCAATTTCAGTTGCAAATTCATCGAAATTAAACGTTTCATGTTTTGCAAAATAATCTACAGAATCATTCATAAACTGAATTTGCTCTGCTTTATCCATTTTTGGAGCTAAGACTTCTTTAGTGAAATTATCCACCATTTCGAGGTAATTACTCGTATGGAAAAAATCATCTTGCACATGGACTACATCCAAGAAATCCAATAACCAATAAGAAGTATCGTAGTAATTATTGTCGATACTTAAGACTCGGAAACCATCTTCTTGTTCTACATTTAACAACAAAACTCCTTTGTCCATCTTAGCGATATTAATTCCGTTTTGGAAATTCAGCAACAATTCGCTGTCAATATCATTGACTTGCATGAATTCATTTTTTCGCTCGCATTTGAAAATACCGATGGCTTCCACCATTTCTTCTCCATATAAAAGTTCAGAAAAATGAACGACAAAAACTTCCCCTGATTTGATATTTTGATGCTTAGATTGATCGTAAAGGTGACGTGAGATTCTTTGCGAACATTCTAAAAAATTCTCTTTAGTGGCAAAGAATGATTTGGACAAATTAAACATTGTATTTGTATCATTCTCAGGAGCATTAAATTGGTAAGTTTCTTCCAATTTTTTGAAAGGAGATAAAAAGTACTTGAGCAATTTATCTTCGATTGATGCACTTGGTTTATAAAGTACTTCCGAGAAAAAATTCTTTTCAGCTTTTGACTTGTTTCCCACTTTGTGGATAGCCATTTTTTCTAGAACGATATTGGAAAAATTTATCATGATTGGTGGTATTTTAAAATGAATGCAATTTTAAGGATTTAATTTTAAATGATGAATTGTTTTTGATTGTTTTATTGTTTTTGTTGATTTAAATATAGCACCAGCTTTGAAAACTCAGCGGGAAGATTTTAGGGAAGAGCAAGAGTTTGTAAAGTGGATAATTTTAAAAAGGTAGATATTATTTTTACCTGCTTTAAAAACTCTTGTTTTTCTCTTTTGCCAACTCACAGAGGACGCAAAGCAAATGCACCAAAATTTAAATTCTCTGCATCTCCATATATGGAGCCTTTTCTTTTATAAATTTTTTAAAACCAACGAGTTCAAGCACTTAGCACGTTTCTAAAAATAACCGAACAAAAAATATTATTGTTATGAAATGGAGTGCTTTCAGTTTTATTTTCATGACCTGCTTGTTTTTGGCTTGTGATCAACGACCAAAACGATTGATGGTTCGACCCCTTGAGAAAGGGGAGTCCGACTCGATGTATTCTACAATTTTTCCTTTTGATACACAACCTTCTTTACAATTTGGAAAAAGAATTTTTTCGAAAAAAAATAATCAAACCATTCCTGATACTTTATTTACCAATCGAATTAGAATCAATCCTATTGCTAAGAATGACCTTGATGCAAATGCTACTTTTCCAGCGGTTCCTTTGGATATTTTGATGCCTGATTCTGTGGAATTAGGGAATGGATTTTATTATTTGATGGTTTTGAAAGCGAGAGAAGGAGCGCAATTTTCGAGAATGCACATGGATAAAGTGGCGATTAATCATTATCAAATTCGAACTTATCAGCAAGAGTTGGAGGGAATGGAGAAACCTAGAAGTAAGTATGAAGAAATGTTGCGATCGTTTTATCCTGATGAAAAAGGGCGGTTGAAGTTTGAATATTTTTATTATGATTCATTGTTGTTGGAAAGGGAGGTGGTCGTGTTTTGAGCAAATACATGGTGGTCAGTTTTAGCTGACCTTAAAGGAAATTATAGGTCATACAAAGTCAGTAGGTAGTAGTTTAGTTTAGTTTAGTTTAGTTTAGTTTAGTTTAGTTTAGTTTTTAGGTCAGCTAAAGCAGACCACCACGTACTTACATATTACTTGGAGTTTTTTTAAGAGAAAAATAGATGGAAAAAATGATCACGAAAAATACCCATGGAATTGTAAATAATGATGCGAAGGAAATTATGGATAAAAAGATAGTGGCAGTTTTATTCTTTTTATAAAAGAAAAGGAATCTCTCCTTGGTGGTAGCTTTATTTTTTTCTAACAAATTTTCTTTCAGTAAATCATTTTTATCCAAATTTCTTCTATTGATTTCAACATCTATTCTTGATAAAATATAGTTTGGATACCTCACCTTAGTTTGCACTAAACTTGCTAATTGTCGATTGGATAATTGCTTGGTTTTCGAAAAAATCCCTTCATCCAAAATTTGATCATCCTCATTTTTCATATTTTGAAAAATAGCATTTCATTTTCGAAATGTCATATCTTTTTCATTTTTTGTTTTTTCATTTTTAAATTAAAACCCTAGACAGCATAAAGTGGCTAAAGAGGTATCTTTATTTTGATCTATTTTACCATATAATTTGGAAGAAAATCCCGACTTTTAGGGGTTGTCGTAGTTTCAATTTTCCTTTAGGTATATGATTATTCCTTGAAACTTGGGAATATCTAATGAATTAGTCAAATTTAGAGCATTTTTTTAGGAGGAATAAATTTTAAAAGGGAGTTGATTCTTGTATTTTTATGACTTGTATTTTACCAATTTTGACCAGCACAATGTGTAATAAATTTTAAACATGAAAAAGTCTAACTGTTTTCTAAAACCGTGTATTTCTATTTTTCAAATATTCGGATTTTTGTTATTGACTTGCTCTCTGCAAGCTCAAATAGAAGTTTCAGGTGGAAACCAAAATCCTTGGACTCCACAAAATTTAATCGAAAATGTATTTTTGGGAGATGGAGTAGAAGTTTCCGATATTACTTACAATGGAGATGACGCTTCTGTAGGTTATTTCCAAAATGGATTGGCTGATGTTGGTTTGGAAAGAGGAATTGTAATGTCATCGGGTCATGCAATCGGAGCACTTGGGCCTAATAATTCAGGAAGTAATTCGCAGGGACCAGTTACTAGTAATGCAACTTGTCCTGAGTTAGGGCAATTGACGACTTCTGGTTTGAATGATGTGGCGACTTATTCGATTACATTTACTCCAGTAAGTGATACTTTAAGATTTCGATATGTTTTTGCTTCTGAAGAATATCCTGAATGGGCTTGTTCAGGTTTTAATGATGTATTTGGATTTTTTATTTCTGGACCTAACCCTAATGGAGGAGCTTATAATGTTGAAAATATTGCCTTAATTCCAGATCCAGCTGATCCAACAGGTTTTACATTTACTAATAATCCTGTAACGATTAATAATGTAAATGGAAATGGATTAAATCCAGGTAGTGGATGTAATTTTGATTATGGTAATTATTATAATGATAATGCAGGAAGTGGAACTTTACAATTTGATGGATACTTAGATGTGTTTACAGCTCAAGCGATTGTGATTCCTTGTGAAACTTATACGATTAAATTAGCTGTGGCTGATGCTGGTGATAGTGCTTTCGATACTGCAGTATTTTTGGAAGCAAAAAGTTTTGGAACAGGGAAATTAGAAGTGACTGCATCAACTGTAAGTTTGGATGGAACATTGGTAGAAGGATGTGCGGATGGAGAACTTTGTTTTGAAATTCCAAATGAGGCAGAGTCTGATATATTTTTAGATTATACGATTATTGGTTCTGCGATTAATGGAGTTGATTATGAAGCGATTCCATTGGATTTATTTATTCCTGCTGGAGACAGTGTGGTTTGTTTTCCAATTATTCCAATTGAAGATGGGATAGTAGAAGATAGAGATTCAATCGGGATTGATGTTCAGATTGATCCATGTAATAGAGATACATTTTGGATTTATATTATAGATGCAGAATTACCCGAGTTAGAATTACCCAATGATACAATGATATGTAAAGGTGATTCGGTTTATATTGATGGCACGCTGGATATTGTTTTACCAATACCGCCAGCATTTTCTAGTACAACCACTTACCCCATAGCTCCTACAAATACCCCTGTTTATTCAGATATATTTGTGTCGGGAGTTTTTCCAATCCAATTGCAAGAAGGAGTAATTAAGCAAGTATGTATCGATAGTATCACTCATAAATGGGATGATGATTTAGATATATTCTTATTTTCTCCGGGTGGACAGTTTATCGAATTGTCAACTGATAATGGTGCGAATGGAGACAATTATTTAGGTACTTGTTTTACTCCAACTTCTACGAATGCAATTAATATTGGTCCTAATAATCAGGCTCCTGCATCTGATGCACCATTTACGGGGACTTATACTCCCGAAGGTTTATTTCCAGATTTATGGGATGGTGAAAGTCCATCAAATGGAATTTGGAGGTTATTTGTATTAGATGATTCGAATGGATTTGCAGGAGAGTTGAATGGTTGGTCGATTTGTTTTGAACCACTTTATCAATTGACTTATAGTTGGTCACCGGCCGCTGGATTGAGTTGTACAGATTGTCCTGATCCTTGGGCGCAACCTGATGTTACGACGACTTATACTTTGACAGTAACAGATACTTATGGTTGTTCTACGCAAGATTCAATTACGATTACCGTAGAAGATATTTTACCACCACCTACCGTGGATTGTGGAACGATCACGGCAAACTCGATTACTTTTACTTGGAATGATGTCGGCGGTGCAATTGGTGGATACCAAGTAAATATAAATGGAACAGGTTGGGTTCCTGCAAATGGAAATTTATCGCATACTGTTTCTGGTTTGGCATTAAATCAAACGGTAACAATTGAAGTACAAGGCATAGCTGATTGTAATGGAGAAATTGGAACTCAAACTTGTATGACCCCAGATTGTCCTGCACCATCTGGATTGATTTCAAATGTAATTGATAATAATTGCTTTGGACAATCTCTAGGTTCTGCTACGATAACTGGTACAGGCTCAAATCCACCATTTATTTATTCCTTAGATGGGACGATAGATGCGGATGGAGTTTTGACAGACTTGCCTGCGGGAGATTATACTGTTCTAGTAATTGATGATGTAAATTGTTCTATTGGAATTGACTTTACAATTGGCGGACCTGATTCATTAGCATCTGTAGATGCGGTGATTGATAATATTAGCTGTAATGGATTGACTGATGGAGAAGGAACGGTGACCGTTGTTGGAGGAACTTATCCATATAATTATATATGGAGTACAGGTTCTACAGATTCGATTGCGACAGGATTAGTTTTAGGAGAAAATTATGTGACGATTACTGATTTCAACGGCTGTGAAGCTTTTGACACGTTAGAGATTACTCAACCGGATGTGTTAACTGTTTCAATTGCTGCGGATTCAATTAATTGTTTTGCAGGTACAGATGGAAATGCTAGTGCTAATCCAGTTGGAGGAACTCCGTTACCAAATGGAGATTACACTTATCTATGGAGTGATATGCAAGATGATGCAGTTGCGAATAATTTAAGTGCGCAAACTTATACTGTTTTAGTAACCGATGCAAATGGATGTACAGCTTCCGCTTCGGTAACGATGGAAGAACATGATGCTCTTGACTTGACTTTAACTTCTTCCACACTTGCGTCCTGTAATGGAGTGCAAGATGGAACGGCAACCATTGAACCATCAGGCGGAGCAGGAGGATATACCTATGCTTGGCAAGTAATTGGAAATCAAACTACGCAAACTGCAGTTGGGTTGACGGTAGGAACATATACTGTTGTGGTGACGGATCAATTAGGTTGTATGGATTCGACTACGGTTAATGTGGATTCTCCTAATCAGATTGTGGCAGGTTTTAATAGTACACCTGCATTATGTTTTGATTCAGCAGATGGTCAAGTGGTTGTAAATGCTTCGGGCGGAACACCTGATCCAAATTTACCAGAAGGATATACGTTTGATTGGAGTGTCGCAGGAGGAAATGGAAGTATGCATAGTGGATTGCCTTCGGGGACACATTTTGTAACTATTACAGATGTGAATAATTGTTTTGAAGTATTAGAAGTAGAAGTTTTTGCTCCAGAAGAAATTGTTTTATCGTTAACTGCAAGTAATGTGAATTGTGGAAATGGAAATGATGGAGATGCAACGGTTACGGTAACCTCAGGAGGAGCTGGAGGATTTATGTATCAATGGAGCAATGGAGCAAACGCTACTAATTCGACGGTAACAGATTTATCAGTTGGAACAGTTTACGTTACGGTAGAAGATGCGAATGGATGTACTGCTGTAGATAGTATTTTACTGACTTCGCCAGATGCTATAGTGTTGGATTCAGATTTCTTAGCAGTTGATTGTAATGGAAATAATACAGGAACTGCAACAGTTCTTCCTTCGAATGGAGCTGGAGGATTTACTTATCTATGGGATGCCAATGCGAATAATCAAATAACTGCTACAGCGATTGACTTAACTGTTGGAACTTATACAGTAACTGTTACTGATGCAAATATGTGTACAGAAACTATAGAAGTGGATGTTACTGAACCAACAATATTAACGACTTCAATTTCTGGAAATGATGCTGCTTGTTTTGGAGAGGCTAATGGAAATGGTACCGTTGTTCCAGATGGTGGAACGTTAGATTATACTTACTTGTGGAGCGATGGTAGTACTGGTGCTATGGCTGATGGTTTGGTCGCTCAAACAACTCCATATTTTGTTACGGTGACAGATGGAAATGGATGTACAGCTGTTAACTCAATAATGATTGGTTCGCCAGAAGAATTAACCCTTTCAGTTATAGGAGTTGATGTAGAATGTTTTGGAGAAAATGGAGGAAGTGCTACAGCCACGGCTGGTGGAGGTGCGGGTAATTTTACTTACTCATGGAGTGATGGAACAACTCAGGCTACTCCAACTGCCACAAACTTAGCAGCCAATAGTTATACTGTAACGGTAACTGATGCTAATGGATGTACCATCGTTGAGTCAGTTGGAATTGATCAACCTAATGAATTAATTATTGCAGAAAATCAAATCACCAACGTAGGTTGTAATGGAAGTAATTCTGGAGCAATAGATGTAGATGTTTCGGGTGGAACAGGTGATTATACTTATCAATGGAGTAATAATGTAACCTCCCAAGATATTTCAGACTTGGCAGTTGGGACTTATACTTTGACGGTAACAGATATTAATTCTTGTCAAACAATTGCGACTTTTGGAATTATTGAACCTACTCAATTACAAATTTCATTTACCAATAATAGTATAGATTGTTATAATGGAAATGAGGGTGAAATAGATATAAATGTTATCGGAGGTGTTGCTGGAAATTATGATTTAAGCTGGTCTGGACCAAATGGGTTTAATTCTGAAGAAGAAGATTTAACTGGATTAATTGGAGGGGAATACATTGTTACCGTTATAGATCAAAATGGTTGTACCGTTACTCAGTCTATTACAATTGACCAACCAGATGAACCACTTTTAGCAACTGCTGATTCTGATGATGTGCTTTGCTTTGAAGGCTTTGATGGGCAAATTCACCTTTTTCCAACAGGAGGAACACCACCTTATACTTACAGTACAGATGGAATTAATTTTAATGGATCACCAACTCAAATAGGCTTGACTGCTGGTGAATATACGGCTGTAACTGTAATGGATGGGAATGGATGTACGACACTTGTTCCACCAGTTTTTGTAGCTCAGCCAGATGAAGTAGGCGTCTTTTTACCAGCAGATACTACTATTATTTATGGACAAGGGATCTGGTTGATTCCTGAAATTTTTAACGCTTCAGGAGTATTGCAATACAATTGGACACCTGATAATAATGAAAATATTAGCTGTCTAGATTGCCGAGAACCTTACATTGACAGTTTGAGTAATCAAACCTCATTTCAACTTGCGGTGACTGACGAAAATGGTTGTACTTCTTATGATGTGATTACTATCTTTGTGGAGAAATTCCGGGAAGTTTTAGTCCCAACTGGTTTCTCTCCAAATGCTGATGGCAATGTAAATGATCTATTATTAGTTCATGGAAGAGCAGGAACAACTATAAAAACTTTCCGAGTTTATGATCGCTGGGGAGAGTTAGTTTTTGAAAGTACAGATTTCCCAATTAATAGTACCCTTCTTACTACTGATGGAGGTTGGGATGGAACTTTTGATGGAAAAGAAATGAATCCAGGTGTTTTTGTTTGGTATGTGGAAGCAGAATTTGAGGATGGAGCGAAGGAAGTTTTCAAAGGACAAACAACGCTGATTAAATAATTAATAGAAAATAATTTTATAAAAAAAGCTTCCATCGAATTTCGATGGAAGCTTTTTTTTTAGCGAGGACTTACTTATTCTTTTTTTATTCAATGTACTTAGAGTAGTCGTTGATTTTTCTTTCCAAACGTTCAGCTAAATATTTATTTCCTTCTTTTAATTCGTTATAAATTAGTTGAGCTTCTTTTTTATATTTGATTTTCTGTTCGTTTGTCCAATAAAAAGGTGGAGCATAAAGATTACAAATTCTATCAGCCATTTTTACAGTCCAAATTTCTTTAGGTTGTTTCTTTATTCGATTTAGACTATCTAACATCATTGTTTCTTTCCCTGTCAATTCTTCATCTTTTGTTAACGCCATTACTCCGTTTGCTACTTCTTCACCAAATAGATCTTTTACACCTTCATAAGATTGTTCGGTATCCTCAATGGAGTCATGTAGTATTGCGCATTTGATTGCTAAATCTGCATCCATCTCTTTTTCTTCATTTACCGCTTTTAGAATTTCAAAAGTTACGCTTCCTATATGATTTAAGTATTCTACCTTTTCACCTTCTTTTTGACTTCCATACTTTTGACCATTGTGCAATCTTGATGCTAATTGCCAAACTTTTTGTAATTCATCTATTGACCACATATTGAACTATATTTCATTTTTTAATCAATGATTTTGTAATTGCCTTAATTACATTTCCCCTTCTTCCAAGTCTTCACACCTGCCTTTTCCGCTTCACATTCATTGCCATAAGTTTTTCCATCGCAACCACAAATTGGATCCCAATTTTCAGGACATCCACGATCTGGATTCACTTTATTTAAATCGATACAAGTATCACATTCTCCTTTTCTCCAAGACTTCACACCTGCCTTTTTTGCTTCACATTCATTGCCATAAGTTTTACCATTACAACCACAAATTGGATCCCAATTTTCAGGACAAGGTTGATCTGGATTGATTTTTCTTTGATCGATGCAATCTTCACATTTCCCAGGAACCATTTTTAAAACTCCTGCCTTCTCAGCCATGCATTCATTACTGTAGGTTTTTCCATTGCAGCCACAAACTGGGGCATAAACTTGCATACAAGCAAATTCTTTATTGATCTTTGTTTGATCGACACAACCATCATTACATTTTCCATTCGTAACTTTTGTTACTCCTTGTTTTTCTGCTTCACAGGCATTGGAATAAGTTTTTCCATTACATCCACAAACAGGTTTATATTCACGAGTACAAGCTTGATTTGGATTAATCTTAGTTCGATCAATACATTCACCCACAGGAACATTATTGCCAGGATTAACAACAGTAGTCGTTGTCTTAGGTGGAGTAGGGGTAGTGTCAGGAGTTTTTTTAGTAGCACAATTAAAAACTAATAGACTTGCACAAAGTAAAAACAGTAGCGTAATAAAACTTGGTTGGTTTTTCATAATGTTGTTTTTTGTAAAAAAAAATTAAAAGAAAATAACAGAAGCAAAGATATTTTGGCTGGAGTAGATTATTACAATTTTTGCTTTCCGAGTGTAATCATCAAATCCATTAAAATTCACAATCCATCTTCCTCTCAATTACTTAACTATTTTTTTAATTATAAAATTATTGTTTGTTTTTATTTTGAAAAAATAAATTCCATGGGGTAAATTTTTCAAATCAGAAATCTCTATTGAGTGCTGTCCTTGATTTTTTTTCGAAAAAGTATTAAAAATTACTTGTCCATCGACGGTCATCAATTCTGTCTCGATGGTAGTTTTCTCACTTAAGCTAAAAGTAACAAAAATATTTTCAGTAAATGGATTTGGAAAAATTTCTACCTTAGAAATTTCATTTTTCATTTCTCCAATACTAACATCACATTTGGTATTAAAAATAAAAATATCAGAAAAGTCACTCAAGGTGGTTGCATCGCAAATTGTCTGAATCCTAAATTCGTAAGAACTACACTTTTCCAAATCAGTAATCAATTCTTCTAAAGTTACACTCTCTTTAGAATCCCAAGACATCGCTCCTTCCTTTCGATATTCAATCAAAAATGACTCATAACTTGTCGCAGGAGCATCCCATGCAATATTTAAATTATTTAAGGTAACCAAAGTCGTGTCTATCATATTTGTAGCAGAGCAAGGAATTCCACTACCTCCAATTATACTGACACAATAATCTTCAATTTCTCCAAAATCAATATCCTCACATGGCGGTGGGTTGGAAATATTGGTTCCTCCCCATCTCATCAATACTCGCATCCGAGTAGAACCTGAAATTGCATTGGTTGGAATTGTTACATTATTAGTGACAGTTGTATTTACATCATCAGTAGGAGCCAAAATAGTTTCTCCATCATCATCAAAGTCTCCATCATGGTTATAGTCTATCCATGCTCTAAAATATTCCAAAAAATTACTTCCTGAGTAGCCTGGGGAAACGGAGATTTCATAAGTTTCTCCAGCTTCGATTTCCGTATCCGTCAGGAGGGTGAAATCACCATAACCTCCATCTGAGAGAGTCGTATTATTCAAGGTGTTAAAAGTTACATTAGCAATCCATTCCAAACTTGCACCATCACTCTCAATTTCACAATAAGGTAAATCTCGACATGCTCCACAACCAGTTGTTTGGAAAGTAAGGTACTCACTAAAATCACTTATACTTGTATCACAATCAGCTTGAACGTTTACTAAATATTCAGTACAATTTTCTAACTCAAAAAATGAAAACTGGCTAGTGTTAGTACTGATGCTCATAGGTTGAATATTGGGGTCGGTGGAAGTTAAAAATAAATGGTAGCCATTATTTGCAGCAAAAATATCTGACCAATCTATTTCAGCAGTATTACTATTTACAGAAATTAAAACCAAATCATCAGGAGCGACACAACAACCCTCCGTAGAGAAGAAATGACTATAAATAAATCCACTTTGTTCATTGGAGCAAACTGATTCGACTTGCACTTCATAGTCCATACAACCAGTCAAATTATCTAGGAGAAAAGGACTTTCGACATCCATGAAATTCACCCAGTTTCCATTGGGTAATTCTCTAAAACGGATATTGGAGGAAAGAGTAGAATCAGCTTCCACCCAAGTCAGCGTTGTCGAAATATCAATCGTATTTGTCGTGGACAAAGAAGATGGAGCAGGGCAAACACCACAGCTATCCATCAGCATTTGGATACTATTATTGACATTTAATCGACCGCCCGTAAATGTAATACCATCGAGGGAAACATTAGGATCTACACCGTTGAAAATATAATTTTTTACCAGCAAAGCTGCTGCTGATGGATCATTCAAAGCTAGCGCAGGAAGATTACTACAAGGTGCAGCATAAAGTAATCCAATAGCTCCTGTGACATGAGGAGTTGCGGCAGAAGTTCCTGCAAAGAATCCATAATTATCGTCAGGTTCGATAGCCCAAGCCATTGCGCCAGGAGCACCTAAGTCGATAGAAGTTGCTCCATAGGCCGCATCAGAATGTTTGATGTCGGAGCTGTTGGTATTGGTTACACTTATCAAAAAATCACTTGTACAACTAGTTGGCATATCACCATCAATCTCAACATTAATATTATCATTTGCTGTGGCTCCACAATTCAAAATTCCATATTGGCCAAGTGTATCATAGAAGGCACACCACAAAGGAAAATCACTTGCCATGCCTTCATCCACTCCCCAAGAAGCATTGGTCGCCACGACAAATGCACCTTCTGCACCATTTGTTTCATTATATTTTTTCCGATGGCTAAGTGGGTAAGAATAGGATATCAGGACTTCATCTTCTGCGCCACTACCACCAATGACAATCATCGTTTTGATATTCCAATTTACGCCGGTGACTCCAATATTATTATCTCCTTTGGCCCCGATAATTCCTGTTACCGAAGTTCCATGATCGTTATTATTAAAAACATTATCAGTCATTGAAAATGAATTCCAACCTCGTACATCATCCGTAAAACCATTGTTATCATCATCAATTCCATTGCCTTCAATCTCAGCTTGATTGATCCAAATGTTACCCACTAAATCTTCATGATCGTGATCAACTCCAGCATCAATTACACAAATTACAATCGTATCTCCATTGGCAGTTACTCCACCTGTGGCGATATCCCAAGCAAGGTCTGCATCGATATCTGCATCAGCTATTGCTCCGTTAGTTCCATCGTTGAGATATTGCCATTGATTAGGGAATTCTGAGTCGTTTGGAATCGTAGAACGTAGGCTAGTAAAATGATTAAATTGAGCATTTAAAACGGAGGAGTGTCGCCTTATTTTTTCCAAAAAGAGTAATTCATCTACATTGACATAATCAATATGAAGTAACCAAATATTCATGTCCGGAACGACTGCTTTTTTGATTTCGATGTGAGTAGAATCATTTTGAAAAAAATGAAATTCATCAATTAGAGAATGGATGTCTTTTTTCGTATTTAGTTGAATTAAAATATCTCCCAACTTGTGATCAAGCTGTTGAGAAAAAAGCGTAAAAGGAATAATGAAAAGAAGAAAAGTAATAAAATTTGTAAGTTTTGAGATGTTCATAGTTTTAGTTTTTATTTCTTTCCGGTTTAGAGAAAAACGGATAGTAAATATATGGTTCTTTTTTGATAAACGAAATACGAAGAAATGTGTTTTTGAAGATCGTAAAAAATTGGAAAACTTTACTTTTAAAGGAGACCAAATCAATTATCTTTGCCGCTTAAATTTTCTCTAAGAATCAATTTTAATTAAGTTAAAAATGAAAAAAAATATCAAAGTATTTAAGTTTGGAGGAGCTTCAGTAAAAGATGCTGAAGCGATTCGTAATGTTGCCTCTATTTTAAAAGATTATAAAAAGGAGCGTTTGTTAATTGTCATCTCTGCGATGGGAAAAACTACTAATGCTTTGGAAAAAGTGGTGCACGCTTTTTTTGATAAAAAAGAAAATGCCAAGGATATTTTAAAAAAGATTCAAAATAAACATCTTGAAATAGCTAAAGAACTTTTCGGTGAAAATACTGATTTTGAAAAAGAAGTATCAAAACTGATTGCTCCCGTAAATAGATTGTTAGGGAAAGAAAATAAAAAAGGATACGACTTTGTATATGATCAAGTTGTTTCTCTTGGAGAATTACTTTCGACTAAGTTACTTGCTACTTTTTTATCCAAAGAAAAATTGCCAAACCATTGGTTAGATGCACGAAAAATTATCAAAACGGATAACACTTATCGAGAGGGAAATGTAAATTGGGAGTCAACTCAAAGAAATATTTCTAGAAATGTGAATACATTGTTACAAAAAAATGGATTCGTCATCACGCAAGGGTTTATTGGAAGTTCGGAAGAGAAATCAACCATTACTTTGGGAAGAGAAGGATCAGATTTTACAGCTGCCATTTTTTCTTATTGCTTGGATGCAGAGAGTATGAGTATTTGGAAAGACGTTCCAGGGATATTGACTGGTGATCCTCGGTTATTTAAAAAGGTAGAAAAAATCGATCGACTTTCTTACAAAGAAGCTATTGAGATGACTTATTACGGAGCAAAAGTAATTCATCCAAAAACTATTAAACCTTTGCAAAATAAAAGTATTCCCATGTATGTGAAATCATTCGTTGATCCAGCAGGGGAGGGGACTTTTATTGGAGCGGATGTAGATGCATTTTACCCACCAGTAGTAGTGGTGGAAAAAGAACAAGTGATGTTGCAAATATCCACTAAGGATTTTTCATTTGTAGCAGAACATCATCTAAGTTTTATTTTTAACTTATTCACTAAGTACAGAACTAAGGTGAATATGATGCAAAATATGGCGATCAGTTTTTCGGTTTGTGTAACGATCAAAGATTTGGAGCGATTGACTAAACTGATTCAAGAATTAAAAGAAACATTTAATGTCGTTGTCGAAAAAGATTTAGAATTAATTACAATCCGGCATTATCATAAATCAGTTATTGAGCAAATGAAAAAGCATAAAATAGTGATGTTGGAAGAGCGCATTCGACAAACGATTCAGATGGTAATGAAAGATGTGCCAGTCATGGAGAGGAAATAAAATGGTATTAATAGACATTTCTGTTTATATGAAAAATACCAATTTGAAGGTAGAGAAATAAGTACGGTAATTTGTAAATTTGATAAGCAGGTATAAAGTTTACTTTTTTTACTTGCAATCAAATAAGTATTTAATCGTCCTTTTAAATATTGTCTTGGGCAGCACATCATTTGTGCTGCTTTTTTTTTGCATTTCATTTAAATAATTAATTCTTTAATCATTTAAGTTTAAATACACTAGTAAGTGTTAACATATTAAATAAAATGGCAATGTTTTTGCTAGTTTTAAAATAACTTCAAGCGAAATTCCTATCAAAACAAAACACCTCAATTAACTAAAATAAGTGCTAATACATAATTATTGAATTGGAGGAAAAACCGAAATTATTTTTTTAAACCTCGGACTTTTCTAATGAATCATTTATTTTTTATTCATCAAAGTATTTTGTTTTTTCAAAATACAAAAAAAAAAATCACATGGATAGTACTGATTTCAATAAATTAATGGGATTACTCTCAAAGTTTACAGCAGCTACTGAAAAGGCAAATAGGACTGATGGAACTTTCAAAAAATACCATCATTCTTCTATTATGCAATTACGAGATTTACCAGAACAATTAAGACGTATCGAACAAGGCCTAAGAACTGCAAAAATTATCAAGTAGAAGCTTACTGATTAATTTTTGATGACCAACTTCATTTCGCTTTTCTAAATCAAAATACACTTTATAATTTTCTATCCTAATTTTGACAAACGATCAAAATTGGAATAGAAAATTATTCCTTATCCCATAAACTAATTTACTAAACTGTTTTTATGAAATTAAAATTTAACATTACGTCTACTCGCATGAATTATTTTACAGTTGCTCAGGCGGCTAAGGTTGATGCTGGAGTGGAGATTTTTAAGCAAGTTATTTCAAGCGAAGAATTTCTAAATCAAGTGAATAATTTTCAATGGAGAACCTCTGACGGTGTTGCTTTTAATCGATTCTATTTGTCAAATGGAATGTCAAATCAGCAAGTTGGGCAAATGATTTGTAAAGGATTACATCGTAAAAAGGATTTAATTAATATCATGAAACCAGCCCCAGTAGAGGTGGTGAATGTTGTTCCATGTAGCACTCAAAAAGAGATGGAAGATATTTATAACAATACAATTACATGTTGTATTGGTGTTGATTCTAATATGCTCAATAATAGTTGGTATACTCCTGTTCATTTAGCTTGTGCAATTATGCATGAGTGGTGTTGTTGGAATGGATTTAACTGTAGTCCAGCTTCTACTAAAATGGAAAATTGGTCGGGTAATACTGTTCCAGTTGCTTGTGCATGGATTACAAAAGATGTGGCTGGAGCTATTTGTAATAGTTCAGAAGTATCAAATTGGGTTGGAATGATTAATAACCGAACGTTTGATTATTGTGCTTGCAGTACTACTTTTCCTACTTCGAATTCGACAAGGGTTTGCATTTCCCCAATTGTAAAAATTGATGAATGTATTAACATGATAGAGTTAGAAATGAATTGGTTGACAACTTGCAAAAATGTTTCTCCAGATGTTTCCAATAGGATGGCAGTTTTAAATAATTGTATGATGATGATGACTCAAATGAAATTAAATATATGCAATACTACGATGGATGGGAGTGATTGGGCATGTGTTCCTGTGAACTCCGTAAGTTCTATTAATTTCAATTAGTGGATTGATATTTTACGATCAATTTTTTTTTTTACATTAAAAATGGAAAAGCCCAATCAAATAGAAATTTGATTGGGCTTCTTTATTTAGTGAATTTTAATCTAGTTTACTTTTGTAAATTTTAAAATTCGACTTCCTTCTTCATTCGTGATTCGGAGGAAGTAAATTCCTGAGTTTCGAATATTTGCAGCATCTGTTGAGATTTGATATTTCCCTGATTCAAAACTAATTTTATTGGTAAAAACGCTATGTCCATTTCTATCGAAAATTTCGATAATAGCATATTTTAGTTCTGTATCGATACTTTGTATTTGAATTAAGTCGCCAACTGGATTTGGGAATAAATTTACTTTCTCATCATTGATGATATTATTATCAATGGAGTTAATAATTTCTATTGTACCTACGGCAAACTGTAGAAGTCCGAATGGAGGAGGATCACTCATAAAGTTAGAAGTGACTGTTCCAGTTGATCCAGGATCTATAGTTCCAGTAATTTCTGAGCTACCATAACTCTCCCAAAAGTTTAAAGTAGAGTCATTTTTTCCAATGACAACTAGATTATTGATATCATCTAAATCAGATACTTCTCCATTCATCCAATGTAAAGTAATATCTACCTCTTCACTATTTTCTTTTTTAAATACTTCCCAATATCCACTTTGACTGGCAGCCGTAACACCTTCTGATAATCCAAGTCCAAATGGAGGAGGATCACTAAAATATTGTGCTGTATATTCTGAATTGGAAGAGTCTAATGCTGAGATAGTAACTGGAGCATAAACCCCATTAGCACCTATTGGAAATAAAAAAGGTTCTCCATTTGTAGAACCTTTTTTTATCATTGGCCCATCGACAAATGATGTACTACTTCCTCCTGAAATACTACCACCTTCTTCAATAATCAAGATTCCAGCACTTGTAGTATTTAAATTTCCGTTAGATAAAACTAAAGAATTATTTACAACCATCGGCCCCTCTAAAGACATTGCTTCATTAGAAGTATTATTGAAAACTAGGTTAGAAAGGTTTAGTGAATCTAATCCACTATTAGGTAAATTAGTAGCAGGTATCATTTGAGGATTATCTCCATCGAAAATAATAGAACCCAATTCATCCATATCAATTGCTCCATAAGATGAAGGTCTGATAATATTTCCACCTAAGGAAAGATTTGAATTCTCGGAAAGAGAAATCTTTACATCTCCATCACTAATTGCATCAAACGTGATATGTTCAGCGACAGATATTTGTGCATTTTCACCAGAAAAATCTATCGTTACTGGTGAGTTTTGAATAGTAGAAATAATGTTCAAATTTCCATTGATCGTTAAATTTCCATCATTAGCAAATGAGCCAAAAATGAATGAACTATTTTGACCGGAGTTTATCATAGAGGCATCTCCATGGATAGTAAAATTAGAATTAGCGGAAGTTTTTACTAAGAAGTTTTTTCCGCCTGTCATTTCCATTTTGGCATCTCCGTAAAGAATTACATTTGCTAAATCATTTATTTCTATAAAAAATTCTTTGCCATTAAATATATTAAAATAAGAATCTCCCGCTACAGAAAAGATAGCGTTATTATCTAATTTTATTTCAACACCTCCTTCATCAAGGCTAGCATTTTTGTAATCATAAATAAAATCTCCTACTACATTCATTTGCGCATTATCAAGCATTAGAAATGAAAGTTTTCCAATACCTAAATTTTCTTCAGTTCTTTTGAAGTGGAGATTTCCAAAAATATTTAAGGTTCCTTCCTGTTCAATTTTTAATTCAATATTAGAATCAAAATTATAGGAAGTAACAATAATATCGTTTAAAACGGTAAGGATACTCTCCTCTTTAATTTTTAGAGCACTTCCGCTATTATTGGTTTCATTATTAATCAGAATATGACTAATAGAATCAATTGATGCAGTGTTATTATATACGACCGTAAAACCATTGATGACAACGGTGTCGGTTGCTCCAGGAATTTCATTTAAATCCCAAGTGCTGTTTGTTATCCAATTTCCATCTGATACAGCATGGAAAATAGTGGCATTGACAGAAAAATTTAATAGTAAAAAGAATGAGAATAAAGTAGTAGAGATACTAAATTTCATAAAAGATAGATTTTGGGCTATGGTTTGGAGGGAAAACTTATGGGTGTTGAAAAGAGGGTATCATTATACACTAGGCAATTTTGTTGCCAACTTTTAAGATCAAAAAAAAAATCAGCCAACAATTAATGTGACTGAGTTCTTTTTGTTTAATTTATCTTTATAAGTTTAATTACATGACTTTGTCCTTGACTTATAACTCTAAGAAAATAAGTTCCAGGATTTTGAATATTGACGAGGTCAGTAGAAATTTGTAATCGTCCATTATTTAAATACACTTTATTCGAAAAAATTAATTTTCCATTCCGATCAATAATATCAAGTTGCACATCATCCATATTCGAATCAAATCCTTCTAGTTGAATTGTTTTTTCAACAGGATTAGGAAAAAGTTGAATCGCGGGTGTTTCTTCAAAAATCACTACTTCAATATTTGAATATTCGAAGGTGTTATCATTGTCAACAATTTTTAATCGATAATAATTAATTCCATTTTCTGGAGAAATATCTTTTAAGGTATAATGATGAGTTATCACTCCATCCTCACTTCCTAGGACACTTCCAATTTCTATAAAGTTGGTTCCATCTGTTGATCTTTCAACAGAGAAGTGACTAGTATTTCTTTCAGAGGCAGTTTCCCATTGTAGATGAACTTGTGAATTTTGTTGAATCGCCTGAAATGAAGTTAATTCAACGGGTAGTGAATTCATTTCAGTAGTTGATCCCAAAGTAAAATAGATTACTCCAAATGGTGGTGGATCACTTGCCAAACTCGTAATCGTTCCTGATCCATTGGAACCTGTCGTACCTGTCGTTCCTCCATTTCCATAAGAAGTCCATAAAGGATCTATGCTAGGATCAGGATCATCATAAACTCCTGCTACTACTAAATCGGTTAGATTATCAATACCTTGACTCGCTGCATCATACCATGATAAAGTAATCTGAGCATCAGGAGTTCCTGAAGCTTTAGTCAATTTCCAATATTCGGAACTACTAACATTATCCAAATAAATTACTCCAAATGGAGGAGGATCTGAATAGTAGTATTCAGCGGTATATTCTGCTGCACTTACTGTACTTGTTGGAGTAATAGTTATTGGAGCATAGTTGATTTTATCTCCAATTGGAAAAGTGAAAGACTCACCGCTGGTAGCTCCTTTTTTCATCATCGGGCCTTGTACATAAGTATCACTATCTCCTCCTTTTATGAATGCTCCATCTTCTATAATTAAAAGAGCAGAACTTGAAGTTATTATATTTCCGGAAGATAAAATCAAGGAATCTTTAACTATAAAATTGTTGGTTAATTGAAATGGTGAGTTGGAAGTATTCTCAATAGCAACAATTCCAAAATACAAGGAATCACTTCCTGCATTGTCAAGTTTTCCTTCGGGGATGGTTTGAGGTTCAGAACCATTGAAAACTAATTTTCCATCAGATTCCATTCTCAATGCCCCAAAAAATGTAGGCCTCAAAATATTACCTCCAATATTTAATGTTCCTTTCTTTCTTAAATGGATTAAATTACTAGCATCTGAGGTAGAAGTCATTATAATATCCCCAGCAATATTTAATTCCGCAGTCGTGCCCATGGCTTCTAATTTGGTTTCTAAATTATTCCCAGTAGATTCCAAATATACATCTCCTGAGATCGTCATTTTACCTCCAATATCTCCAGACTTAAGTTTAGTGTGATTGGAACCTCCAGCATTGAGCAAGTAAGCATTTGAAAGTAATTGGAAATGAGAATTTTCGTTGGCAGTAATAGCCGTTTCTTCTCCACCATATAACAATAGACTTAAACTATCTCTTAATATTACTTGTGAATTACCTTCCAAAACAAAGTCTAAATCCTTTCCATTTCTTGTGATTAAGGTCGTTTCCCCTCTCACTTCAAATATGGCATTTCCCGAAGTATAAATATCATATGATGTTTCTGAAACACTAGAGTTCTTATAATCAAAACTGAAATCTCCAAGGATATATGTTTTTGAATTTCCATACATATAAAATTGAAGCCTGTTGTTATTGATGTTATCTAAAGCTCTAACAAAATTCATATTCCCGTTCACGGTAAGCATTCCATTTCCATTCACCAATACATCAATATCTTTTGGATTATTTTCAGCAGTTACGTTGAAATCACCAAGGACAGTTAATGTATCCATTATATTTAAAATGGTGGAATTATGATCATAATTATTTGAAATAAAAATTGATTTTATCTCTAGCTTGACATCAATATTTATTGAATACCCATCGATGTAAACAGTATCAAGTGAAGTTGGAATTGAAGCTTTATCCCAAACATTTGTATCACTCCAATTGCCATTGCCTTTAACTACAAACTTCGTTGCATTCGATTGGAAAGACAAAAACATAAACATGAGAAGAATAAAGAAAGATAGGAATCCTCTTTGCATGACCGGGTATTTTATATGGTTAATTATCAGGTGAGAGGATTTGGTGAAACTTGTATTCAAGAAACACGCCAAAGTGGGTAAAAAAAATCTGAACCATTTTTATGATTCAGATTTTTTTAAACCTAAAATTAACTAGGTTAAAACTATTTTAAATAGTTGTATGTGTTAAAAGTTTATGCAGAAAACGAAGTTCCACAACCACAAGTATCAGATGCATTTGGATTATTAAATGAAAATCCTCGATTATTTAATCCATTCAACCAATCTATTTCAATACCTAATAAATAGATAGCATGAGATTTTTCCATCAACACTTTCATTCCGTTAATTTCAAAAATATCATCTTTTTCAGTCTGCTTATCAAAACCTAAAATGTAGGAAAAACCAGAACAACCTCCACCTTTTACACCAACTCTAAGTCCGTGATCAGGATCCAAACCTTGTTGGTCTCGGATAATATTTAATTGTGTTACCGCACCATCAGTCAAAGTAATCGGCTGCGTCAAAGTTTCTTTTATTGCACTCATATCGTTCGAATTTATATTTAAATTATTCTTTTCAAAATTAGTAAGTAATGGAAACTTGGTGTTAAACTATTACTTAATCACAAATTTAACGTTTTCTAATTTAAAATGGTTTATTATTTAGAAAAATTAAAAACAAGGAATATTAGAAATAGTTGTGGCTTTCAAAAAAATCACCATTAATATAAAACCAATCAGAAAAACCTTCGAAAGTTTTATAATGGCAAATGAACCGAGTATTTTTGCCCAAATTTTAGAATAAAAAAAAATAATTGAATGGAAGTTTTCCTAGAAATATTAAAATTGACTTTACCCTCTTTCGCTGTGGTTGCTGTGGTGTATTTTATGTTGCGCGAATATTTTGAAAGTGAGCATAAACGAGCGATGCTTGAATTACAATTTAAACAAACTAGCACTACACTACCTATTAAAATTGGAGCTTACGAACGTTTATCGATGTTTTGCGAACGGATTTCGATTCCAGCTTTAATTTTAAGAGTGAGAGCAGAGGGAACCAATGCCGCACAATTAAGAATGGCTTTAATGGTTGCGATCCAGCAAGAATTTGAACATAATATTACTCAACAAGTGTATGTGTCAGATAATCTGTGGAAAATTGTCAAAATAGCTCGTGATGATGTTCAAAACACTATTAATCATATTTATCAATCAGTTGATCCGGAAGCAGATTCTAAAGTTTTTGCTCAGGCACTCTTTGATTTTTTAAATACCAAAGATGTTTTGCCACTACATAAAGCATTGGAAGCTGTAAAAAAAGAAGCAAGTTTAATCTTACAATAAAAATTGTTTCTCCAAAAAGAAGGGAAGTAGAATCTTAATTGATTTTACTTCCCTTTTCTATTCGTAGAAAAATTAATCTCAAAACAGACTCTTTAGCTTGAATTCTTTACAAGTTGACAATATTCGACTTGAAAGCAACTCATTTTTTTAGTTAAAAAAATACTATTCTTCATTCTTCAAAAATTCTCGGAATTAAAAACTATTTTTAATTTTTGCCAAATCGATTTTTTTCCAAAAAAAGTAAATATGAAAAAGTCATTTATATATTTTCTTCTGCTAATTTTTTTCTCCTCTTGCACCAAAATAATGTATGTCTCTGATCCCCAGATTTCCTCTGTGAAAATTGAAGACACCGCCAATATAGAATCTTCTAAAGAGATCGAAGCACTAATTTCACCCTATAAAAAAGAAATGAAAAAAGAGATGGATCAAGTCATTGGCTCTTGCGAAAAAGAATTGATGAAGGCAAGACCTGAATCAACTTTAGGCAATTGGACAGCAGATTTGATTCATAAAAAGTGCGAAGAATATTATGGAAAACCGATAGATTTTGCTGTCGTAAATTATGGAGGATTACGGATACTTTCCCTTCCTGCTGGACCAATTACCAAGTCCAATGTTTTTGAATTAATGCCTTTTGAAAATGCTTTGGTCGTACTCAACGTTGATGCGGAAACGATCGAGAAATTATTTGTTCTAATGGCGGAATATGGCGGTTGGCCAATTAGTCATCAAGTACAGTTTAAAATAAAAAATGGAAAACCAATTGACATTCAAATTAATGGAAAACCGATTGATAAAAATAAGATGTATAAAATTGCTTTGTCGGATTTTATAGCAAATGGAGGTGACAAGTGTTTCTTTTTCGAGGACAAAAAACAAGAACTGCTTGGTAAACTTTTTCGAGATGCGATTATGGAACACGTGATAGAACTAAATGAACAAGGAAAAAAAATAAATGCAAAAATTGAAGGAAGGGTAGAAGTGGTGGAGTAATATTTTTTCATACATATATATGTATGCGTATTTCTTTTTGATTATTTTATCTGAAAGTTTTCAAGGCAAAATTAACCATTCAAAAATTAATTATGATAAGAAGATCATTTATAAAAAAAGCGATGGCGGGTTCCGCATTTTTAGCTGTTGGAAGTTTTCCAATAAATGCATTTAGTGAACCAGAAATTTTAAAGTTAACGATCCTTCATACCAATGATCAACACAGTCGGATTGAACCTTTTGAAAGTGGTCGATTAAAAGGTCTTGGAGGAGCTGCAAGACGAGCTACACTCCTTGAAAACATTAGGAAAAAAGAGAAACACGTTTTACTCTTGGACTCAGGAGATATCTTCCAAGGAACTCCTTATTTTAATTATTTTGGAGGTGAACTGGAACTCAAATTAATGTCCAAAATGAAGTATGATGCAACCACGATGGGGAACCATGATTTTGATGGAGGTATGGATGGTTTACTCAAACAATTGCCTCAAGCAAATTTTCCTTTTTTGACGGCCAATTATGATTTTTCAGATACACCTTTGGAAGGACAATTTAAACCATATAAAATTTTTCAAAAAGAGAATATTAGAATAGGAGTATTTGGTCTTGGGATAGAATTAAATGGATTAGTTCCTGGCAAACTTTATGGCAACACTCAATATCAAGACCCACTAAAAATGGCAACCAAGTATGCAACCATTTTAAAAGAGGACGAAAAATGTGATTATGTAATTTGTCTTTCGCACTTAGGTTATAAATATTCTTCCAACCGAGTTTCTGATCATGTCTTGGCAAAAGAAACTGAAAATATAGATTTGATTCTCGGAGGACACACGCATACATTTATGGAAGCACCTGAAGAAATGGAAAACAAAAAAGGAGAAAAAGTTTTTATTAATCAAGTTGGTTTTGGTGGAGTCGTATTAGGAAGGTTAGATATTTATTTTGAAAAGAATTTTAAAAATAAATGTACCACTTGTAAGAACATCACGGTCAAGGATTAGGGCTAAAATGAGGGAGTTATATATTCGATTTTATTTAATTTCAATTATTATAAAATAAGACATAATTAAATTTTACTTATTTGATTTTTTTTACATATTTTTGCCACCCCGAAAGGATAACTCCACGGCTAAAAAAAACCAAATAAGAATACCCAAAATAATTAAACCTATAGGTTTATCATTTACTTGATAACACTTATGTTGAAAAAATCAAATACGAAAAAAATATATTTTTAGAAATAGTATTGTTATTTTTTTCTTTCTAATTAATTTTTTTTTCTTTGTATTCCCGCGCAATTAGAGAGCAAGTTTTTATGCAAGGGGACATGAGAAAACAGATTTGGCGGAACAAAATGTATTTTACATTTCCTTTCACTCTGCTATTTTACTGATACTTAAATACTAAAAGAGACTCTACACTCACAACTGGTTATATTTTTTAATCAGGCTTTGAGCCTATTATCTGAACTGAAAAGAATGGTAAAAGATTGTACTTCAGTATGGGACAACTGTCTTCGTACTATCCGAAAAAATGTAAACCCACAAAGTTTTAAAACTTGGTTCGAACCAATCAAAGCAGTAAGCCTTGATTCTTCGTCTTTGACGATTCAGGTTCCGAATAAGTTTTTCTACGAATGGTTGGAGGAGCATTATGTAACGTTACTCAAGATGACCATCCGACAAGAGTTGGGAGATAAGGGACGTCTTGAATACCAGATTTTGATGTCGAGTAATGCAAGACAAAATGCACCTCAGCATCAGATGGCTAATAAAGCCGAAACAAACGGGCCTGGTTCCGTTGATACAGGGAATATCAAAAATCCATTTGTCATTCCGGGAATTAAGAAAATGAAAATTGACTCGCAGGTCAATCCAAATTACCTATTCACTAACTTCATCGAAGGAGACTGTAATCGTCTAGCTCGATCCGCTGGAATTGCTATTGCAAAGAAACCTGGTGGAACAGCTTTTAATCCTTTAGTGATCTTTGGCGATGTTGGGTTGGGAAAAACTCACTTGGCTCAAGCCATAGGAAATGAGGTTTTGGAAAAAATGCCTGAGAAGAGAGTACTATATGTACCTTCTGATAAATTTACGAATCAAATTATCCAATCCATTAAAAACAACGCAGTCAATGACTTCGTGAATTTTTATCAATTGGTAGATGTATTGATCGTAGATGATATTCAATTTTTGGAAAACAAAAAGAAGACACAAGAAATCTTTTTCCACATTTTCAATCAATTGCACCAAAACGGAAAGCAAATCATTTTGACTTCTGACCGACCGCCAAAAGATTTGAATGGTATGGAAGACCGCTTGATCTCTAGATTTAAGTGGGGACTTTCTGCTGATTTGGCAGCACCTGATTTGGAAACTCGTATGGCGATTTTGGAAGCCAAAATGAACAAAGAAGGAGTTGACCTTCCACAGAATGTAACGGAGTTTATTTGTTATAATATCAAAAATAACATCCGTGAATTAGAAGGTGTATTGATTTCATTAGTTGCTCAGTCTTCTTTAAACAGAAGAGAGATTGATGTTGATTTAGCGAAAGAAGTGATTAAAAACTTCGTATCGCAAATGTCAAAAGAAATCACAGTTGATTTTATCCAAAATTTAGTGGCAGATCACTTTAGTGTTCCTGTGGCAAAATTGGCGGGTAAAACCAGAAAACGTTCTATCGTTATTGCTCGACAATTGAGTATGTACTTAGCGAAAAATTTGACCAACAAATCGTTGAAAGCGATTGGGGAGAATTTTGGAGGACGAGATCACAGTACTGTTATTTATTCATGTAAAGCAGTTCAAGATTTGTTGGATACCGACATGATCTTTAAAGATACTGTAGCTGATTTGGAGAAAAAAATCAGATTGAGTTTGAATGAAAAATAAACACAGACACACGCTACACTAGACACTAGAAGAAACACAACGAAAATAAGAAATTAAAAAGGTGAAATGATCGAAAGATTGTTTCACCTTTTTTAATTGATTATTTTGTACCGTCCTAAAATAGTGATATGCAAAAAGAAATATAAAAATGAAAGTAAATTTGATGTTGTTAGTTTTGATAGTAAGTTTATTTAGTTGCTCTAACTGGACTAAAGAAAAAAAGCAAGAAAAACTTGAGATAGAAAATGACTCATTGATGATTGTACTTGATTCCATTATGGAAATTCATGTAAAAATCCCAGAGCTAATTGATAGCAGTTTTATAGCTATTGAATGTTTAGATCAGTTCAGCAAGTTAGCAAGAGAGACTGAAGGGGAAATAAAAGTTGTATCAAGTTCAAAGTTTGTAGCAAAAGAAATAGTTGAGATTATTGAGTCAAACTTGTTGAATGGTTCTGATTTGATGATAGTAATAGACAAGACAAGCAGCATGGCTGATGACATAGAGAATATTAAGAAAGGACTCAAGCAAATATTAGGACTGCTCAAAAAATATAAAGACATCCGACTTTCGGTTGCTACTTATGGTGATAAAAATATAGATGGAAACCTTTGGTTTGAATTTAAAAATTTTGAATCAGATTTTTCAAGTACGATGAAGTTCATCAGGGAAATAGAAACTACTGGTGGGGGAGATTTTCCCGAATCGGTTTATGATGGTATTTATGAAGCGTTTGATAAAGGTTTTTGGAATTCAAATACTAAAAGAATTGTTGTTTTATTAGGTGATGCACCTTCATTAGATTCAACTAAATCAGAACACACTATTGACGAAATAATTGAAATATCAACAATCCAAAAGATTAATATGAATTTTTATCCAATAGTACTAAGTTCTCAAGATTTAGGATTTGTAATGGATATCTCAAAAATGCAAAACTTGACTTTTATAGAAACTGTTTATCCAAACCCAAGTAGAGGCAAATTTACATTAAAGTTAAATCAACTTGGAAATTTTAAGTTTGAATTATTTAACCAAAATGGAATTTTGATAAAAGCAAAGCAACTAACAAGTGATTCTTATTCGGATAATTTATATGATTATCCAAATGGATTATATGTAATAAGGGTTTCAGACGAAAATAAAAATTATGATACACGAAAAATAATTGTGAATAGATAACTTTAAGATAGGATAACGCATCAAAAAAGGGCAATTAACCCAACGTCAATTGCCCTCTTCCTTATTTTATAAAGATAAAATTAAGCTCTATTCAAAGCCAACGTTGGGTACATATTTTTCGCTAATTCAAATCCTCCAAACAAAATTCCAACATAAACTAAATCACCCGCCAAAGTATTCCAGAATAATGGTAATCCAGCAGCAATTGCAGTTGTCAAACCACCGAAATTATCAGCGTACATATTAAATGGATCATAAAACCAAGCACCAAAGTTAGTAACCAAGAAGAAAATCATTGATCCTAAAAGACTTGCTCCAATCACATTTTTCACATTTACTTTTTTCAAAAGATTCGATCCCATCAAAACGATTAAACCAAAAGCCAACATGTTAAACATACCAAATGCCGTAAACCAAGTAAATCCCTCAGGACTTGCATAAACAACATTATTCAAAACTAAGTCACTTACCCATAATGCTAAAAATGGAATCAAATATGCCCAGTATTTTTTTGCAAAATGTGCCGCACCAAAAAGAGCCATTCCTCCAATCGGAGTGAAGTTCGGTGGATGAGGCATAAATCGTGTTGCAGCAGCAGCTACAATCATTAAAACGATAATTCCAAATCGTGGGTTGAATTTACTATTCTCCATTATATATTATTTTTTCTTTTAAGTTGTTTTAAATGTAGCGCAAAAATAAATTAAAAAAGTATCAATTTCAAAGAAACTGAAAATCATCTTTTTTATGACGATGAAGTTTTGAAATTGATACTTTTTTTAAAATTATATTTTCCTCAAGAGAACTTACAATAAAAGGAGTTTTCCAGAATGGATTTGGGAATTACCTTTAATTTTATAAAAATAAATTCCGTTGTTGGGGAAGTTCGCTTTTAGAATTTCTATTTGATTTTCACCCGCTAGCATATTTTTTTGTTGGGAAAAAACTAAACGTCCATTCGTATCGAAAATCTCTAATTCAACTTGTCCTGCATTTTCCAAAGAAAAATTAAAAATAGTTCTCTCTGCAAATGGATTTGGAGCAAAAGAAAAATCATCTTGGATGTTTTCATTTTCAAAACTTAATTCTGTATTCCAAAATTCTATCTCGTTTTCATTCTCTACATAAATTTCAGTAACTAATTTTTTAGAATTGATAGTTATAAAATCACTTAACTGGCCATTCTTTTTTGCCGTAAAAGTAATTTCGAAAAAATCATTTTGAGATTCTAAATTTTGGGCAACAGCAGTATTCCAACTACATAAAATAAAACCATCATCAGTATGATTTTTCCCAAAATTATCCTCATTTAATTCAATAGAATTATTGCCTTCAATACTTTGAAATGCTAAAGCTGTTGGATCAAAATCAATAGTGAATTGTCCACCAATTATTTTATCAAAATTATTAGCAAACGTAGTGATAGTAACGGTTTCGCCAGTTTTAAAGATTTGATCTTGAGTAGAAAGGTTTAAGGTGCCATCGAAAATCCGAGTATCAGTTTGGTTGTTTTGGATGCCATTTGGATTGGCTGTATCGTTGACATCTCCAAGTTTGATGCCGATGAACTTATCGTTATATTCAATAGTATCAATTAATATAAATTCAGGTTGAAAAACCCAAGATTCACCACTTGGAAATTCATCAGAACTTTGTAAAATCATTTTCCGAGTGAGCACGATATCTAAGGTGGTAATTGTTCCACTTTTATTTACGTCAGCAGCAATTTTGCTATATTCATTATCAAATAAATCTATCACCAAAATATGTTTTCTCATCAAGACTATATCAAAAGTTGTCACCCCATTTAATGGGTTAGTGTGATGAAAAGGTCTTAAGGTATCTCCATGTGGAGAGTGGAAACCTAGTAAGCAAGAAGATGGGATGCTTGAAAATGTTGAAACGTGAGTGGTATCAATCAAATAATTTGTTTGACTTATTTGCTCATAAGACATCGTTTCAGCTAAAGTTGAAAGTGGAATAGGAAAAACATCAATAAAAACGCCACAAATAAAATAATCGTAATTATTTATTTGAATAGGTTGAATACAAGAATCCTGGTTATTCGATTTATCCGTTGCAAAAATGGGAATATCTAAATATCCACAAGTACTAAATATTTGGTTACAATCAATTATCATCAAAGTATCTAATGGATTTTCGGAAAAAGAAAGCTGGATATTTTCTGAACTGGAACAACTATCCAAAGGATTAAGATAATAAAAAATAGAGGCACTTAAATAATAGTCTCCATATTCTGATGGGTAAATTATTAAACTATTGCTGTCAGGATAAATCTGAGGAGCTATTGTATCTTTTACCAAAAATTGAAACTCACAATTCTCCTCCCCACCACAAAAATCAAAAGCTGTAAATTTCACTCGATGACTTCCTATCGGAAAATCTGCCGTAAAACTCGCAGCCGATCCCAAAGAATCAATCACCCCATCATCATTCCAATCAATAGAAAAATTATACTCCACAATACTACTTGTCGAACAATCGGTAGTCGCTGAAATAGAAAAAAAATGATCTATTGCGACGCACTCATTGGCTGGAAGGTAGAGTGAATCGCTTTGGCAAGTCGAAGTTATTTGTAAGCCAGTTTGAGCTTGTAAATGTATTAGCGGTAGCGTTGTAAAAAGAGCAAATAATAGGAGGGTAAGTTTGTTCATGGTTTTTTAGATTTGGTTAAATGTGAATTATTGAGAGATTATTTTTCCCGTATTTACATTGTTATTTGTTTTGATTTTATAAAAATAAATTCCGTTGATGGGCAAGTTCGCTTTTAAAATCTCTATTTGATTTTCACCTGCTAGCATATTTTTTTGTTGGGAAAAAACTAAACGTCCGTTCGTATCGAAAATTTCTAATTCAACATTTTCTGCATTTTCCAAAGAAAAATTAAAAGTGGTTTTCTCAGAAAATGGATTTGGTAAAATTGTAAATGTATTACTTATAGCGTTATGTGTTTCATTTTTAAAACTTAACGCTGCATTCCAAAACTCTATTCCATTCCTATTTTCAACATAAACTTCTGCATTTATTTTCTTAGAATTGATGGTCAAATAATTACTTAATCTTCCATCTTTTTTTGCCGTAAATGTAATGTTGTAAAATACGTCTTCCACGTTTAAATTTTGCGGAGCGGAAGTATTCCAACTGCATAAAATAAGACCATCATCAGTATGATTTTTCCCAAAATTTTCCTCATTTAATTCAACAGAATTATTGCCTTCAATACTTTGAAATGCTAAAGCTATTGGATCAAAATCAATCGTAAATTGACCACCAATTATTTTATCGAAATTATTAGCAAATGTAGTGATAGTAATGGTTTCGCCAGTTTTGAAAACTTGATCTTGGGTAGATAGATTTAAGGTGCCATCGAAAGTTCGAGTATCAGTTTGGTTGTTTTGGAACTCATTTGGATTGGCAGATCCGTTGACATCACCGAGCTTGATGCCGACAAATTCATAACTCTCTTCATATTCATCTATGACAACAAATGGTGGATCATAAACCCATGATTTTCCATCGGGGAATTCATCAGAAACGTAAAGAATTACACTCCGAATGATTGCCAAATCTAAAGCTGTAATCGTTCCTGAAAAATTTACATCTGCAGCGATAGATTGATAAGGGGAATAAAATAAATCTATACCTAGAATATGTTTAGAAATTAATACTAAATCAAAAGTGGTCACTCCATTGAGTGGATAGTCATCGCCTTCGTGCTCTGCAAAGATGGTATCACCTTCCAAAGGGTAAGATCCATTGCAGGGAAATGAATTGGGAAATACATTCGAATAATAAAAGTTATTTAGTTTAACAATGGAATTTTCCAATGGCGTGCCATTCCATAAGTTAAAATAAACATTAGTTAAAAGTAAGATTGGAGATAATATGCAACCTCCATTTGGATCAAGAATGTTAGCTTCAACATTAATAGAATCTTTATTCCCAGATTCATCTTCAGCCCAAATAGTTAATGGAAATATTCCATCACAAGGTATATCGGAACACGAAATGTAAAGGGAAGGAACATAAGTATTGAGGTAAGATGAAAATGAAAAGGTCAAATTTTCAGAACTCGTACAATTATCAAAAGTTGTGGAAGAAATATAATGCTCTGGGAAAAGTTCTATTTGCCCACTTGACGGCAATATAAAAGTAATAACAGTATCAATTATTTCAATCACCGGCGCCACACAATCCATCACTTCAAAAACAAACTCACAATTCTCCTCCCCACCACAAAAATCAAAAGCCGTAAATTTCACTCGATGACTTCCTATTGGAAAATCTGCCTTAAAACTCGCAGCCGATCCCAAAGAATCAATCACACCATCATCATTCCAATCAATAAAAAAATTATATTCCACAATATTACTTGTTGAACAATCGGTAGTCGCTGAAATAGAAAAAAATTGATCTATTGATACACACTCATTGGCTGGAAGGCAGAGTGAATCGCTTTGGCAAGTTGAAGTTATTTGCAAGCCAGTTTGAGCTTGTAAATGGAGTAGTGGTAGCATTATAAAAAATGCTAAAAAAAGGAGGGTAAATTTGTTCATGGTTTTTTAGATTTTATTCAAGGTGGATTTTATAATAAACCCACCTTGAACAGGTTAATTATTGAGAGATTATTTTTCCCGTATTTACATTGTTATCAGTTTTGATTTTATAAAAATAAATTCCGTTGGATAGCAAGTTCGCTTTTAGAATTTCAATTTGATTTTCTCCTGCTGGCATATTTTTTTGTTGGGAAAAAACTAAACGTCCGTTCGTATCGAAAATTTCCAATTCAACATTTCCTAGATTTTCTAAAGAAAAATTAAAAATGGTTTTCTCTGAAAAAGGATTTGGTGAAATTGTAAATGTATTGTTAAACTGTTTATTTTCAAAACTCAATTCTGCATTCCAAAACTCCATATTAGTTCCATCTTCAACATAAATTTCTGCATTTATTTTCTTAGAATTGATGGTCAAATAATCACTTAACCTGCCATCTTTTTTTGCCGTAAATGTAATGTTAAAAAATGTGTCTTCCACGTTTAAATTTTGCGAAGCGGAAGTATTCCAACTACATAAAATAAAACCATCATCAGCCAAATTTTTCCCAAAATTCTCCTCGTTTAATTCAATCGAATTATTTCCTTCAATACTTTGAAATTCTAGCGCAGTTGCATTAAATTCAATGGTGAATTGACCACCAATTATTTTTTCATAATTATGTGCAAACGTAGTAATAGTATAGGTTTTGCCAACTTTTATAAGTTGATTTTTTGTAGTTAAATTTAATGTTTCAAGCGTTCGAGTATCAATTACTGGAGCTTGAAAACAATTAGGCATAGAGGCAGTTCCATTGACATCACCAATTTTAACACCGAGGAATTCAAAGTCCGGCATCACTCCATCATAAACAAAAGAACTAGGTGAAAAAGCCCATGAACTCCCATTGGGGAATTGCGTTATATTTTGAAGAATCAAAGCTCTCAATATTATTATATCAAGTGTGGTGATGGCTCCATTTTGATTAGCATCAGCAGCCAATAGTTGCCAAGGTTGATCGAATTGTTGAAGATTAAGAACATGTTTGGAAATGAGTACTAAGTCATAAGTGGTCACGCCATTGAGATAGTTGTTATTCTTGAATGGGGTTACTTGATCTCCAATATTAAGAGTGGAAATAAGGAAAGACCCAGGGAGGGAATTAGGAGAACCGTTAATACTATATTCCATGTCTTCAATATCACAATCTTGAGGATCAATGGTGTAAACTAATCCAGTTGTTATGGTTCCTCCTGTCGAGTCGCAAGCTCCACTCGGATCTTGAACGTTTACAAATGTAGAACAGAAATCAGCGTTGCCAGCTGCATCTGTAACATACAAGGTAATCGGATACAGTCCATCTGCAGGAAGAATATCACAATCAATGGTGATAGATGTATTATTGATGTCTGGTGAAAATGACAAATGTAAATCAGCAAGTGCAGTACAGTTATCAGAACTCATTCCAGATTCAAAATCAGCTGCATTGATGGTAACATCACCTGATGCAGGCATAACGGTAGTCGCAATTCCAAAAATACAAACAGGAATAGGAAGCGTACAATCTTTGATTTCAAAAAGATAATCACATGTTTCACTTGTATTGCATTCGTCTGAAATGGTGAAGGTAATTCGATGTGTTCCTTGGGGAAAGTCTTGACTAGCTGTAGCTAAGTCATCAGAAAGATCATTGGAACCATCATCAAATAAATCAATCTGATAAGTAAAAGTTAGATCGCTACTTGTCGAACAATCAGTTGTTGCAGCTACCGTTAATTCTGCAAACATATTACCACAATCATTTGAAGTATTGCAGATTGTTGCATTGTCGCAAGAAGATGAAATGGTAATGTTACTTTGTGCAGAAAGGGATAAACAAAATACCCCAACCAAGAGGAAGGTAAATAATTTTTTCATGGGAACGCTTTTAATAAAATGTGTAAAAGTGACATGTTTTAAGAAATATTAAAACGGTTCAGGAGTGAAAATGAAATATTTTATCTAGGGAAAAACGATTGTTGGGAGGGAATAAATATTTTTTATATGTTGTTACCTTTCAAATATACGATTTTATATCGTTAAAAAGAAAGTCATTTTATACTTTTAATCAACTTGTTCTTTCATTTTTGCTAAAGCTAAATAAGCCATAGCTTCCCATTTGTTTTTTTCGGAGTAAGGAATTTCGAACCATGCTTTCATAGGTGGTTTGTTTTTGAAAGGACTAAGGTAATCCCAGCGTTCAATTCCATTTTTTTCTGGATTAAAATCTTTGCCTAATTTAAATGTAATAGCATTGTTATGGAAAAATGCGAAAACTTTGTTTTTATATTTTAGGCCGGGGGAAGTCATCATTTTACCATGGGTGATATTGGTATCTTTTGCAGTTAATGCATTACCAATTTTGAGATAAAGTTTTTCTTCTTTTTCCATGGTTTAGATTTTTATGAAAAAATTATTCAATAAAAGATTTAACTTTCAAATCATCAATCCATATTTCTTTAGAGCCTCCAGCATTCCAAAATTTCACCTTGACATTATTGAATTTTTGCCCTTTTGGAATTTTTATATCTACCCAAATTCGTCGCCAGTTTTTATCGCTTAACAATCTGTGCACGCGAATCATTTTATGTTTTTTAACGACATCATTTTCTTCTAAACTAATAATGAATTGATTCATTTGCCAGTAGTTCCATTCTTTACTTTCGCAGTAAAAATTGGCACTTGCTCGTACCCATTCAAATTCTTCATCAGCAGAAAATGGTATAGTGAAAACTGGTGAAAACTGAACTCCTTGACTTAAGTATAATGCAGTAGAATCAGAAGTTGTATATTTTGAATTAAAAGAAATACTATCTGTAATTTGCTCAAAATCATTAGAATAGATCGTTTTAATTTCCTTCAAGTCTTTTGTGTTTCCCAAAAATTCTTCATCTGTATCTAATAATATTTTCCATTCTGGATCAAATTTTGTTTTTCCAAAAATCTTCCAATAATAAGCTTTCGTCATATTTTCCGTTTCGAAACCTCCAGAAGGCATATGTGCTTGCCAGGTCTGAAAAAGATTCAAAGCAAAGCAACCTAACAATATAATTCCAAAACTAATTTGGGCTACAAAATGCTTTTTGATAAATTCCAAGAAAGCTGCTAAAGGTAATCCTAAAAGTACATAAGATGGAATCATGGCACGTTGACCAAAGCCCCCTCCGTACCACCAAATATCCCAACTGAAAATAATATAAGTATTGATGAGGAAAAAGATAAAAATTGCCCAGAAGTGTTTTTGTAAAATTGTAATAGTATTGTTTTTTTTCCATAGGAAGTAAAAACCGATCATGGAGAAAGTCATCAAAGGAGTGTACATTAACCATCCTTTTCGATAACTAAAAAAGCAATCTTTCAGGTGAACACCATTCCAAGAAAAACCTTGATCTTGATAACTGTACTCTAATAGGTTGCCGGAGAATATTTTCCAATAGATAATTTGCAACAATCCAATTACGGCAATGATACTTCCTGTCAGAAACAATTTTCCAAAATGTTTTTTCCACAAAAAGAATCGCTCTCGCACATGTTCAAAATTACTCAGTCCCCACAAAACAGGAATCAAGATCGAAATGATTTCTGTTGGTCGTGCCAATGCCGACCAACCAATGCAAATGCCAATAATGATGCTGTCTTTGAAGTTAGGGTTTTCGTACCATTTGATCGTGTACCAAGTCAAAAGTGCATATAACGTAAATAAGAAATTATGCGGCATCGCCATATCGAACGCCGAGTAGTTTAAGTAATTAGTTCCGAGGGCAATCAATATCAATGCAACAGCAGATACATCATCATCAAAATATCGGATCAGAATTTTTCGGAAATACCACAAGCCCATAAAGACATAAATCAAACAACCGAACTCCAAAAAAAACTGATAAGGAACAGAATATCCATCTGCGGGATAACTAGAAAAAGTCGCAGTCGTATGTGCCATCATGAACCACGGGGAATAAGCGAGCGCCATTCCCATCGGATATTTCATGATTTTATTTCTGTTTTGGGCAGGGTAGGCTGCCATGTCCAAACCAAGTGAATGATATTTTTTTTGGATGTCTTTCCTAAATTCTAGTTGTGCTAAATCTTGATAAATAATTCCTGCAGGTAAATAAGTGTAATATCCCATCACATCCCAACTCAAAGTTGCACCACCACCTTTATTATTCCAACTTGGGTACATGACGACCAAGGAAAATATAAAAGCGCAACTGAAAAAATAAGCGAGGAGTGATTTTTTATTATCCATAAAAAGTTATCAAGATTCGTTTTGTTTTTTATAAAAAAATAAAGTGCTGACTTTCAAATAGTTAGATGGTTTTTTGAATTGTAGTTACCTTAATTTGAAATGTAAAGATGCTAAAAAAAATAATGATTTTAAATTGATGAGTAGGTATGTTTGGTAGTTATCGTTGTTCTATTTTTTACTTCGTTTTACATTTTGAAGTTGGTGGATGAATTGAGCATTGTCCTTTTTTTCATTGAAAAAAAAAGGCCAAAAAATTCTAGGTGAAAAAATAGTTAGACACATGGCAAGCTCCTGCACCCTCATTTTTTACCAATCCTCACCCGCTTCTTACTACTCATGGTTTTTCCTTCAATAATATTGATATTTTATTTAGAATCTAATATTTAGTTTTTCAAGTGGTTATTAACTATGGAAGATTCGCTACCGTACACTTTTTTAAGAGGTAAAAAAAGTGTACGGTAGTGAAATGGAAGATAGCATGAATTTTTAGATTGATAAGCAACTTTGAACAAAGAATAATCTTTTGGCGGTTTACTCGACATTGTCTATTTTTGTGCGCTTGAGAAAATTGAAAACTATTTTCTTGCCTCTTTAAATTTACTTATTTGATTTTATTTTTTTAGACAACAATTCTAATTTTTTGTTGTCGTTAATTATGGTCAACTAAATATCGAACACACGATTTTTTTTTAAAAACAATATTAATACATCGATGAAAAAATTAAATATTATTTTAGGATTGTTGCTTTTGAGCAACTTTATTTTTGCTCAGCCTGATCGATGGCAACAAGCAATTGATTATAAAATGGACATTGACTTTAATGTCGAAAAACATCAATTCAAAGGAAAACAAACTGCCGTTTATACCAATAATTCACCTGATGATTTGAATCAAATTTTTTATCATTTGTATTTTAATGCCTTCCAACCTGGAAGTATGATGGATGTTCGGTCACGAACTATTTCGGATGCTAGTGCGAAAATAGGAAGTAGAATAGAAGGATTGAAAGAAAACGAAATTGGTTACCATAAGATCAAATCACTTAAGCATAATGGCAAAAAAGTAAAATATGAAGTAGTTGGAACTATCTTAGAAGTAATGCTGGATGAACCAATCAAGGCAAATAGTTCAGCGACTTTTGTGATGGAATTTGAATCGCAAGTGCCTATCCAAATTCGAAGATCTGGAAGAAATAATAAAGAAGGAATTGACTATTCAATGGCACAATGGTATCCTAAAATGTGCGAATATGATTATCAAGGATGGCATGCAAATCCATATATTGCTCGAGAGTTCTACGGAATTTGGGGAGATTTTGAAGTGAATATTTCGATTGACCGAAATTTTGTAGTTGCGGCAACTGGGTTTTTAGAAAATTGGGGAAACATTGGAGCGGGTTACCAACCTGATGGAATGGCAGCAAAACCTGCAAGAGGGGAAAAATTGACTTGGAACTTTAAAGCAAAAAATGTTCATGATTTTGTGTGGGCAGCAGATCCAGATTACAAGCATATCAAATCAGTTCGACCTGATGGATTAACGGTTCATTACTTTTATGTCGATAGTGATAAGACGAATGTGAATTGGCCGATGTTGCCAAAAACAATGGATCGAGCTTTTGATTTTATCAATAAAAAGTATGGAAAATATCCATACAAACAATATTCATTTATTCAAGCAGGAGATGGTGGAATGGAATATCCGCAAGCTACATTGATTACAGGGCATAGAAGTTTTAGAAGTTTAGTGGGAGTATCGGTTCATGAATTGATGCATAGTTGGTATCAGATGGCTTTGGGAACCAATGAAAGTTTATATGGTTGGATGGACGAAGGATTTACAAGTTATGCATCAGCTGAGGTGATGAATTTTTTGGCAGCAGAAGGATTACTTCCAGGGACTGAATCTACAGCAATCGTAGATATTCACAAAGGTGATTATTTTGGATATGCTAATATTGTTGCAAGTGGAATAGAAGAACCATTGTCAACTCATGCAGATCATTTTAATACGAATTATGCCTATAGTATTGCTTCATATGTAAAAGGTGCTGTCTTCTTGCACCAGTTGCAAGGTATTATTGGAAAAGAGACTTTTGATAAAGGAATGTTGACTTACTATGATACTTGGAAATTTAAACATCCCAATGCGAATGATTTTATTCGAGTGATGGAAAAAGAATCAGGTTTGGAATTAGATTGGTACAAAGAATATTGGGTGAACTCCACACACACGATTGATTATGCTGTTAAGAATGTCGAGAAGGCTGGGAGAAAAACAACTAAGATTACTTTGGAAAAAGTGGGTCGAATGCCAATGGCTTTGGATGTTTTAGTTATTCATGATGGTGGTAAGGAAATGGTTGCTCACATTCCATTGCAAATGATGCGTGGTGCCAAAAGCAAGGATAGTATGATTATGAAAAAAGGTAGAGATTTCGAAGTGATGGAAGATTGGCCTTGGGTTAATCCAACTTATGAATTTGAAATTCCTTGTAAGTTGAAAGAAGTGGAACAAATTATTATTGATCCAACTTGGAGAATGGCTGATATCGAAAGAGGGAATAATGAGTGGAAGAAACAGGATTAACCGTAGGACGACTCTCTGAGTCGTTGTTCTATTTTTCAAAACTCATTGAGTAAAAAAAAAGCAAGAATCAATATTTTGATTCTTGCTTTTTTTGATCTTGGGGTAACAACTCGGAGAGTCGTTTTACGAAATACTTGGGTCGTGGTACAAAAATAAAAGGCGAAGTTTTTACTTCGCCTTTAATTAACCCGACTGTTCTTTGACAGTTTTATTTTTTTTTGATTTGCTAGGAAAATTTGAACTACCATTTAAATTAAACCATTTAACCAAAAAACTTTAAGTGCAAATCTAGAAAAATATTACTTTTAGTATCATAAAACAGTATTTCAAAGGTAGTGTAAAGTTTACACAAAGTATAATCTTTTTTGATAAAAGATGGTTTGGGAAATCAGCTAAATCAAAAAAATTGAAAAATTAAATTAAATTCTCTTCAATTTTATTTAATATAAGTAGTTGATTATCAGTAATTTATACATCTGTAGTGTGTTCAGGTAAATATGGTTAAATGTATTTTATATAAAATTAAAAAGAATAATAATTTTTATAAAATAGTTATTAGGAACTATTTAAGAACTACAGTTTACATTAAAAGTATAATGTTCTGTATTCTTAATTAATTTGAAATATTATTCTGACAGGTAAGTTAGTTTACATTTTGTACAAAAGATAAATTCAAAAAGTTAGTGTAGGTTAAACACGTTTAATGAAAAAAAAAACCCGTATGCGACAAATTTTATTTTTGATAATTCTATTTCTCCAGTTTGGAACGGCAGAATTATTTTCTCAAAATGTGGCTATTGAGAATCTGAAACAGAATATCGCTTATCCATATTTAGATAATCCGATGAATATTATTGTGGAAGGAATTCCGTGTGAAGAAATATTTGTTTCGACGGATAATGGAGAAGTTAAATCGAAGAGAAATTGCCAATATATTTTTCATCCACATGAAGTTGGAGTCGCTTCTATTTTTATCCATATGATTGAAAAGGGAGATACGATTCAAATTAAGGAGAGAAAATATAGAGTAAAAAGATGGCCAAAACCTGTGGCAAGTCTTAGTGGTAATAAATCTGGAAAATTAGGTATAGGTGAATTTAAAGCTCAATTGGGAATAAGTGCTCGAATTGAGAATTTTGATATTGATGCGAGATGTAAAGTTATTTCTTTCGAGTTACAAATAATTAGAGGAAAAAATTTGATCAGAGAAGTGATTAATAATGGAGGAAGGTTTGAAGAGAAAACCAAAAAAATAATTTTTAAAGTGGAAAAGGGAGATAGAATAATTTTAGATAAGATTATGGTTTTAATGCCTGGCTCAAAAGATAAAATAGAACTTGATGATATTGATATCATTATTAAGTAAAAATAAAAAAGCCTTTGAAAAACTATTTTCAAAGGCTTTTTTATTCTTGTAAATATATTGTTACAAATCTCGCTTCACCATCAACCGATACGCTCCAAAAAGAAAAAGAGCAGTATAAATCGTAACTGTAATTATCGCTTCGGTTGAAGATAAAAACGGATTGAAATCCATTTCACGAATCATATCATTTGCAATATCTGGAAAAGGAATTGGTGTTAAGTCTGACATTGCATTTACAGGGTAGAAAAGGACAGTTCGAGATTCTAAATAATACATATGAATACCTCGAATAACTCGTTCTAAAAAAATACCATAGGCTAGAAAAACAAAAACTGCAAAACCTGTACGGCGAACCAGCATTCCGAAAAATAGTCCAAGAGACATATATCCAAAACTCATTAAAAAATAACGTGGAATATAAGACATCAACCCTTGAGTATAAATATCCATATAAAATGGATCAGCATGAAATAAACCAATTAAAGTTCCTGATAGGAAATAATAAGCGGTAGCAATCAAACTAATAGCAGTTATGAAAATTAATTTCGCAGAAAAGTATTCTTTCCTAGAAAGACCTGTGATGATATTTTGTCGAAGGGTTTTATTTCCAAATTCCATAGTTACAGAAAGTACTCCCATAAACCCTAAAAAGAAAAATCCCAGCCAACTACCAATGTATCCTAAATACTTCCACACATTCGGAAAAGTGTAAAATCCTTGTGTACCAAAAAAAGCAGCTGGCTCTTCTGGCAACGCTTTAGTGACTAACAAGGACACCGGTAATAATATCAAATACAAAATCGTCATTACAATAAATGGCTTGTAATTTTTGACTTTTAAAAATTCTAATTTTAATAAATGTATCATTGTTTTCGTTTAGTTTTTGCTAGTGATTTCTAAAAATTCTGATTCCAAACTCTTCGCTTTTGCCACCAAATGAGTTAATGTAATACCATTGTTATGAGCCATCAGGTTGATCTCTGCTGTGGAAAATTCACTATCAACATAGAGGATTAATTTTCCTTCTTTTTCAACTAGCTTGCTGATTCGAGAATCGTTGGATAACATATTTTTTAAACCATCTAAACTTGGTGCAGCAATCTCAACTTGTACATCATCGCTAATGATAGAACCTACGGAACCTGAAATTAAGTGGTTGCCATTTTTAATAATTGAAACATGGGTACATACTTTTTCTACTTCATCTAAAATATGGCTGGCCATAATTATGGTTTTTCCTTGCTTGCCGATATTGACGATAGTCTCTCGGACTTCAGCAATTCCTTGTGGATCTAACCCATTGGTTGGTTCATCAAAAATCAAAACATCGGGATCACCAATCATCGCACCTGCAATTCCTAACCGTTGCTTCATTCCTAAAGAATAAGTTCGAAAAGGGGAGGTTTTTCGATGAGCCAAGTTGACAATTTCTAATAATTCATCGATACGAGGATTATCCACTTTTTTAATGTGGGCAATAATTTTGAGATTGTCTACTGCATTTTTGTAGGGATAAAAATTAGGTGTTTCGAGTAATGCTCCCAAATTTTTTCGAGCATTCTCTCCGTACTTTCCTTCGAACCAATTGTAGTCGCCACTATCTTTTTTGATGATGTCTAGCACCATGCCGAGAAAGGTAGTTTTTCCACTTCCGTTAGGACCGAGGATTCCGAGAATTTGTCCTTCTTCCACCTGAAGGGAAAGCCGGTTGACCGCTTTGATTGAGCCATATCTTTTGGAGAGTTCGTTGGTTTGAAGTACCGTCATGTTTTATTTTTTATCAAAAATAACTTTCTACAGCTCGTTGACAAATAATAAAGGATAAAATGTTGATTTGAGAAGACTAAGAGGGGAAGGTGTCAGATTTCAGGTTGGCCGCTACGCTCTCGGTAAGGAGTCAGGGTTTTTTGTTTTCCCCGGTTCTTTTGAAATTATAGTTCTATAACTATGAAATAACGGCTAGGAAATCAGGAAGCCCCTGATTCCTGACAATCTGCCAAAGGCAGTTGACCTGAAACCTGACTCCTATTTCAAAAAAAAATAGAGACAAGGCCTGCCTTGTCTCTACGTATTAAATTTGTTGTTTTGTTTGTTAAACTAAACTATTATGAAAAAGAATTTATTTTTCACCAGATAATACATCACCACTTGGCAAGGTAATCGGATCGTACTGAAAAATAGAAATTGGTTTTTTTGAAATTTTATTTTTGCTAGGAAGTGCTGCTTCCAGATTTTCGATAGGTAGTTTTAAAAGTGGTTGCAAACTTTTATCAATAATATCTTGATCTACTTCTGAGATGAAATCTTCTTCCTCCTCTAAGGACGACCAAAAATCTTCCAAAGTTTTGTCATCTTCTAAAAAAAGTTCCTCACTTGCAGAAGCTTCTTTTTTATCATCATTACCAATTGCAAATACAAAATCTGAACTTTCGTTTTGATCTATTTTTTCATCAATAATATTACTCGAAGCCATTGCTGAATTTTCAGGATTATTTTTTATGTTTTCTTTTTTATCAAAGAATAAAATAGCGACCATAAAAATAATTAGAACGGCTGCTATTCGACTTAGCCAATTCAGTTGATTTCTGACGAGCAGGGAAAGTGGTAATTCTCGTTTTATGTTAGCCCAAATTTTTGGATTAGGAGTTGGTTCAATTTCGCTAAGATTATTTTTGGCGAATGCATCTAACTCTTCGCCCTCCATTTGAGAAGCAATTTTTTGCCAATTGTTATTAGGTGGAGGAGGAGTAAAGTTGGCTAATTTATCTTTGAAAATTTCCTCCCCGTTTTTAGAAGTATCTTGCTGCATCGGTTATTTAAGTAATTTAATATTTCTTTTTAAGGTGGCTCTTGCTCTAGCTAATTGAGATTTGGAAGTACCTTCCGAGATGCCGAGCATTTTGCCAATTTCTTTATGATTGTATCCTTCGATGGCGTATAAATTAAAAACTGTTCGATAACCATCAGGTAACTTTTGTACTACTTTAAGTAAGTCTTGTGTAGCTAGTTGATCAATTACAATACTGTCAAAAACGATTTCGTTTGCTTGATCTATTTCTACAAAAAACTTTCGATTATTTGCTTTTCGATAATGCTCAATGGAAGTATTGATAAATATTCTTTTCATCCATCCTTCGAAAGAACCTTCATAACGGAACATGTGCAACTTATTAAAGACCTTGATAAATCCTTCTTGCAATAAATCTTCTGCAGTCGGATAATCATGTCCATATCGAAGGCATATACCAAACATTTTCGGAGAAAAATATTGATATAATAATTCTTGCGACTCTCGATGTCCAGCAATACATGCTTTCAAAATATCTTGAGTTACAATCCCTTCTAGGTAAGTTGTTTTTTCCAAACGATTAAAATTTAGTTTCGACATTCGGATTAGTTTTTTTGTTTCTAACCCTAAAGTAACAATTTTTTTTGAGATCACTTCTTTTGAGGTCGCTTCGATCGGTCGCTTTGCTCCCTGTCAGATCGCTTCGCTGACAGACTGACGAGGTTTATCTGCACGAGTATATTCTGACCGTCAGTCTGACCTCTGGCAGTAAGCGCAGCGCACGATCTGACCTCTGACAGCGAAGCGATCTAACTTTTCAGCCATTCGATTAATTTTCGAACTGCTCGTCCACGATGGCTGATTTTATTTTTTTCAGCACTTCCCATTTCTGCGAAGCTAATTTTTTGATCTTCAGGTAAAAAAATTGGATCGTAGCCAAACCCATCTTTACCTGTTTTTTCAAAAGCAATTTTACCGTTGACAATTCCTTCAAAAGTAAATTCCTCCCCATCGATAATTAATGCTACTACAGTTTTAAACCTAGCCTTTCGATTGTCTTGGTTTTCTAATTTCTCCAAAACTAAATTCATATTGTCTTCCGAACTTCGTTGTTCCCCTGCATATCGTGCAGAGTAAACTCCAGGTTCCATATTTAGACTTTCGATTTCCAAACCTGTATCTTCAGCAAAACAGTTGACACCATAATTATCGACCACATATCTTGCTTTTTGTAAAGCGTTGCCTTCGATAGTCGGTTGTGTTTCAGGAATATCTTCGTGACAGCCGATGTCTTTGAGTCCGATAATTTCAAATTGATTATTTAGAAGTTCTTTTACTTCTTTTATTTTATTAGGATTGCTTGTAGCAAATACAATTTTTTTCATGACAGCTAATTGTAAATGGTGAATAGTTAACTGTTAAGGGTTAACCCTATGGTGAAATCCCATAGCCGTGTTAACCATTCATCATTAACCGTTATTTACCATTATTATAAAAAGAGTTCTTTCATTCCTCCCCAAAGTGCTCCTTTCAGCGCTTTATCATTTTCTATCATAGACAACCCATCGGCGAACAAAAAACCATTTTCATAAAAACGAAAAGGAGTATATTTTTGCACTTCGAGATTCAGACCAAAATGTTTAGGCTCAAAACCAAAAACTAACAAATTGTCAATGCCACCTGAAGAATGAGTTTGTGCTACTTTTGTCCGTAGTGCGATGAAACTGAATGCTTCTTTTGGTGTTATCTTTAAAAGAAGGATATCTTCCTTTATATCGAATTTTGCGGCAGCAAGAATTTTTTGTAAAAATTCTAAACGCTCTTCGCTTTCATCGTTCTCATCAAAGACGACGAGGAGCTTTTTTTGGTTGCTTCCAGTACATTTTTTAAGAACCTCCATTGGCTCTTTTAGGGGGATAACTGAAAAGTCTAAAAAAGGACTTTGCGAAATATCATTTTCCATTAGAGTGTTTTTTTTGTACAATAAAGAATAAAAATTTGTATTTTAATCAAAAACGTTAGAAAAAGTGGATGAATTTGATTATTTTTGAAAAAAAATCCGTTAATATTATGAACTATAAAATAGAAACCACCAAAGTTAACAAATCTCGTCTTTCTGAAATCGATTTTGACAATATTCCATTTGGAAAAATGTTTTCTGATCATATGTTTTCTGCTGATTACATTGATGGAGAATGGACGAATTTACAAATCATTCCTTTTGCTCCTTTAGAGTTAAGTCCCGTCAACTTGGCTTTACATTATGGGCAATCCATTTTTGAAGGAATGAAAGCTTCCAAAATGAATGACGGAACTCCTGCTTTATTGAGACCTGAATTACATGTACAGAGACTGAATGCTTCTGCTGATAGAATGTGTATGCCTCATGTTCCTGAAGATTTATTTTTGCAAGCCTTGCATGAATTAGTTGGATTAGATAGTGGATGGATTCCTCAAAAAGATGGAAGTGCACTTTATATTCGACCAGTTATGTTTGCCATGGATGCAAAATTAGGAGTAGCTGTTTCCGAGTCATATAAGTTTTTGATCATTACTGGACCAGTTGGGCCTTACTATCCAAAACCTGTAAAATTGTTAGCTGATACTCAATATATCAGAGCGGCACATGGTGGAGTAGGAGAGGCAAAAACTGCAGGTAATTATGCTGCCTCTTTATACCCAGCTAAGATGGCGATGGAGAAAGGTTACGACCAAATTTTATGGTTGGACGCTAAGGAATTTAAATATGTACAAGAGGTAGGAACGATGAATATCTTTTTTGTCATTGATGGAAAAGTGATGACTCCTGAGACGAATGGAACTATCTTGAAAGGGATTACTCGAAAAATGATTCTTCATATTTTGAAAGATCAAGGAATTGAAGTAGAAGAGCGATTGATTGATATCAATGAAATTGTAGAAGCGCATAAAGATGGCCGGTTGACTGAAGTTTTTGGAGCTGGAACGGCTGCAGTTATTTCAAATGTGGAAATGATTTCTTATAATGGCGAGGATATGAAAATGCCTCCAATTGAGACTCATAAGATTGCACATATGTTGAAAAATACAATTAATGGAATCCGAAGTGGAGAAGTGGCTGATAAATTTGGATGGGTGGTTCCTGTTAAACGAGAGACTGCGAAAGTTTAATTTTTATAAAATTAAATTTTTTAGGAAAATAATTAAGCGAAACTTCGAAAGAGGTTTCGCTTTTTTTTTTGCTACTGATTTGGACTGACTATTATGACTTCTCTTTTTTGATTCAAACCAAAATACAAATAATGGGAAAGTCATAAAAAGTCATAATAGTCAGTCCAAGTCAATAGCAAAAAAAGTAAAACAAAAAATATCACATCAATATCCCATTCTTCGCTTGTACCGCTGGTGGAATATCTGCCTCTCCTAACATTTCCTTCAAGTCAATTTCAATTACTCGACAAAGTGATAACATAGGAATATCATTTCCCAATCCTTCAAATGGATTTTCCGAATAATCTCCAATCAATTCCATCATCAAGTAAACCCAACCAATTAAAATTGTAAATGGAATGGAAACCCATGCACCATGTTCTCCCAATTTATGAAATTCAGAAACCATCCCTAAGGGCAAAAGGAAAATAAAAATACCAACAAAAATAAAACTCATACTCCCATATTGACGAGGCAAAGGAAATTTTTTGATTCGTTCACATTTACCTTGATGAGTATAAAAATCATTGAGTAATTTTTGTAGTTCCATATGTCGGAAATCATCAATCAAATCTAATTTTCGAAGATGCTGAAGATCCTGCGATTGTTGGTCAATGATTTGCGTAGCGGTATTTTTAAAATTAATTAAACGGGTGACTTCTTCTGGAGGAAGATAAGCTTCCAGTTGTTTTTCAGTTACACCGTCGGCGTTATTCAGACCTAATCCAAATTTTTTCATTCGTTTTTCAGTCGTTCGTCTGATATGTTTATTTTGATTGATATGCTCCCAAGGAGTTGGAATTAACAATTGACTTCGCAAAGCATATAGCCATGCAATATGTCGATACATTAATTTTTTATGAATCGCAGCAAGTTCTTTTTTCGAATAATCTTTTTCGGAAAATTGATTACTGACAAATCCTTTTACAGTTGTGCCCCACATCCGGCTACTATTGATAATTGCTCCCCAAATTTTTCGTGCTTCCCAAAGTCGATCATAAGCACTATTATTTTTGAAACCAACATAAAAAGCAACTGCGGTACCAATGACAGAAAGTGGCAACCAAGGAATATGTAAAAATTCCCAATGAAAGAATTCATAAAATGCAGCTACAAAAGTTGACCAAGCAGTTAACCAAATGATATGTCCACCCGTGAAATCTAAGACCTGTTTAATAGAAAAGTTTTTATTGATATACATTATTCGTTCGTTTTTTTACAAAATTCAAATATGTAAAAAAAATAGGAACTAAAGAAGTTAGAGTAAAAAATAAAATGATATTTCTTCCTTGTTTTTTTGTTAAAATTGAATATTGGATTAGGTAATTGTTTAATTTTGCACCTTAATTTTAAGACCTAAAAAATAGAATTTGAGAATTGAACTTATTTAGAATGTAAAGGTTTGATTATCAGTAGATTAGGTTTGCGAGGAGGTGTTTTTTTTTATTAATAAAAAGTTCATGAAGATAATTATAGCAGGTGCAGGTGCAGTTGGATTTCATTTGGCCGAATTATTAGCTAAGGAAAATCAAGATATCACTTTGATCGATACCGATGAAGAGGTATTGGATCATGTATCGACGCATTTAGATGTGATGACTATTCTCGGTGATGCAGCATCAATTCATGTTTTGGAGGATGCCAAGATTTCAAATACTGATTTGTTTTTGGCGGTGACAACTTCAAGTTCAACCAACCTACTCTTGGCAATTATGGCGAAGCAACGAGGGGCAAAAAGAACGATCGCCAGAGTCAATAATCCAGAATATTTTGAAGCAAATCAAAAAGAAAATTTTAAAGAATTAGGGGTTGATGTACTTATTTCTCCTCAATTGCTAGCTGCCCAAGAAATCGAGCGATTACTTCAAAGAGGTTCTTTTACCGATGTTTTTGAATTTGAAGAAGGAAGAATTTCTATTGTTGGTTTTACCCTTGATACAACTTGCCCACTTATCAATAAAACGATTCAAGAAATTGATGAAAAGAATGATTTTACCTTTCGAGGAATTGCTCTTTTACGAGGTCATGAGACTATCATTCCACGTAGTTCAACCAAATTAATTAAAGGAGATCATTTATATATTGCATCAGTTGCAGAATCAATGGATGCGATATTACAGTTTGTTGGGAAGCAATTGCAACCCATCAAAAAGGTGATGATCGCCGGTGGAACTTCGCTTGCTTTTCGAACAGCAGAACTGATTCAAGGTAAATATTCTGTTTCTGTAATGGTGAAAAATAAGCAACGGGCAAAGTTCTTTGCAGAAAACCTCAACAACACATTAGTCATCAATGCCGACCCAAGTAATGTGGATATTTTGAAAGAAGCAGGCATGGAACAAATGGATGCATTTATTGCCTTGACCGCAAATGATGAGACTAATATTGTGACAAGTTTGATGGCAGAATATATGGATGTCTATAAAACGATTGCTTTAGTTGATAATGTAAATTACACGCATATTTCTCAAAATATTGGAGTAGATACTATCATCAATAAAAAACTAATTGCCGCGAATAATATATTCAGATTTGTCAGGAAAGGAAAAGTAGAAGCGATTGCTAGTTTGCATGGAGTGGAAGCGGAAGTGATCGAGTTTGAGATTCATAAAAAAAATCGACTTCTTCGAAATTGTATAAGTGATCTTCATTTACCTGTTCATTCCATTATTGCTGGAGTTATTCGAGGGGAAAATAGTTTTATTCCAAATGGGGATTTTCTTTTTGAAATTAATGATAAAGTAATTGTTTTTGCTTTACCAGAAGCCATTCATCAGGTAGAAGAAATTTTTAAATAATGATCAAGATAGGAGCTGTTCTTAAAGTATTAGGAGTTCTATTAATCGTACTTGGTGCATTGATGTTGAGTTCACTTCCTTTTTCATTTTTTTATGGAGGAGAAGATGCGATGGCACTTTTTTGTTCTGCCTTAGTTACAGGTTTATCAGGATTAGGACTTTGGTATATTTTTAAAAAGCAAGAAAAAGTTGGGAAAAGAGAAGGTTATTTAATTGTTGCATTAGGTTGGTTGTTCATGGGATTAGTGAGTATGTTACCCTATTTATTTAGTGGAGTACTTTCAGATTTTACCAATGCTTTTTTTGAAAGTATTTCGGGTTTAACGACAACTGGAGCTTCAGTAATCAATGATATTGAAGCAGTTCCTAAAGGAGTTCTATTTTGGCGAAGCCTAACCCAATGGATTGGTGGAATGGGGATTATAGTTTTGACTGTTGCCTTATTTCCGTTACTTGGAATTGGAGGCGTTGAACTTTTTATTGCAGAAGCTCCTGGCCCAACCTCTGACAAAATCCATCCTAGAATAAAAGAAACGGCGAAGCGATTATGGTTTATTTATGTAGGACTAACTGCTCTACTAACTTTCCTTTTATATCTCTGTGGGATGAATTTTTATGACGCTATCAATCATGGTTTGACGACCATGGCTACGGGAGGTTTTTCTACAAAAAATAATAGTATTGCACATTTCGATGTTCCACTAATTCAGTATTTATTAACTTTTTTTATGTTTTTAGCAGGAACAAATTACACGATTATTTATTTTGGATTAAAAGGCAAATTGAGAAGAGTTTGGAAAAGTGACGAGTTTAAAACTTATGTAATATTATTGTTAAGTTTAATGTTTCTTATCACTTGTTTAGTGTATAATTTTACTGACCACTCCTTGGAACAATCGTTTCGAGATTCTACTTTTCAGATTGTTTCCATTATTACGACTACTGGTTTTGTTTCTGCAGATTATACTTCTTGGTCTCCTGGATTGACTTTGGTTTTCTTCTGTTTATTATTTATTGGAGGATGTGCAGGTTCGACAAGTGGAGGCATAAAAGTGATTCGACATTTAGTGTTAATCAAAAATACTTTTTTAGAATTTAAGCGATTATTGCACCCACGTGCATTGATTAGAACTAAGGTGGATGGTCATTTAGTTGCACCAAGAGTATTGACTCATATTTTAGTTTTCCTTTTAATTTATTTGGGTATTTTCTTTTCAGGATCGATTATTATGGCAATGATTCTTTCCAGTTATGAGCATCCAATGATGACTGCGTTTGGAGCAGTAGCAACAGCGCTGAGTAATGTTGGGCCAGGAATTGGAGCTGTTGGGCCGGTGGATAATTTTGCGCATATTCCAGATTTGGGGAAATGGTTTTTATCGTTTTTGATGTTGCTAGGAAGGTTGGAATTGTTTACGATATTGATTTTGTTTACGCCTTATTTTTGGAAAACGAACTAAAAGAAACTCAAGCTATAAGTGATGAATTTTGAACTATGAGTATTTTCTCAATAGTTTAAAGACTCCTGATTTTAACTCATGATTATTACTAGTTGAGTCCTAATAATTTCCAAAACTAAATGTATATATTGAGGGAGAATGAATTGCTTTAATTCATTTATCAATCTTTTTCAGCAACAAAAGTAGGTAAACAAATAAAAGTTATGAAGTTAAAAATGTTCCTCTCTATTATATTAATTATTCTAAATGGATCTATTTCTCAAGGTCAAAATTTCAAACCAAGTAAAGATAAACTATACCAATCCTTAATTGGAGAAGTACATATATTAACATTGTTTGTTGATACTCAAAACGAGTATTGGGAAGATGATGAAAAAATATATTATAAAGGACAATTAACCAAAAGTCAAGATTGGTTAGTCGATGAGGCAGCCAATTATGATCAAGAATTAGAATTCAACAATGAAACTTTTTTTGTAGATAATTATGAAACGATTTATATCGAAAAAGTAAAAAGAGGAGATAACCCCAAAGGAACTATTTCTAGTGTAATGGACGAATTAGGTTATGATGATTTTGATCATTTTCTAGATAGAAATAATTTCGATTTTAAAGAGCAGAAACTAAAGTTATTACTTTTTGTAAAAAGTTTTGATAGAAGTCATGCCTATAATTATTTTTCAAATTCTGATTTAGATGTTTCGATTGTTTATTGTAAAAGTTCTTATGGTATGCTTACCGATCATAAAGTGATCTCCCATGAAGTGTTGCATCAATTTGGAGCATGGGATTTATACCAAGGGCAAAGTCAAACGCAAAAAAATGCAAAAAGAGCTAAAGAACTTTTCCCCAATTCAATTATGATTAACACTTTTACAAATAAAAAATTGGAAGTAGATGATTTGACTGCCTGGAGAGTTGGATGGCATTTTGATATGGATGATGAATATATGGATTTTGATCCAGCAAAGAGTAGGGGAAAGCCAACAGCCAAAGAACGTAGTTATAAAAAGACTAAAAGTGATGGGATAAAATTTGATCTGAAAAGCCTTAGAAGAAAGAAAAAGGAAAAATCTGATAATTGATTCTAAATTTTATTTTAAAGAAAAAGCGGTGTTAGGACTTCAAGCCCTAACACCGCTTATTAAAAAAATCTAAAAATAAAGTCGACTAAAATATAATAGCAAAACCGTAAAAATCAACAACCTCGCAATCACATTTCGATAAAAAACACTTGCCCGTTTATCCTTCAAATGGAAAGCAAATAATCCAATACTGACAAATAATAATCCTACCATTCCTGTAATTCCAATGGATAACATTTCTTCACTCATTTCCCAAGATTCTAATCTAAAAAGGATGGCTAAAATTCCAACGCCAAAAGCTAAACCACAAAGTATTGACAAAATCACCTCCAAAGATTTATATTTTCCAACTCTAAACATCAACCAAGAAAATGCCATATAAAGCAAAGCAGAAGTTGTTCCTCCGATAATTAAAACTTCACTTGAGTAGGCCATTTCTTTATATTTCATTCCTAAACCAATAGCTAAAATAATCAAAGGAATGATTTCTAAGTTTTGTAAAAAACGTTGCAAGGGAGTGATTGGAAGTTCTTTTTCAGGAGAAAAGACTTCTTCGAGGTCGAGTGGATCTTGGTTTTTATTAGACATCGGTATTTTATTCCTTGATCATGATTGGATATTCAAAAACTATTTATTCTTCAAAATCGCACAAACAATTCCCGTTGCCACAGCTGCATTCAAAGATTCCGCTCCGCCATTTTCGCCTTTTGGAATTAAAATTTGATGCGTGATTTTATTTAAAATTTTAGGAGAGATTCCTTTGCCTTCATTGCCAATCACAATCACTCCTTTTTTATAATTATTCTCTTCGAATATATTTTTCCCCTCCAAAACAGTTCCATAAAATGGCATTTTACCACATTTTTCAAAAACTTCATCAAACGACAAGTACATCACTTTAACTCTCAAAAATGCTCCCATGCTGGATTGAATGGTTTTGTGATTATAGAGATCCGCACATTTTTCAGAACAAAAAACATAAGGAATCCCAAACCAATCCGCAATTCGCAAGATGGTTCCAAAGTTGCCAGGGTCTTGAATGCCATCGAGATAAAGGGAAAAATTATTTTTGATGATGTCATCATTCCAGCTAGTTGACAATTGTTTGGCGACTACAAATACAGAGGAAGGCGTACTAAAATTAGAAAACTGTTTGAAATCTTTCTCAGTAGCCACTTCTATCTCGAATTGGTTTCTTAAAGATTGGTTAAAGTAACGCTGCTGCCAATCTTCGGTGGCAATGACAGATTCGATTTCGACGTTTTGAGATTGTAATATTTCTAGTGCGATTTTATCCCCTTCTACAGTAAAATTATTATACTTTTGCCGAATCTTTTTTAGCTTTAATGAGCGGAGGTATTTTACTTTATTTTTTGAAATCATTATTTATTTTCAAATTTAATTTCACCTTTTTTAATTGAATCTCGTTTACTAATTACAAGTGAAATTTTTTCTAAAAAAATCAGATTAGTATTTCTGACAGCATGAACTGCAACAGCGCGATAAGTTACACATTTTTTATTTTTTTTATTCTTCTTCTTGGAACAAGTTGTGGGACACTTAAGCATTTGGAAGAAGGAGAAACGATGCTGCGCAAAAATAAGATTGAGTTTAAGGATAAAGAAAATGTTGATAATGTTAAGAGCCTAATATTTGAAATGGGGTCGAAGACTTATCAGAAACCAAATTCTAAATTTTTAGGGGTATTGCCAAGTTTGGGACCATGGTATTACTATCGGATTCAAGCAAAAAGTGATACGACCTGGTGGGGAAGATTTGTATTGAAAAACTTTGCCGAGATACCTGCAGTTTATAGTTTGGAAAAGGCTGATCGCTCTGCAGAAAATATGGAATTGGCGTTACGTAACAAAGGGTATTTTAATGCAGAGGTAGATTTTGAGACAAAGAGAAAAGGACTGCGCAAAAAGAAAATGCATGTTACCTATAACATCACCGCAGGAAAAAGATATTATTTAGATAGAGTAAGTTTCACTAGTAAGGATACCGCTATTGCTAAAATTTTGCAAGAAATAAAAGATAAAACGTTACTGCCCCCAGGTGCGCCTGCCAGTAAATCCCTCTATGATGAAGAGACTCGAAGAATTACTTATCATCTTTTGAATAATGGGTATGCTAATTTTTATAAAAAGTATTTTTCCAAACTTCAATCCGATACACTTTCCAATGATAGTTTATATAATCAGTTAAATAATGTAGCGTTGGAAGTTTTGCTTCCCAAAGATTCTTCCCAACATAAGACTTACTCTATCGGAAAAGTGACCGTAATTTCGATGTATGATGAAAGTGGAACTCCAATTCTAGACCTGGATTCTATTTTTAATAAAACCCATTTTTATGTTGGAGAGGGGAAGCATTTTATTAAATTAAAAGCATTGGATCGGAAAATCTTTTTAAGAGAAGGAGATATTTATCGCTTAGATAATGTGAATAAAACACGAGTCCAATTAGGAAGTTTAGATATTTTTCAATTTGTCAATATCAAGCGATCCGTTTCTGAAGTAGCAGATTCTATATTGAATTATGAAATTAGATTGATTCCCAAAAAGCGGCAAGAGTTTGGAGTTGATTTCGAGTTTAATAATTCTAGAAATGTAAATAGTAGTAATGCCTTCGTTGGAACAGCGGCAAGTTTAAGTTACCGAAATCGAAATATATTTAGAGGTGGAGAAGTTTTTACAGCTAGGGCAGAAGGAGGAGTTGAAGTAATTCCAAGGCAAAACTTTAGTTTGAATGCTTGGAATATCAATTTGAATTTCTCTATGGATTTTCCCAAGTATCATGATTTGTTTAAAACGGATGATTATATTTTATCCAGAATATTTATTCCAGTAAAAAGTAAAAGAAAAGCTTTTTATCAAAAATTAAAAATAGAAGGTGTCACAAGTACTTCGTTAAAATATAATGTTTTGGCGAATACCGGAAATTATAGAATCGACATTTTCGCAGGAACTTGGGGATGGAAATTTCGACCAAATAATAACTGGGATATAGCGCTCAATAAAATTGGAATTGATTTCTTAGATCCAGTTTTGTCTGAAAAATTTCGAAATACCGTCATTGCACAAAATGCCTATTTGGAAAGAAGTTTTAGATCTCAATTATTTACAGGAGGAATATTTAGAGATTTAAATGTGGTGTATCGAAATGACATCGGAAGTAGTGGAAAGCATTCTTGGTTGGCCAGAGGAAATTTAGAAGTGTCAGGTTTAGAAGTTTGGGGAATTAATAAAATTAGAAATGCATTTGCGGATGACATCACTTTTAAATTGGCTAATAAATATGAATTTTCTCAATATATTAAAATAGAAGGAGACTTTAGGCATTATATGAAAGGTAGGGGAGGACGATTATTAGCTTCTCGATTTAATATTGGAATTGCAGGTGACTTTGGATTTTCTGAAGAGGTGCCTTATGTCAAACAGTTCGCTGTCGGAGCACCTAATAGTATGCGTGGTTGGAGATTGAGAGAACTCGGGCCAGGTTCTTATGTGGATCCTGATGTGGATGCATCTACTACTAATTTTTACCAAACCGGTGATTTTAAAATAGAGGCTAATGTAGAATACCGCTTTCATATATTATGGTATTTAAAAGGTGCGATATTTTTAGATGCTGGAAATATCTGGTCCCTTAGTAAAAATGATGAACGAGAAGGAGCGGGGATTGGAAAGATCTCAGATTTGTGGGATGAACTGGCCGTCAATACTGGTCTAGGATTTCGATTGGATGTGGAATATTTTATCCTTCGATTTGATTTAGGATATAGGTTAAGAAATCCATATCCTGATGAAGATGGCGATCATCGGTTATTTCACTTTAAAAATTTCCGAAAAGATTTGGCTTTGGATAAGTTTCGTGGAAGTCTCTCGGTGGGGTATCCTTTTTAGAATCTCAAATTCTTGTTGGATATTTAAAACAAACTCTTCCGTCCATACTTACTACAAATCGGACACACCAAAGGATCATGTCCCCGAGCTGGACAATGCTCTCTTCCAAAGAAAATAATCTGTAGATGTAATTTATTCCAACTTTCTTTTGGGAAAAGTTTCTTCAAATCTTTCTCCGTTTTTACCACATTTTTTCCAGTACTCAAAGTCCACCGATAAGCTAATCGATGGATATGTGTATCGACTGGCATCGCAGGAACCCCGAAGGCTTGCGACATCACCACCGAAGCAGTTTTATGCCCTACTCCTGGTAGTTTTTCCAACTCCTCAAACGACTTAGGAACTGCCCCATTATGTTCGTTAAGGATGATGTGCGATAATTCTGAAATCGCTTTTGACTTCCGAGGAGAAAGTCCACAAGGGCGAATAATTGCTTTAATTTCTTCTACTTCAAGCTTTATCATATCAGTTGGATTATCTGCTTTGGCGAAGAGATGAGGTGTGACTTGATTCACTCGAACATCTGTGCATTGAGCTGATAGAAGCACGGCAACCAGTAAAGTGTATGGGTCTTTGTGATCAAGAGGAATAGGAGTAGTTGGATAGTATTGATCTAAAATTTTATGGATTTCGTTGGCTTTTTCTTGTTTGGTCATAGTCTAGTTGTTTTTCTAATTCTACAATGGAAATCAGATGAGTTTCGAAATAACAATCTGAAATTTATTATTTTGTTTTTTTTACACAGAGTAAACGGAGATAACATTAGTACAAAAAAAAAACTTTGTTTTCTCTGTGTCCCACCTCTGTTTTCTCTGTGTTAAAATATTAAACTCACCGTTCCCAATTCATGTTAATTCAATTCTTTCAAAAAATACATCACATCAATTCCATTCTCATAATCATCTAATTCAATCACGTTTGCCGCTCCAAATTTTTTATTTTTATAAAACGGAATAGCATTGTTAGAAATAATATGTTGAATCTCAGAATACTTGCTTTTCAATAATTCAGCTAAGTGATTTTCACCTTTATACACTTCATAATGCAACATCGCAATTCTTGATTGTAAGGCTTCGTCTTCAATTATGATGATACAACCATTCGCTTTGTAATCCATTTTGTTGATGATTTGCAAGGTGTAATTATGGTCAAAATTATTTTTATATTTATTTGTAAGTACAATGTTATTAAATTCGTGACTAGCTTCTAGAAGGGGAACAAAATCATAATTTTCCGGAATGTAAATTTTTGAAACACTCCGACTACTCAAACCAAAATAATGAAAAATATCTTCTCCAAATTTGGCTAATTCTTCAGTTGATTCTTTCCCATCTAAAACTCCAATTCCGAATTTATTGGTTCTAACAATATTTGGAAACTTCGAAAAATAAGTTTTAAAAACTTTGATAGAATCTCGACTTCCATTTGCAATAATCGCATCAAAGTCAGTCATCCTTTCAACGAATGAAAAGTAATTTTCCACCTCAGGAAATTCACTTTTCATCACTTTGATACAATAAGGAATTAAAAATTTATCATCTGCCGAAAGTTTAATTTTAGCATGATGACCACTCACAAAAACACCAAGTAAATCATGAAAACCTGCCAAGGGAGAACTTCCTGACATAATAATTCCAATCGTTTTTGCAGGAGCGATTTCAGGAACTTCGTACTGCTTAGCCCAGGCTACTAATTTTTCTTTTTGTAAAAAAATAGTAATGATATTTTGCAAAGCACGATCGCTATTTTCAAGGGTAAACCAACTGTTCTTATTTTTACTAATTTGCTGCGCAGCAATTAATTCTTCTTCCTTCAATTGGAGGATTCCGCCAAGGTAAACAAGTACTTCTATTCTTTTTGATAAATTCAAATTTGATTTTTTTAGTGTAAAGTATTGATTATCAGAGATTTAATTGAATATTGATGCTAGCATTTTTAATCAGGAATAGCCAATTGATTATTAATCATTGCCCGATGATGCGCCTGAATCATCGCTTTTAATTTTTTTTCTAACAATATATTTACAGGATCATTTTCATCCTTAATGTCATCTTGTAAAAATACATCTTTTTTATAATTATAGACTCCAATCGTTTCTTTTTGATTAAAAGAAACAACCAAACTATCATTTAATATTTGATAGATCTGACTCGAATACATATAAGCATTTTTATCAGCCAAAGTATCAAAAGCACTTTCTCCAGAAGAGAAATAGGGTTCATCATAATTCAAGTAATCCAAAACAGTTGGAAGAATATCGGTCTGCTGAGTGACACGAGAATTTTTACCTTTTAAGTTTGAATTAGGTTTAAAAAACAACAATGGAATTTGATACATACCGACTATAGTACCATATTTTTTAATTGCTCGTTTTCCAATATGATCAGCGGTGATGATAAATAAAGTATTGTCGTACCAATCCATTTTTTTTGCGGTTTCAAAAAACTGTTGCAAAGCAAAATCAGTATATCGAATGGCTCGCAAAATCGGTTTTTCATCAGGATGTTTTTCCTCAAAATTTTTCTCCACATAGTAAGGATGATGAGAAGTAAGGGAAAATAAAAGAGCAGTAAAAGGCTGTTGATATTGATCTATTTTATTTGCTGTAAATTGGAAAAAAGGGACATCCCAAATACCCCAATTGCCATCGTAATCCTCTTGGTTTGGATAAGCCGTTCGATCATAAAAATTTTGATAACCCGTCAATTTTGAAAAACGTTCAAACTCCATCGAACCTGGATTGGAAGCATGAAAAAATCCACTTGAATATCCTTTTTTTCCTAAATGTGAAGCAATGCCATCCAATCGATTTCCTTGATAAGGTGAAAAGGTTAATGCGTTATCCATGAGTGCAGGAACACTTGCTGAGATGGCAGCAATACCTTGAGTCGATCGAGTTCCAGCTGCGTAAGCATTTTCAAAATACCAACTTTCCAACATCAAAGAATCAATAAAAGGAGTGGGACTTTTTTCATAATCATTAAAGAAGCCAATATGTTCTTTTCCAAAACTTTCTAAAACAATGATCATCACATTGTCTTTTTTGAACTCGCCTTTTGGTTTTGGATTTTTAGTAAAAGAAAACAACTGCGCTTCTTTTTCCTTGGGCATATATTGTTTTTCCTCAATGAAATTTTGCTGAACGGAGAAGAGCAAGCTCAAAGTTGTATTGGATTGCAAAGGCATCAAGCGCATATCTTCAACATATTGCGCAGCAGTTAATGACATGATAGGACGCAATTGAATTCCACCTCGCATACCTAAAATAAGTAAACCGACGACGACTGGAAAAATAAGCGTTTGAATGAGGAAATTGAATTTATTAGTAGGAGTAGGAAGTGTTGTTTTTTTATAAATAAAATGCAACAACCCAACCATCAAACCATAGAAAATGATCAAATACCAAAAATCATATAAAAATTGAAAAGCCATATTCGTCGTCTCACCAATCAAATTCAAGTCACTCCCAATCGCTCGTCGAAAAGCAAATCGAAAATACCCCATATCACCTATTTCAAAAATTAAAGCAACAGCATTGGTTAAGATAAATATCCATTTTTGTACCTTTTGGTAAGTGGGATTTTTTCGAAAAGAAAAAGGAATAATATAGGTGAGTGCCAACAAGGAATTGACATAAACTAATGCTGCCAGATCAAATCGTACTCCAAAGAAAAGCAATTTTAGGAAACTCCAAATTCCATCTATTGGAAAGGCATCTGCATTGAAAATATAGAAACCAATTCTACAAATCATCCAAATGAAAAGCAGTCCGATAAATCGTAAACCCAATTGTTTTACAAAAAACAATTCTCCTCTTAATTTCATGAAAATTTTGATTTTTTCTAAACACAAACGTACGAAGATTGTTCTTATAAAAAAAAGCACGTGGTGGTCTGCTTTAGCTGACCTAAAAAAAAATGAGCAAAGCGAATTCAGTAATTCTTAGGAGAGAAGTCATTTCGCTCATTTTTCAGGCCACCTAAAAGAGGTCACCATTTATGAAAAAAATACTTAAAAAACAATATTGTAGTATTAACAATTTTGATATATCTTGCGACCCAATCGACAAAAAGCTGTCGATAAGAAATTAAAAATAAATCCATCTGAATATTATTAAGCTATGGTCCGATACTTATAATATTAGGGAAAAGACTCGAATCATGAGTAGGGCGGGCCTCAAGCCGTTGACTTGTCCGGTCGGATTTTTCTTTCGAGAAAATGAAGCAAGGGGATTACCCAAAATGAATCGGCAACCCTAATCATGTCATACAGGGGTCCAATAGCACCTTTGATATTTGGATGGTTTTTTTATTTGAGGAGTCAGGTTTGAGGTTGGTCGCTGTGCTTTCGAGTCAGGAGTCAGGTGCTTTTTGTTTTCCCCACATTTGAAATGATTAGTTTATGGATTTTTGATATCCAATGAGCATCCTTCTTATTTCTGTAATTTCATTGGTAGTAATAATCATTTTCTCCTTATCAATATAATTCAAATCAAAAGCTAAATATAATTGGGTTTCCGCTTCGCAAGACGATCCAATTGAGATATCTAAAAATTTACTTAAATCTTTTGTTGTACCTCTTCCACAGCCTTCTGCAATATTTGAAGGGACTGAGACTGCAGATCTATTTAGTTGAAAAGTCAAACCGAATTGTTCTTCTTTAGGAAAGGATTTAGTAATGGAGTAAATTGTTTTTACAAAAAATCTAGCACGTTGCCAGACTTTCAATGTCTTGAAATTTGTAATCATTAGATAGTATGTTTATTGTAAAATTGATCATTAAACTACTAAAAATTAATTAAACTCCAATCTCGTCAAATCAAATGGGTAAATAACAAATTGTTGAGAAAACAAAAAAAAACTGACTCCTGACCGAGAGCGCAGCGACCAACCTGACCGCCTGAGACCTAATCAAACAGGAGGAATAATATTCTTAAAATGCCCATTCATCTCCACTCGTTTCCTCAATCTTTCCATATCCTTTACAATCGGGATCAAATTTTCCAAGTGATTAATCATAAATTCCTGTCGATCTAATTCCTGTTCAATCGTTAATAATTTATATTCTTGTTCGATAGAAAAACCTACATGATGAGCCATTTCATAAGTTGAAAAGTCAGATTTATCTTTTGGAATATCTTTTTTGATTGAGAGGTATTCGAAAAGCTGTTGAGTCAATTCTAAGATTTTGAAATATAAAAGAGGATCCCCATTTTCATTTCCAGATATTCTTTTAATGTCGCCTCCAGAATATAATTTATCGGAAATGATAGAATAATATTCATGGATTTTAAAAACGCCAAGTCCACGAGTTTTGATATCCATCGATCCATCAGAACCTTTTTTGGTGATTTTGATCAATTCAATCTCGGTGCCAAAATCCATCACTTTATTATCTAAATAAGCAGGGAGTCCGAAGGTCGTTCCATTTTGTTCACATTCTCTAATGAGCTGTTTATAACGAGGTTCGAAGATATGCAAGTTGAGTTCTTCTCCAGGGAAGGCAACTAATTTGAGTGGAAATAATGGAAGAAAGTCAGTCATTAGTATTGAATTAAAACTATAGAATTCTTAATGTGTTTAGATTTTTATTTTTTTAAAACCAAACAGCATTTTGTACGTACATGTTTAATAAAAGTTAAATGTATTCCAAATTTCTAAACCCAACAAATCTCAATTTACCTTTTTCAAAAAATATTTAATGAACTACGAATAATAGACAAGGTTTTGCAAATAATCATTGCACCTATATATAAGGTGTGAATTGATTTAGATTGTGAGCATATTGATAAAGCTTAACAACAAAATTGAAAACTAAAGTTGATGGTTAAAAAATTAACCATTCACAGTTAACCATTCACCATTAAATTATTTGCCATGTTCATTCAATCCCTTTTTCTAAAAATAAAAACTAATAACCAAAGGATGAGTTTAGATAAAAACTTTATCTTTAGTTCTCTTCTTAAAAACCAAAATATGAGAAAAATGAAATTCCAAAATCTCCCGTCCTTATTTTTAGCATCCTTAATTTTATTGGTAGGTTATTCTTCTTGCAAGTCCGATTTGGAAGCAAAGGAAATGACAACAAATATGAGTAATTATATTTACGCATACACGTCTAACTCAATTTCCAAAGCTGATCCAATTCGAATTCAATTGACTTCGCCAGTTGGAAAAGACCTGGTAGGAACTGAAGTGGACAAAAATATTTTTTCCTTCAAACCTTCCATTGATGGAACTGCGCAATGGCAAGATGAGCAAACGATTGTTTTTCAACCAAAAGAAAATTTGCCTTCTGATAAACATTATTTAGGAAAATTTGCTTTGTCCAAAGTTTTCAAAAAAGTGCCTTCAGATGCGAAAACATTTGAGTTTAATTTTTTTACCAAAGAACAGCATTTCTTTATTTCAGTTGAAGGATTAAAAAATGATCCTAGTGGTGATGAAAAGAAAAAACAATTATCAGGATGGTTAAATACTGCTGATATCGCTAATAGTGAGGAGGTGGAAAAGTTGGTGACTGCCAAACAAGATGGAAATGTTTTGCCGATCACTTGGGAACATAAAGAAGATAACATTAAACACACGTTTGTCATTGAGAATATTAAACGAGGTGAAAATACATCGGAAGTGGAAGTGAGTTGGGATGGAAAACCGATGGGCTTAGAAAAGAAAAGTGCTAAAAAAGTAGAAATTCCAGCCTTGGGTGAATTCAAAGTAATGGACGCAAAAGTAATGCAAGGAGATAATCCTTACATCGTTTTATATTTTTCAGATCCATTAAATAAGTCACAAGATTTGACTGGTTTGATTTCCTTGGTAGGTAAGAAAGGGAAATTAAAATATATGATAAATGGAAGTGAGGTGAGTGTTTATCCTGAAGGGAAATCTGCTGGAGTGATGACGGTCAAAGCTGCTATTGGAATTAAAAGTTCAGCAGGTTATAAAATGAAAAATGATAGCGAGTGGAAGTTAGTTTTAAAACAAAAGAAACCTCGGGTACGTCTTGTTGGAAATGGAGTGATTATGCCTAATTCGAAAGGATTGATGTTTCCATTCGATGCGGTGAATTTAGCCTATGTAGATGTTGAAGTAATTAAAATTTTCAATAATAATGTTCTACAGTTTTTGCAAAATAATGAAGTAGATGGTTGGTATAATTTAAACCAAGTGGGGCGAATCATTATGCAGAAGCAAATTCAATTGTCGCAACTCAACTCAGATGCAAATGCTAAAGATTGGACTCATTATGCGTTGGATTTGAGTGAATTGATTAATGATGATCCACATGCAATTTATCAAGTGAGTTTGGGAATTCGACCGGAGTATTCAACTTATAGTTGTGATGAAGAGGCAGAAACGACTGACAAGAAAAAAGTAATCGCTGATCCATTTTTTGAAAATGATGGCAAGAAATTCAAATCTATTTGGAGTGTGTATCGAAGTAATTATGAAGGTTACCAATATGAGCATCGTAATGATCCTTGCTTCCCTGCTTACTACGAATCAAATCGATTTTTGCGAAGGAATGTCTTGGCTTCTGATATGGGAATTTTAGTAAAAAGAGGTTCTGACGAAAGTTATATGATTGCCGTGACCGACTTGCGAACAACTGATCCGATGGGAAGTGTGAATTTAGATTTTTATGATTATCAGCAACAATTAATAAAATCTGTTACAACGGATAATCAAGGAATGGCTGCCATTGAGTTTGATGAAAATCCATTTGTAGTGATTGCCAACAAAGGAAATCAACGTGGTTATTTGAAATTAATGGATCAAAATTCCTTACCACTAGGACGTTTTGATGTAGGTGGGAATTATGCACAAAAAGGTTTGAAAGGATTTATGTATGGAGAAAGAGGAGTGTGGCGACCAGGAGATTCTATCTTTTTGAATTTTATTTTAGAAGATAAAACAAATAAATTACCTGCAAATCATCCGATTACTTTTGAGTTATATGATGTGCGAGGAACCTTAAAAGAAAAAAGGGTAGTGCTCGATAATGTCAATAATGTTTACGCATTGCACACGGCAACTAGTTCGGAAGATCCAACTGGGAATTGGCGAGCGAAGGTGAAAGTAGGTGGCGCAAGTTTTACCAAAAATCTAAAAATCGAAACGGTTAAACCCAACCGACTGAAAATTAATATGGATTTTGGAAAAGAAAAATTCACCGCTGCAGATGCCAAATTAAAAGGTGATTTGCAAGTCAATTGGTTACACGGAGCACCTGCTTCTAATCTGACGACGAAGGTGGAAATGCACTTAACTTCCACGTCAACTTACTTTAAAGAATTTAATGAATTCAGTTTTAGTGATCCTACGAGACGATTTTCTCAGCAACCAAAAACTATTTACGATGGACCGTTGGATGGAAATGGTTTTACGAAAGTAGAAGCAAATTTAGATGTCAAAAAATCGGCAACTGGAAAAATTCGAGCAGCCTTTAAAGTGCGTGCTTTTGAAAAAGGAGGAGATGCAAGTGCCGATCAATTTTCGGTAGATTATGATCCTTTCGATAGTTATGTTGGTGTAAAAATTCCTAGAAATAAATACCACGAACAACGTATCGAAGTGGAGCGCGATGGAACGTTAGATTTTGTAGCAGTTGATGGTGATGGCAATGCTTTGAAAAATAGAAAATTAAATATTGGATTATATCGAGTGAAATGGAGATGGTGGTGGGATAGTTATAATAATGATTTGATGCAGTACAATTCTTCGAATCATAATTTAGCCAAAGAAAAAACAGCAGTAGTGACGAACAGTAAAGGTAAAGCAGATTGGACGATCAATGTGGAAGAGTGGGGGAGATATATGGTCAGAGTTTGTGATGAAGAAAGTGGACATTGTTCGGGTAGTTTTTTCTACGCAGGATACCCTTGGTATGATGACATGGATGGTGATGGAGAAGATGATGAAGACGAAGGTGACAACTCTTACGCTAATCAACAAATGCGTCAAGCAGCTGCAATGTTGTCGTTTGTTTCTGACAAAGAAAAATATAATGTGGGCGATGAAGTTAAATTAAATATTCCTGCGAGTGAGTCAGGAAGATGCTTGGTGTCAATTGAAAATGGCTCTCGAATTGTCGAAACGTATTGGATAGATGCTAAGAAAGGGGATAATGAATTTTCCTTTTTTGCACAGCCTGAAATGACTCCAACAGTTTATGCTCATGTCACTTTGATTCAACCACATGCGCAAGTGCAAAATGATTTACCGATCAGAATGTATGGTGTGGTTCCGATTTATGTGGAAGATGAAAAAACTCGTTTGCATCCAAAGATCAATATGCCACCTGAGTTAAAACCTGAAGAAACTTTTGCCTTAAAAGTCTCTGAAGAAAATGGAAAAGCGATGGCATACACAGTGGCGATTGTGGATGATGGATTACTAGATTTGACTCGATTTAAAACACCTGATCCTTGGAAGACTTTTTATGCAAGAGAGGCGCTTGGTGTAAAAACTTGGGATGTGTACGATCAAGTCTTAGGAGCTTATGGAGGGAAATTAGAAAGCATTTTAAGTATCGGTGGTGATGATGAATTAGGAAAAAAGAAAGATACTCAGAAAGCAAATCGTTTCAAACCTGTAGTCGTTCACCTTGGCCCATTTTATTTGGAAAAAGGAAAAACTGCTACTCATCAGATTACGATGCCGAACTATATTGGTTCAGTTAGAGCAATGGTGGTAGCTAGTAAAGACGGGGCTTACGGCAATGTGGAACAAACTACACCTGTGCGAAAACCTTTGATGTTGTTGGCAACTTTGCCTAGAGTTTTAGGACCAAGTGAGACGTTGAAATTACCAATCAACATTTTTGCGATGGATAAAAAAGTCAAAAATGTCAAGGTGGAAATCGAAGAGTCAAGTGGCTTGGTAGAACTAGTCGGAGGGAGTTCTCAGAATCTTACTTTTTCCAAAATTGGAGATCAGTTAGCTACGTTTGACATCAAAGTAAAAGAAGCAATTGGAGTAGCAAAATTTAAAATGACCGCAACTGGAGCAGGAGAAACAGCTACACAGGAGATTGAAATTCAAGTCCGAAATCCAAATCCGTATGTGACGGAAGTTGCTGAAAAAGTATTGCAACCTGGAGAAGAATGGACTTCCGAATTATTACCTGTTGGCGTTGCTGGAACGAATACAGGAACGTTAGAAATTTCGAATATTCCTCCTATTAATTTAGGCAAGCGATTGAAATATTTGATTCGATATCCACATGGTTGTGTGGAGCAAACTACTTCAGGGGCGTTTCCACAACTTTACGTAAGTAGATTGTTAGACGTAGATGAACGAATCAAAAAACAAACAGAAAAAAATGTTCGTTCTGCAATCACACGCTTGAAAAAATTCCAAACTTCCGAAGGAGGAATGTCCTATTGGGCAGGGAATCGAGATAACTCAGATTGGGGAACAAGTTACGCAGGACACTTCTTGCTGGAAGCAAAAGCATTGGGTTATAAATTGCCCTTGAACATGGAAGAACGATGGGTAAACTATCAATCCAAAAAAGCACGTCAATGGACGAACTCAGTTGAGCAAAACAGTTATTACAAATATTACAATTACCAATGGCGATTACGTCAAAAGCAATTAGATCAGTCTTATCGATTATATGTTTTGGCGCTTGCGGGGAAACCAGAATTGGGTGCAATGAATCAATTGCGGGAAGCAAAAGATATGTATCACGTGGCAAAATGGCGATTAGCTGCGGCTTATGCTTTGGCTGGGAAAAAAGAAGTAGCGCAGCAAATCATTACCGGTTTAGATTTGATGGTAGAAGATTATCGAGGGATGTATTACAGTTATGGATCAGGAACTAGAGATGAAGCGATGATTTTGGAGACACTAACTTTGATGGGAAAAATGGATGAAGCAGGTGGTGTCGCCAAACGAATTTCTAAAAGATTGAGTTCTGGCGAATGGTACAGTACTCAGACGGTAGCTTATAGTTTGATTGCGATTGGAAAGTTTGTAGGAGATACTGAAGTAGGAGAGAAATTTAATTTTCAATACAAGATCAGTAATCAAAAAATGGTTAACGGAGGTTCAAACAAACCAATGATGCAGCTTGACGTTCCGATTGATGGTGCTAACAATCGATCGATCTTTGCCAAAAATGAATCGAAGGGAGTTCTTTATGTGAGAGCAATTTCTACTGGGCAACCACTCATTGGTGATCAAAAAGAGGAGGACAGTAATTTACGAATGTCGATTACTTATCGAGATATGAAAGGGAAAAAAATTGATCCATCTTATTTGATCCAAGGAACTGATTTTGTAGCAGAAGTTTCATTGACTAATCCTGGTTATCGATACCGACTAGATGAAATGGCATTGACGCAAGTATTCCCTTCAGGTTGGGAAATTCATAATTCCCGAATGAGTAATATGAATACCTTTCAAAATTCAACTCGACCTGAATATCAAGATATTCGAGACGACAGAGTGTTAACTTATTTTGATATTTATCGAAATACTGGACATACTTATCGAGTACAATTGAATGCCTCTTATCAAGGAAGATATTATTTGCCAACTACTTATTGTGAAGCAATGTATGACAATGATATCTACTCTCGGAAGCCTGGAAAGTGGGTAGAAGTAGGTGCGAAAAAACAAGCACTCAACATTGAAGCAGGTGATACTTCAGAATAAAAATTAATCTCCGTGGCACGACTCAAAGTCGTGTCACGTTTTTTTTTGAATATGACTTCAATTGAAAATCAATTTGCAACATATTTGATGTAATCCAAAATTGCATCAATCTCCTCATCTTTCAAGCTTGGGAAAGCAGTCATCACACTTTCTCCGTATTCCGCATATAATTTTTTTGCATAAGGATCATCAGTCAATAAATAGGCTTGAGAATTTCGAATCCAAGCGTATAAATTTTCTCTATTGCCATTCCATCTTTTTTCTACTTCAAAAAGTGCTGGGCCAGTCATTTTAGCTTTCATGTTTTTAGCATGACATGAGCCACAATTGTTTTTAAATAACTGCATACCTAATCGAATTTCATTTTCCGATTCTTGGGGAAATTTAAGTTCAATATTTTTAGTTCCACAAATTAATTGTTCTTCCTCTACTGAATTAATTTGAATCATTCCATAACTAAATAGTAAAAGGAGAAAAGTCAGAAACGCAAAAATTAGATTCGTCAAATTTTTTAATTGAAGTCCAATATCCATGATAAAAGTATTTTTTTATAAAAAAAATCACTCAACACATTTTCTTGAATACTTTATAAAATTACAAATGGAAAAAGTGGAAAAGAGGGGAGAAGAAGGGAAATGTTTCTTTAGAATTGGTTTAAATAAAACATATAATAAATGATAATTCCAAGGAAAAGAATTATTGGAAAGGAAAGGAGGTTAGAGATTGTTTTTGCTTTTGAAATAATTGGAGTATCAGTTGCATATTTTTTCCACCAAATCGAAAAGCGATGGAGTCCATAGTAGTTTTCACCATTTACATGAATTGCTCTAGTGCTAAAAAGGACAAATCTTTTATTATTTTTCAAATTGAAAATAAAATTATTAGCAGCCAATTTAGAAAAAAATAAAATGTAAAAAAGCCCAAGAATTAGACTCTTCGTAATGTCAAAATTTGTTTGTTTAGTTTTATCAAATTCGAAAGTGGAAACAATAATCAAAATAATGAAGATGGTACTAATGATTATATCATTTCGTAAAATTTCTAGTTTTCTAGCTGTCTTTTCTTTTTCAATTTCCTCATCTAAACCCATTCTTGTTTTTTGTAATTAAAAATTAAAATCTAAATTATTTTTTTCAATAGTCCGTGATAAAAATGAATGAATAAAAAAGGGCAAAAAATATTAGTTTAGAAGTCACTACACTTTTAACTAAAATTTCTGCCCAATGAGCATCAAGACACTCACGGAACAAATATTAAATAAATTACCGAAAATAGGACAATGGCAACGCAACTTTATTCTTCATCTTTTTCCCTTATGGATGGTAATTAGAGGAAGATATAATTTTGTTAACCTAGCCCGATACGGTGAATATATAGAGGATACGTATCGAAATAATTTTGCTCGTCCTTTTGATTTTTTGACATTTAATCAAAAATTGGTAGAGCAATCTTTAAGTCAAAATTGTATCCTTGCCTTCGATCCTGTTTTCATTCCCAAAAGTGGGAAGCGCACACCTGGCGTCAATTATTTTTACTCTGGTTGTGCCGGTAGAGAAAAATGGGGTTTAGAATTTAGCGGCATTGCAGCCATTGATCTGAATGATAAAACGGCGTTACATTTAACTGCTGTTCAAACACAAAAAGAACACGTACTTCAAGCTAATTCTTTTTTGGATTACTATGCTCAACATTTAATTACCCGTGCATCAGTACTTCGAAAAGTTTCAAATGTAGTTGCTGTTGATGCCTTTTTTGCTCGGTCTACTTTTATTAATCCAATGGTAGCAGCTGGTTTTGTAGTGATTACTCGATTACGCAAAGACGCAGTTATTCGATATTTATATCATGGACCTAAACGTAAAGGTCGAGGTCGTCCAAAACAATTTGATGGTAGAGTCAATCCACTTCAATTGCATGAGGACCAATTTATACCTTGTGCTAAAGCAGAAGATGGTTCTTGGATCGCATATGAAGCGGTCGTGAACATCAAAGCATGGAAACGAAATGTTCGCTTAGTAATAGAACATACTTTAGATGAACATGGCCAAATCAAAAGTTATAAACTTTACGTTTCTACCGATACTCAGCAATGTGGTGGACAAGTAAAACACGCTTATAATTCTCGATTTCAAATTGAATTTCTATACAGAGATTCCAAACAACATACAGGATTAAATCATTGCCAGGCTAGATCAGAAGAAAAACTTTTTTTTCATCTTAACACAGCCATTACTTGTGTTTCTCTAGCCAAAGTTGCTTATCATATTTATGATGTTGAAATGGACTTTGAAAAAAGAAAACCATTTTCCATCGATGATATTAAAAACAGATTGACTAATGATTTTTTATTCAATCGAATTATTTCAATGTTCGGCTTTAAACCGAATTCAATTAAAATTAATCAACTTCGTAAAGAGTTTAGAGAGTTCGGTAATAAAGCCGCTTAAATTCTTCACGGACTATTG
>JBGCCY010000050.1:0-4759 GCA_045104975.1 Saprospiraceae bacterium
CATTCCATAAATGATAAATTTGCTATTTAATTTTTCCATAACTTAAATTTTTTGATTAGTTATTAATTGTTTTGAACACTCCTAAACTGTGGGATTTATGAGGGAAATTAAACAAATCACGACTTGACAAGGAAAATGTTAGATAAACGTTAAAAAAAAGGATTAATATTAGATATTAACTAAAATAAATAACCTTATATAAGGTATCGTTCAATTTTGATGAATAATATTTGGGTTTAAAATTTAAGCTCTCGCTTTACGGTGGGAATTCGAATGCCGCAGATCAAGCGGATTAATGCTGATCTTCCCCAGCATATTGCAATCCTCAAATCAGTTAAGATCCGCTTAATCCATGGCATCCATCTTCCCATCGCAAAACATTGTTTTAAAAATATTTTCCCCATCTTTGAGTTCGATATTTCCAAAAATTTTAATCAAAAAAAATGCACCACTTCGTCATCGATCAAATGCAACGGAAAGTAAAAATTCCAACTCACCCCAAACGAATCGTTTCACTCGTTCCTTCGCAAACGGAATTACTTTTTTATTTAGGTCTTGATGAAGAAGTAGTTGGAATCACAAAATTTTGTGTTCATCCTCACGTTATGTTTAAGTCAAAACCAAGAGTTGGAGGAACTAAAAAGTATAATTTTGAAAAAATACAATCACTCGAACCAGATTTGATTATTGGAAACAAAGAAGAAAATGATCAAACTCAAATTGAATTATTGGAAAAAGAATATTCCATTTGGATGAGTGATATTTTCAACTTGGAAGATGCTTTAGAGATGATTCTGGAAATTGGAAAAATAGTCAATAAAGAATCTGCAGCGGAAGTTTTAATTGAAAAAATAACAGATTCATTTCAACATTGCGAGCAAGTGATTCGACAATTTATACATCGTCCAAGGGTCGCATATTTTATTTGGAAAAATCCTACAATGGTCGCAGCAAGTCAAACTTTTATTCATGAGATGTTGGAAATAGCAGGTTTTGAAAATATCTTTGCAACTGAAACTCGTTATCCTCAAATCTCTGATCCACAATTGGCGACAGCACGACCTGAGGTGATTTTACTTTCATCTGAACCCTTCCCGTTTAAAGAAAAACACGTTAAAGAAATACAAGCTGTTTGTCCTGATGCTGAGATTAAATTAGTGGATGGAGAGATATTTTCATGGTATGGAAATCGCTTATTATTAGCGGGTACTTATTTTAAAAAATTGAGATTGAGTATTGAAGAAACAAGTTAAAAATCAACTTAAGCACCTAAAAGTCAACAACTTACATATACTGTTATTAAATTTTAAGAAATTAAAAATTAAGAAATATGAAATCCCTTTGGACAATTCTTTTCATCATTTTCACTTTTCCTCTTTTTTCCCAAAAGGAAAATTCATCTGTGCAATACATTCCCAACGAATTTATCATTCAATTAGAAAAGGGAATTAAACCTTCTGTTTTTTTCCAAAAAATAAAAAACCAATGGGGAGAGTCAGGAATCATTTTCCAAAAAGAACATTGTATCTTTCCTGATCTAAATTTGTTTTTGCTCAAATCAAAAACAGATATCCAAGATGTGAATGTATTGTTAGGAAATTTAACTAGGCTACCCGAAGTAAAAGTTGCAGGTCAAAACTTTCAATTACAACCACGAGAAAAAATTCCGAATGACCCGATGTTTACTAGTCAATGGGACATGGAAATGATCAATGCTCCTGAGGTTTGGGAAACGACAACTGGGGGAGTAACAGCTTTGGGAGATACGATTGTAGTTGCCATGATGGAGAGTGGCGATTGGCGACATGATGATCTGCAAGATAATGTTTGGATCAATTGGAATGAGATAAATAATGATGGAATTGATAATGATGGAAATGGTTTTATTGATGATTATTTTGGTTGGAATGTCGTTGACTCTTCTGACTTAATTGGATTTGATTTTCAAGGTCACGGAATTCGAGTAGGCGGAATTATTGGGGCGAAAGGTGATAATGAACTAGGAATTTCAGGAGTCAATTGGAATGTAAAAATCATGTGGATTCAAAATAATTTGCAAGTCGCTAAGATCATCGAAGGCTACGAATATGTTTATCAAAATCGAAAATTATATAATGAAACAAATGGTCAAAAAGGCGCATTCGTCGTTGCCTCTAATGGTTCATTTGGAATTGATGGAGACAGTCCCGACTATCCTGATGGATTGCAATTAACCGATAATCCACTCTTTCCACTTTGGTGTGAAGTACATGCGATGCTTGGAGAAGTGGGTGTTTTGAATGTTGCTTCTACGAATAACAAAACGCTCAATGTGGATGAAGTTGGCGACATGCCTTCGATTTGCCCAACAGATCATTTGATCGTCGTAGCCGAAAGTGACAAACAAGATGAGTTGAGTTCTGGCTTTGGAAAAACTCACGTAGATCTGACTGCACCAGGAGATGGTTCGCCTTCAACTGGCCCTGACAATACTTATGCAACCATTGGTTCGACCTCTGGAGCAGCACCACATGTTGCAGGCGGAATTGCATTGTTATATAGTGTACCTTGCGAAAAATTGGCGCTAGCTGCAAGAGAAGATCCCAAAGGAACCTCCTTGGCAATGAGAGATATTATTTTAGGAGGAGTCGATAAAAAAGATGATCTAGTTGGAAAAACAGTTTCAGAGGGAAGACTTAATTTGGAAGGAAGTATGAAACTAGTCAATGAATTTTGTGGAAGCGGAATTGATATTTTGACGATTAATTCTATTTCTCCTAATCCAACTTCTGATTTTATTGAAGTAGAATTTACGCCAAATCAATATGGTGATTACGAAATTCTAATTTTTAATTCGATTGGCCAACTAATGGGCGAAACTAGTTTTACCGCAAGAGAATTCTTACCTGCTAAATTTAAACTAGAAGGCCTTGGAACATTAAAAACTGGAATTTACTTTATAAGGATTTCGAATGATTTGGATTATACAACGGAGAAGTTCTTAGTTGCAAAGGACTAACTAGTTGGCAGTATTCAGTTAGCAGTAAGCAACTGAATACTGCGGACTGCCTACTGCCTAGGTTCGCCATTCTTTTCATCAAATCTTGTCAGTAATTCTTTGATCGGATGCAATTTCAAACTCAATATTTTTTCTGTGTCAGAATGAGCTGATTGCAATTTAGATTCATCATACAATGGAATTACTTTTCCCAAATGTTCATGCAACGTATTGATTTGATTGGGTTCAGCATTATAGGAAGTAATATCCACTTTATCAAAGTCAATATCCTGACTATCAGTCAATTGCGAAGCTAAAGGTCTAGAACCTGGACTTTCAAAAGTAATCGCTTTTGAATTATCTTTCACCGCACAAAGTTCGGCTAAAACTGCTCCAAGCGAATGTCCGGTATGAACTATGATTGGTTCTTTTTTATATTTTTCGACATAACTTTCTTTTGCTTTTTTTACAAAATGCTGCGCCGCTTCAAATTGCTGCGAAGGAATTTTTCCATGGAAAATATCATAGTCATCATCCATGTCTTTGATCAAATCCCAAATTTTTCCATCGTCGATAGCAATAGAAATTTGATCAAGTGACATCTCATTTATTTTTACATCCAAGTCAGTTCCTCGATGTGCAATGATCAGATGATTCGTTCTTTTATTGATGTACGCTCTTCCAAAATATCCCCCTCTCGCAAAAGTCTTGACACCAACATAAGGAATCAACGCCCCCCAATCTTCATTGTCCACCATTTCCAATACTTCACCTAAATCAATGTTTAATCGATCTGTATAATTTTTTTCATCAAAATCTAAAAATGGATTTAAATGGTCAGGTAATTCATCCACATCTTTATGATCATAAACATGTGCACTAAGCAAAGCATATTCATATGGTGTAGTCACTCCGTTTTTTTGACAAGAAGAAAGGACTGAGGAAAAAAGTAAGATGTAAAAAAAGATACTTCGCATTTTGATTTTTTTTTTGAATATAAAAATATCTTTTTAAAACGGTTTTCGAAAGAAAGATAATATGAATGAATGTTAAAAATAGATGAATGAATTTTTTAAAATCGTAAACCCGTCTCAATTCCAACGTGATAAGCATTTTTATTATAAGAATAATCCGCAGGAATCAATTCAATTCTTCCAATGGTTTGGATAAAAAAAGTTGGTCCATTTCTTACTTCAGACTCCCAACCAAATGAAAAATTAGAAGTCAAATGCATATCTCGAAATCCATTCGTTCGTTCGATTTTTTCTTCGGCAATTGAGCTAAAAATTGAATCTTTATATTCTTCTTTCCAATGAGAAAAAACATAAAAATTAAATTGAGTTCCAGCTCCCATATACAATCTATTTTCACGATTAATATTTTTCAAAATAAATCGAAATCTAAAAGGTACGCCAGCAAAAATATCTTGAGATTTTACTCGTAAATAATCTGTTGGAATATCTTCTTGATTAATTCCCCATATTTTAAAATCTTCATGCGAGAACCTTGATGACACTCTAAATCCAGAAACTAAAATCCAACGATCAGCGATTTGATAATTTACATTTGCCCCAATTCTCAACGTTTTCAAAGATGAAACAGAATGATCTATGGATCGATCATTTTGAAAATCAATTCGATCTCCGTAATCTACTCCAAATACTAAATCGGTATGGCAATTTTTAATTCCATATTGAGCAGAAACAAAGGCAGGCAAGAAGAGCAGAACAATAATTAAGTTTTTCATATTTAATGTATTTTTTGATGTTTTAAAATAACGCT
>JBGCCY010000051.1:0-14400 GCA_045104975.1 Saprospiraceae bacterium
TATCATTTTGGAAAAAGCGAATGAGGTAGGTGGCACATGGAGAGAAAATACTTACCCTGGTGCGGAGTGCGATGTTCCTTCGGCGCTGTATAGTTTCTCCTTTGAACCTTATCCTGATTGGGAATATAAATGGTCGCATCAACCTCAGATTTTAGCGTACTTAAAAATGTGTGTCGAGAAATATGAGTTGAGTTCACATATTCATTTTCAAAAAGAATTGACTTCCGCACATTGGCAAGAACAGGATGTTTTGTGGAAAATAAAAACGAAAGATGGGAGCATTTTTCATAGTAAAACGTTTATCCCTGCCGTAGGACAATTGCATTTTCCATCTATTCCAGAATTCACAAACAAAGAAAATTTTGCAGGAGTAACTTTTCATTCTGCTCGCTGGAATCATGATATTTCATTGGAAGGAAAAACGGTTGGCGTGATTGGAAATGCAGCAAGTGCCGTTCAATTTATTCCCGAAATTAGGAAGCAAGCAAAAAAAACAATTGTCTTTCAACGTTCGGCAAATTGGATTTTACCCAAGCAAGATCGGTTGTATCGAGAATGGGAAAAAAATCTCGTCAAGCGGTTTCCTTTTTTATTAAAAATGTATCGCTTGAAAATTTGGTTAATGGCTGGGGCGCTTTTTTTATTGATGAACAGAGGATATAATTTACTTCGTAATTTTTTCCAATGGCAATCTAAACGATATATCTCCAAAAGTATTAAAGATCCAAAACTTCGAGCAGAACTGATTCCAAAATTTCCCTTAGGTGCAAAACGGGTACTCTTCTCTGATGAATTTTATCATGCGTTGGATCAAGAAAATGTGGCGGTGGTCACGAATCCAATTCAAGAATTTTTCCCAGAAAGTATTCAAACCGAGGATGGAGAAAAACATAATTTGGATGTACTCATTTATAGTACTGGTTTTAAAACACAACCTTTTTTGATGGGACTTGAAGTGGTTGGTAAAAGTGGAATTTCGATAAAAGAGTTTTGGAAAAATGGACCGATCAACTATTTGGGAATGACGGTGAGTAATTTTCCTAACCTATTTTTGATGTATGGCCCGAATACCAACTTGGGACATAACTCTATTATTTTGATGATAGAAGCGCAAGCAAATTACATTGCTCAATGTGTGGAGTCGATAGAGAAAAATAAGATCTCATCACTTGAAGTAAAAAATGAAGTGATGAAAAATTATCATGATGCTATCCAAACACGATTGAAAAAAATGATTTGGCTAACCGTGGAAAAAAGCTGGTATATTTCTAAAAATGGAAACTTGCCGAATAATTGGCCAGGGAGAACTTGGGAATATATGAGGAAGACAAAGGAAGTTGATTTTAAAGTTTTTGATTAAAAAAATTGATGGCATTGTAGAGCCTAATTCATATATCCTTAAAGTTGGTCTACAATAATAAAAAATAGAAATATTACTAATATCAAAAAAATGCAAACCCTTTATTAATTAAGAGTTTGCATTTTTCTAGTTTTCAGTTTTCAAAAAAAAAATAAAAACCTTATTATTAAAATAAAATTCCCTCAAGCTATTTTATTCTTTTACCACCTTGAAGGTTTTGTAAACACCATTAATACTAGAACGAACAAGATATACTCCACTAGGATAAGATGATAGATTAATACTAGTTTCTTGGTCAATAATATTCGAAGAAAAAAGTAACACTCCCATTAGATTGTAAAGAATTATTTCATCTTTCTCCGAAAATGATGTCTCGGTTGTACTAAGCACGATATCAGCATTTGTTGGATTAGGAAAAATGGTAATCGATTGTTTAGCATCAACTACATTGATATTGGTTGAAATAAATCCACTAAAACATTCATTAGAATATGCGGTACTCAATTCAGTACTTGTAGTTAAAACCGCAGTCGAGTCCTTACAAATGCATCTTCCATCGTTATAATTATAGGTCATATATGCAGCATCAGTTTCAAAAGCTTTAAAAGTACATTGCTCAAAAGTCAATGAATCACTCGTTAGCATTTGCATATTATGACTCCAATTTGTAAATAAAGTATTTCCACCACTCCAATGATTAAGACCTGGTTCCTGAGCAAAATCACAAGGTTTAAAAAACAATAAATATAGTGTTCCCGTACCTCCTGGTCCTACTCCACCACCAACATTTACAGCAATAGTTCCATCCCCTCGCAAATCACCAATAAAAGACATTGATCGAGAAAAACGTTCTTCATCACCCGAATCAAAATCTAAGTTAAAACCACCTTCTAATTCATCTACCTTAGTATATGTCTTTACTGTTTTATCGTTATTTAAGTAGAGTATATAAGCATCCCCTAGACCTTGCTGATTGGCTCCAGTAATTAGATCTGGAATACCGTCTCCATTCAAATCACCCGGAGCACACATCGCATGTCCAAATTGTGCACCAGCAGTTCCGTTAGGATTTACTTCTACGATTAAGGTATCATTAAATCCATTGAGTCCTTCTGTTATTTTTAATTTAGATACCACATTATAAGTGGTTGGATCAAGAGAAAGTATCCAAACCGCTCCCTTTCCTCCATCAGACATAAAAGCACCAACTGCCATTTCTAGAGTTCCATCATTGTCTATGTCTCCTAGCATAGCCACTTCTCTTCCACCAAACATATCGCTATTTTCTAATCCTGATCCAAAACCGCCTGAGCTAGAATTAATCGTTACCGTATTTACAATCTGGGATGCATCATCTAAAAATAAAATATCAATGGCACCTCGGTTAGTTCCTCCTACATCTGAATTAGGATCGCAGGCTACTAAATCAATTCTACCGTCATTATTTAAATCGCCTATTGCAGATAATCCTTGTGCGATGATATCGGAATGTTTCACATAATTCTTTACTGTTCCATCAACATTGAGGTGAATGATATATAATGCTCTATTAGTGGAAGCTGGTGCTGAAACTGCTATATCTGGAATATCATCTCCATCATAATCTCCGATTCCTGCAACACCATACCCAAAGAAATTACTTTCATTTAAGGTTTCACTAAAGTCTCCTTCAAGCATTGATATTTTTTGATTGGATTGAACGGTACCATCCGTATTCATAAAAACAATGTAAACTGCACCAGCATCTGTCTCTCCATCATCATCAGAACGAGCACCGATCACAAGGTCAAGTATACCATCGCCATTAATATCTCCCGCTACATCATGATCCCTACTAAATCGATCTCCAGCATCAAGATCTGCAAAAAATCCACCAGATCCTTCTTCTATTCTGACAAACCCGTCCGGACCAAATTGAGTGAGCGTTTGTGCGATTAAAGCATTTACCAATACTAGCAATGATGCAGTTATTAAAATTGTAATTGTTTTAAATTTCATTTTTTCCTGTTTTGATTAATCAATTCGTTTGTTAATTAATCTGGTGCAGTAAATCAAAAAAAGGTTGCTTCCTTCCTTATTATTTTTAAAATGAATTTTGCCTACTGATTATTTTTTTTGGATCTCAAACCAATTCTACAAAAACACCACATAGGATAGGTTAGTTAATATCATTTAATGAATTAAGAAAGGAAATGATATTTTTAGTACTTGTAGCTGCCACTACAGTCTCTTTTGTTTTTTCATCTTCCCAACTTGACGATACTAATCCAACGACGTTTCCATGTTCATCTACCACAGGAGCGCCACTCAATCCTCCTAAACTCTTGGGCCCATTCACTTGAATCATTTCATAAAAATCTCCATCCGTTCGAGCATACTTATATTCATAAACTCTTTGTGATCCAACTTCATCTTTATATGACCAACCGATAATAAATAATTTTTCATCAGCCACTAATGGTTGCTCTCTTAATTTTAAAGGTTGATGATTGCTATTATTTTTCTTTACCGAAAATACCAACCAATCATTACTCATAGACTCCCAATTCAACAATTCTTTTTTGCTAGAATTAAGTAATTCATCTAAGATCACTAACTTTGAATTATCATCCTTTGGGTACATTTTCCATTCCTTCAATTCTCCTTCAAAATCAATAAATTTCATCTTTGGAGTTTTTGCAATCATCAAAATATGCTTTGCGGTAATAGCATAAGTTTGTTTTTTATAGCTCACTAAAAAACCGTTGCCAGCATTCGAATTACTATACTGAGCATCTTTATAAGAAATATCATTGATGAGTCCAATTGGTGTTTCACTTAAATTAATTTGAGCAGTACAACTCGTTAAAATAAAAGATAAGAAGAGAAAAAAAGTGATTAGTTTTGACATGAAAATTATTGTTTTTTTTGAATGCCAAATGTATTTAATAAAACGAGGTAAATTTGTAAAAGAGTTGTTAAACTTAATTTTATTCCAATTGGACAGAAATAAAAAATAGTAATTCCCAACCAAAAACCTATTTTCACCTGTCTTTCTTAAAAAATACTACTCATGAAAAAAATTACATTTCTGATCTTTATTTCTTTCCTATTCTTGCATCAATTCACTTATGCCTGTTCTTGTATTTTGCCTACTTCTTTTTGTGAAGGGATAGTTGATACAAACGGAGAGATCTATGCTGATATAGTTTTTAGAGGAGAAGTTACAGGTAATACCTCGGGAGGAATAGCAGTTCAAATTGGGCAAATACTTTATGGTAGTACAGGACAATCCACCATAACTATTGGTCCATCATTCTGTGATCATTATACTGATCCTTTGGATGAAGGAACGGAATTTATTTTTGCCTTAGCAAATTATGATAACAATTTTTTTCTAGTTCCTTGCGCCATTAGTTATTTAAAAATCGAAAACGAAGTCATCAAAGGCAAGATTGCTCCAGGAATAGAATCACTTGATTATTTTGATTTAGCAAATTTGGAAGGCTGCGGAAATGGGTTTAATCTTTTCTCTGTTAAAAACAACCTAGCTATTTTTCCAAATCCGACTTCTGAAATTTTAAAAATACAAAATTCAAGCATAATTGATTCCGAAGAAAATATCCAAGTAGAGTTTATTGATATGATCGGAAGAGCACTCTATTCTTTAAAAAAAGAAGATGGAATTCTTGCAGGTGAAGTTTGGACAATTGATCTGCAAATTTTTGCAGCAGGAGTTTATTTTTTAAAACTTACTGCCGATAATCAAGAAACTATTTTAAAGATTGTAAAACTGTAAATAAGAATTTTAGACTCAACACTTTACTAATCTTGCTGAGATATTAACTTCATTTCCAAAAGTTGCTCAATTGAAATAACAATACATTTACAAATGTATTTATCACTCTATTTTAAAACAATTTCTACTCGTCTATTTAACGCTCTTCCTTCCTCTGTCGTATTTATCGCTAAGGGTGATAATTGTCCAACCCCATGGGCTGAAATTTGATTTGGGAGAATATTATATTTTTTAGTTAATGCACTTAAAACAGCTTTGGCTCTTTTTTCAGAAAGTGTTTGGTTAGTTGGTAAAGAACCCACATTATCTGTATGTCCAACGATATAATATTTTTGATTTGGATTAGCTTTCAAATATTCAGATAAGGTTTCAATAATAGTATATGATTCTTGCGTTAGTTGATCACTTCCAAAATCGAATTGTATATTATGAAATACTTCTTTCCCTTCATTTTTAATTTTCTCCTCAATAGAAGCTGCCGAAACTTGTCCTGTTTCCATATCTTCTCGTTCCACAATTTGAGCTAACACAAAAATATTATCTTTTAATCCTTCCCATTTCGATCTGTTATAATGAATAAATAAAGCTAAGGTGTAAATCTTTCCATCTCGTTTTCCTTTTGCAACAAAGTATGCATTATCTGAATCTACATTACTATTATGTGGTGACATTGAAAACCGAAAATAACTTTTAGGTTTCAAATATTGGTATTCTTTGATAACATCTACGTCACCAAAAATTTCGTAAACATTTTGAATCTTATAGGCCCCTGACATCCTTTTTTTTCCAAAAGCAGAATATATGATTTCAAAATTTCCATTTTTTAAAGCTTGCTCATAGTTTCTTTGAACTTCAAGCACGGTTGCTCTTTCTGTATTTTCGATACCGTAAAGCAAATTGGTCACCTTTCCTTCTTCGGTTATTTCTTTTGATGAACCATCTCTTGAGGTTATTTTTGAAATAGGAAATGTTACTGAATTGAATTTAGATTCGGTATATGCAACGATACAACTGTTTTTGTATTTTTCTAAAAGAGGATGATTAATAGCACCTTCTACATCTGGACAGATGGAACGATTTTGAGAAAACCCGACGCAAGAAATACATGCGAATAAGAACGAATAAATAAATTTCATGTCTTGATCTTTTTTTTTGTTTTTGTGAAACAGTATTTGCCGTTTTACTTTTTAGTACCCTATATTTTGATACTCTTTTGAATTAATTTTGAAGTTGGATTTTTCAATTGATAAGCAACTCATAATAATAGTTTTCGATTTTCTTTTGGAAGTATCTATCATTGTCATCTCCATCGCCCATCCATCTAGCTCATTCATCCATTTCTGGTTATTGTTTTTATTTTGTTTTACACTATAAAATTTACTTGGAAAACGAATGTCTACCTCTTTGGTTATCCAGATCGTAGCAGTCATATCTTCCCCTGTCATTTTATATTCTTGACATTTATAACCTAATATGGTCTTAGTATTTCCTGTGGCAACAATATCAAAAGTAGCCTCATTTGATTCATCATCCATCTTAAAATCTACACCCATTTTCATTTTCTTCCCATCACTTTCCATATAGTTAAACATGGCTTCTCGCTCAACATCAAAAACAGTAAAACTGCCCTCCTTGACTTTCTTATCCTTAATTTGGACTCCTAAAAAATCCTTAGAATCTGGTAGGTAATAATCAGCATTCATCACATCTTTTCCAGATTTTATTTGCATTTCCACTTTATGAATAAATGCATAATTTCCTGCTGGTTCTACTGTTGACAAACCAGGTATTCCTTTCTTCTTTTTATCTTTAGTTTTTTTATCAAAGGTAGCATCAAAAACTTTTTCCGTTTCTTTCGACGCTTTTTGTTCAGCTTTTCGCTCCACCGTTTTTTCAGAAGCTGTTCTAATTTTCTTTCTTAATTTTTTTAAAAATTGACCATCTGCAGATCCTCCAAAGCATAAAATAAGAGCAGTTAATAAAGTTATCTTTTTCATCATTTACGTTTAAATTTAAAATTCAAAGGTAGGATGAATACTTTTCCAGAACATGAATTAAGGAGTTTGATTGGTTGACTTGTTGCGTCATTTCTCGAATTGACTTCCCATAACTAACTGATAGTTAGTCAGTTACTTTTAAAATGAATTTATAAGGCGTTTCATTGTATTTAGCTAAGAATACTCTTTCAAAACTTTTTTTAGAACCAAAACCACTTTCTTTCGCAATTTCTTCAATTCTATAGTTTCTAAATTTAGGATCATTTTGAAGTCGATGATAGGCATATTCAATTCTCAAATCATTAATAAAAATGGTAAAAGATGTTTTGAATTCGGTGTTGATGTAATGGCTTAAATATCGTTCAGATTTTATTTTATGATCAAAACAAAAAGACTTTCTCGTAATTTTAGGAGTTAAGAATAGCTGTTTATTGATCAGTTGATCGATGGCTGTTTTTATTTTTTCAATTTCAATATCACTAATTATAATCTTTTTCCTTGGAGTTTTTCCAGGCAGATTTGATGGCTCTTTTTCTATTTTATTATTCTTATAGAAATAATAAATTCCAAATGAAAATATCAAGACTAAGCTCAATCCAAAAAGCAAGTAGTTTCTTGAATTTTTAGCTTTAACTGTATCTAATTCTCGATTTTTTTCAACATTATATAAGGCTCTATATTTCTCTATGGAAAAACTTAATGAATCGTTTACTGCTTCATTATAGATTTTATGATAAGTATTCGCCTTTTCTTGAATGCCTAATTTTTCATAAACTTCTATCAGTTTTTTTGCTGCAATCTTAACTTGTTCTGGATCATTGGTTTTAAAAGTAAGCTTTAAAAATTCATCCAAATATTTGGTCGCTTCCAACAAGGAGTCTTGCTTAATCAAACAATCTCCCACCATAGAATAGGCATAACTTTTTGCATTCAAAAAACTGGTGGTGTCTTCAATTATTTTTAAGTTTTGTTGTTTGCAAAGTTCATAGTTTTGGCTAAAAAAATTATACTGGATGGCTACATGATTCTTGATTTTACTCTCTGATTTGGAACGACTCGTGATGCGGTATGCTGAAGTGAGTGCTTTCCGAGCATTCATAGAATCCCTTAATTCCAAATGAAGTTCAGATGATAGCAAGTGGGCTTTGACCATTATAGAAGAGTCTTTACTATCCATCACTACTAAATCAAAATATTCAAGAGATTTGTTATAATCTTTAATCGCCGAATAAATGCAGGCAATCATAAAATTAAATTTCACACTCTCCTCTTTGTTATTATCTATTTTGTCAAGTGCATAAAATGCTTTCTTTAACGCTTCATTATAGTCTGATTGAATAAATAAGACTTTGACTAATTGGTAATTAAGTGAACTTAGATTTGGCTGTTGATTGATATCATCCAGATTGGTTTGAATATAAATTTTGGCAGAATCAAATTCAGCTTGTGAGATATAATAATCGATCTTTTGTTGAATAGTGTCTGGGCTAGCAAAAGCAATATTAACTAACAAACTAAGAACAGATAATAATATAAATTTAGGTTTACTCATGGAGGACAAAAATCGTATTACTTATCCATTTATCAAACTTTCAACGGTTTTTATCGGTAGTATTTTAAAATGATTTAATTCTTCCTAAATTTTTATTGCTTAGTGACTATAATTCAAAGAGGCATGTCCAACTTAAAACAACTATTTTGAAAAATGGGCTTACAAAATTATTTAAATCTTAAACATATTTATTCCTCGTCTGTTAAAATAATTCTGTAAATCAATTATTTCAAGACATATTTGTGTTCAATTATTTAAAGTCAATATGAAAAATAAATCCTTACTTATCCTCCTATTTATCTTTGCCAGTTGGTCGGTGTTTTCTCAAAGTGGAATAATCAAAGGAAGTCTTGTAGATGCCACGAATAACGAACCGATTCTGTTTGCTAATATTTTAGTTTTAGATACAGACCTTGGAACTACGACAGATGAAGATGGAAATTTTCAAATCGAAATTACTCCAGGTGTTTACAACTTAAGATTTTCCTATGTGGGCTACAAAGACCAAACTATCTTTGAGGTGGCAGTCAAAAGTTCAAGACCAACTACCTTGGAAGTTCAGATGGAATCGACGCAACTCACTATTGAAGAAGTAGTCGTCAAAGCATCGCCTTTTAAAAAAACAGAGGAAAGTCCAGTTTCATTACGAAACATTGGAATTACAGAAATTAAAAGAAATCCAGGTGGAAATCGAGATATTTCGAGAGTGGTTCAAAATCTTCCAGGGGTAACTTCTACCGCTTCTTTCCGAAATGATTTGATTATACGCGGAGGTGCTCCGAATGAAAATCGATTTTATTTAGATGATGTAGAAGTGCCAAATATCAACCACTTTGCTACTCAAGGTGCATCGGGCGGACCAGTAGGATTAATCAATGTGGATTTTATCAAAGAGGTAGATTTTTATAGTGGTGCTTTCCCTGCTAACCGAGGAAATACTTTAAGTTCTGTTTTTAATTTTAAACAAAAAGATGGTCGAGATGATCGAATTGGTTTTACTGCTACCGTTGGAGCAAGTGATTTAGGATTAACGGTGGAAGGACCAATTGGTGAGAAAACAACTTTTTTACTTTCCGCAAGAAGGTCTTATTTGCAATTTTTATTTGAAGCAATTGGGTTACCATTCTTACCTACCTACAATGATTTTCAAGCCAAAGTAAAATACAAACCCAATAATAAAAATGAATTTACCTTCATTGGTTTAGGGGCAATTGATGATTTTGAATTAAACTTAAATGCCAACGAAACAGAAACGCAACGATTTCAATTAGGTTTTCTTCCAGTCAATACCCAATGGAATTACACCAATGGATTAGTTTACAAACGATACCAAGATAATGGGTATTGGACTTTTGTTTTGAGTAGAAATATGTTGAACAATGAAGCAGTTAAATATCAAAACAATGATAATTCTTCAGAAGATAATCTGATCCTTAATTACAAATCGCAAGAAATTGAAAATAAATTAAGAATTGAAAATACGACTCGTTCTGGCAATTACAAATTCAACTATGGAGTCGCTTACGAATACGTCAAATATAATAACGAAACTTATAACAAGATATTTACAAATTCTGGGGAGCAAGAAATTACTTTCAATTCTGCTTTCAACATGAGTAAATATGGCATATTTGGTCAAGTAAGTCGTAGCTTTTTGCAAGAGAGATTAATTGTTTCTTTGGGTGCTCGCATGGACGGAAATTCTTACTCCGACGAAATGTCCAATTTATTACAGCAATTTTCTCCTAGGTTTTCGATTGCTTATTCCTTAACTGAACGACTATCTGTCAATTTCAATACTGGAATTTATTATCAGTTGCCACCTTATACTGTTTTAGGTTATCAAGAAAATGGAGAATTTATCAATAAGAATAATGACATAAAGTATATTCAAAGTAATCATATTGTTGGTGGATTTGAATATAATACTGCTGCCAATTCTAAGATAACTTTGGAGGGATATTATAAAACGTATAGTGATTATCCATTTTTATTAAGAGATAGTATTTCCTTGGCCAATCTAGGAGGTGACTTTGGAGTGATTGGAAATGAACCTGCGGTTTCTTCGGCTAATGGAAGAAGTTATGGAATTGAGTTATTGTTTCAGCAACGACTCTACAAAGGTTTTTACGGTATCGCTTCTTACACTTTGGGTTGGAGTGAATTTGAAGATAAGAACGGTGACTTTATTCCTTCCGCTTGGGATGCTCGACATATTCTTAATTTAACGGTAGGTAAAAGTTTTAAAAAGAATTGGGAAGTGGGCATCAATTGGCGATTGCAAACTGGTCTCCCTTTTACTCCTTTTGATACTGAAAATTCTGCCATTGTTCCCAATTGGAATATTAATCAAAGAGCACTTCCTAATTACAATTTATTGAATAGCCAACGTCGAGGAAATTTTACAAATCTAAATGTTCGAGTAGATAAAAAATGGAATTTCAAAAAATGGGATTTGAATCTTTATTTGGATGTTCAAAATGTGCTGGGTGCAACTATCCTTTCCGATATTTTAGTACTTGATGTACCGCTTGATGAACAAGGGAATCAAATTGGAGAACCTACTATCATTAATCCAAATGCACCTGTGAATGAACAAAAATATCAATTAAAGACCTTAGAAGATCAGCAAGGAACTACTTTGCCGACCTTGGGGATTGTTGTTGGTTTTTAAATTGAACTATCACTTACTAAAAATTCAGCGACTAAACTCGTTCTTTATATAATTTTTAAATATCGAATGTCCAATAAGGAATATCGATTGAAGAAGTTTGGCGCTATTATTCATAGAAAAAACAAATAATATCTACAAACTTCGAAATTGGATATTCCTTATTGGACATTCGATATTTAGTTTTTCACCAATAAATACCTAGGTTAATTTCTTACCCAAATATTTAAATGCCTCATCCACCGATTTAAAAATATCATGCTCCGGAACTAAGTCGGGGATAATATCAATAGACTTTAGCATATCGAAAGGCTGTGGCTGAAGATCTACCAAAAGAACTTCTACTCCCATCAAGTTAAGTTCATGAATAGCATCTTCCAACGCATACAAACCAGATTGATCGATGTAAGGAACTCTATCCATTCTAATAATTAATGCCTTAATATCTTTTGGAAGTGCTTTAATTTCTTTTTTGAAATGTGCAGTAAAACCAAAAAATAATGGACCATAAAGGTGTTTGATAATTACACTACTCTTATATTTTTCGTAGAATTCAATTTCATCTTGCCAAGGTTTTGAACCATCAAAATCAGATACTGGTCCCACTTTCATTCCTTGCTCACCAAGATCACTCGCCTTCTTCATAAACAATAAAGACGCTAGTGCTAAACCAATTCCAACTGCCTGAATCAAACTTCCAAAAGTAGTAATCAACAACACTATAATTAATACAAAAGCATCTGCCCTTGGAACGACAAGCAAATGTTTCAGTCCTTTGACATCAATAATTTTAAAGCCAATAGGAATTAATAATCCTGCCAAAACCGCTAGAGGAATATGTGCTGCTAAAGAGCCTAAACCTAGTAAAACTGCTAATAAAACTAAACCGTGAATTGTACCAGAAAGTCGAGTTCGTCCTCCAGAGTTAATATTGACTACCGTACCTTTCGTTGCACCAGCTCCAGGAATACCACCTATTACTGCTGCTAACATATTTCCAATTCCTTGCCCAATTAATTCTCGATTACTGTTGTGTTTAGTCTTCGTCATATTGTCGGCAATCACCGAGGTGAGTAAGGAATCAATACTACCAAGTACAGCTAATACAACTGCATATTCAAAAATCAAAGCGTAGGCACTCGCATCTACGGTAAACATACCTGTTACTTTTAAAGAAGGTAATCCTGAAGGAATATCTCCGATGATTGGCACATCCCATTTCAAAAAATATCCAACCAATGTAGCCACGACCAAAGCCATTAATGCACTTGGAATTACTTTGGTAATTTTGGGGAAAACGAAATAAACAAATATCGTAATGCCTCCCAAAATCAATGCATAAATATTAAAATCTGAAAATAATCTGGGCAAGTCCTGTAAAACGGCGATAGTAGATTTTGGAGAACCTAATCCCGCGAATGGAAAGATTTGTAGAATAATAATTATCAACCCTACCCCACTCATAAACCCTGAGACAACTGGATATGGAAAATATTTAACGTAACTCGCAATATTGATTAACCCAAAAATAATCTGAATTAATCCTCCTAACAAAAATGTAAGTAAGATAATACTCATCGCACTATCTAAGCTACCAGTCATCTCAACTGCTGCTGCAACTAAGGCTGCTGAAACTACCGTCATTGGGCCAGTAGGGCCACTCGCTTGAGTGGGAGTTCCTCCAAAAATTGCGGCAAAAATACCTACGGCAATTGCTCCATATAACCCTGCTGTTGCTCCCATCCCAGATTGAACACCAAATGCAAGGGCTAAGGGTAAGGCAACAATACCGGCAACTAGACCTCCCGAAATATCTCCTTTTAGATATTGGGTATCATAAAATTTCTTTAACATGCTGATTTCGTTTTGTATAAATTAAGAGTGAATAATTTGGTTAGGGCTTATAGGATAATCACCAACCTTGATAGTAACACTATTGAAACCGATAGTTTCACAATTTGTTCTTGTCTAAGTTGAATTTTTAGCCTTTAAGATGAATTTATTTGAAGTAAATAGGTGTCGCAAAGGATACAACTGAAATATGATCAATAATTTTCTATTTGTAGGTTGTAATAAATAGATCACTTTAATGATGAGCCATTAGGATTATTTAAATTAATAAAGAAGTTGATGCTTAAAGATTGTTGAACTAATTTTTTTAATTACGCTAAAAGTGAACCTTTATACTATTTCTTAGTCTATAGGTTGTATTTCAGTTTTACTAAAATGAATAAAAAACAAAACCATACAGATCGTTTTCTAATTCTTCAATACCTAGAAGGGAATACTTCTATGTTACCAATACTAGTAAAGCGATACCATAAAATATTTTGTAAAAAAGCATATTGGGTTACAAAGGATAAGGAGATGGCCAAAGATATTGCACAAGAAAGTTGGATTATCATCATCAATAAATTACACACCTTGGAGCAAATAGATAGTTTTAAAAATTGGGCATTTAGGATAATTTACACTAAGGCGATTGACGCAGTAAAACAAAGAAATAAGGAAAGTATAAACTTAGAGTCAGTTGAAATTATTAAATCTGACACACAGACTTCGATAGATAAAAGGAACCTCATTCAAATAGAACTTTTAAAAGCGATTCGAAAATTGCCTAAAGAAAAACAGGATATTATCAGACTATTTTATACAGAAGAGTACTCTATCCTTGAAATAAGTGATTTCTTAAAAATCCCAATTGGGACCGTGAAGTCAAGGTTATTCAAAGCAAGAGAAAAATTAAAATCAATCTTAAAAAAAAGTAAATCATGAAAAATAAAATGGAAGAAATTGACCAATTAATTAAGGAAACTTTATCAAAAGAAGAAGCTGCTTTTTATGATTCCTTAGAAGAGCAAAATAATTTTGAAATGGTCCTCGGGCTATTTAAAGGGAAGAATGCGTGGTTTTTAATTATATCTAATCTTATGACCTTGGTCTTCTTAGGATTATTTATATTCAGCTGTATTCAATTTTTTAAAGTTGAGTCTGTAGAAGAATTAATCAAATGGGGAATTGGAAGTATAATGTTTTTGTTGA
>JBGCCY010000052.1:0-13303 GCA_045104975.1 Saprospiraceae bacterium
AAGATCGCGATAAATTAAAGCAGCTTCTGCTGATGAATAGTATCTCCTAACTGAAGAGGACGATAGGTCATACTTTAAGAAAAGTAAAAAATACAAAACCGAAAACAACATCAAAAAGAAATGACTTTTACTCAAAAAAGAGTTAAGTGGTTTTTTCAATTTCTTATTTAAAAAATAGTATACCGCTGCAAAAAGTAGAAAAATAAAAACCATCAACAAATGGATATAAAAAGAACTAATGACAAGATAGGTGTCATGAAATTGAAAATTCACCATTGAATTTCTTCCACCAAAAAAATAAGTAAAAGCACTTTTTAAAAGTAAAAAGAAGGCAGCAAATAAAAATAAAATATGCGTAGGATGGTAATTGGCGTTTTTATAAAAAGTCAATTGGAGACTTCGAAATATATTGGCTAGAAAGAATAATTGCCCAATGAAGATTAACAGGAATAAACATAAAATGAATGGAGATGGAGCAATAAATGAACTTACATCACTCATATATAAATGATGAAAATAAATAATTCCAACAAATTGAGTAAAATATAAAAGTGGGATAGTTGAGTAAAAATGAATTTTTCCCCATCCTTCTTTTAGCGGTTCTTGGATAGTGTTTTTGAAATAAGCATAGATGGCTGAGAAAAAAAATGGAATCAGACCAAATATTATTGGAAGGTAACAGAACGAATTTTTATAAACTGGCTCATAACCATCTGAAAATGAAAGGAACAAAAAAAAGGAAGATATTATTCCAATCGAAATCAATATTTTTCCAGATTGATAAAACCGTTTTTGAGTTGGATTACTTTTATTTGGATTAGGTAAATCTAGATCATCAAGAGGCATAAGTTTATATTTTTTCAAAACTAGAAAAAACTTTTAATTCACAGCTCATTTTTTCTAAAAAGAAGTGGCTACCTTTCCTTAATTCCTGCTTACTAAAATGAAAATTCTAATATGAAAAAATATTTTTTACTAGTCCTGTTTTTCCACCTTTTGCAAACGACTGGGCTTTGCCAACGAACTGTTTCTATTACAATTGATGATGTTCCAAATACTTCAAAATATGAAAAAGACCATTTTGAATCTAAGTTATTAGATCTATTAGATTCCCTGAAAATACCAGTTGCTATTTTTATCAACGAAGGTTTGATTTACAAAACCGAGGAGGTTACTCGCAATTTTTCTTTGTTAAATGATTGGGCAAAAAATGACCTAGTCACCTTAGGAAACCATTCTTTTAACCATCCTGCCTATTCAGAGGTGGGGATTGATTCTTTTAAAATCGAAATTGAAAAGGGAGAATCAATTACTAATGAACTAGCCAAAGTTTATAAAAAAACATTGCACCATTTTCGATTTCCTTTTAATAATTTAGGAAAGGATTCTTTGCAACATATTCAAGTGGAGCAGTTTTTAAAATCAAAAGGTTATTCGATTACACCTTATACTGTAGAGAGTTCTGATTGGATGTTTAATTATTTGTACGAGCATTATTTGAAAGAAAAACAATTTGATAATGCTGAACGAATTGGAAAAGAATACCTAAGGCAAACTATGGTAAATTTTCAATATTTTGATTCATTAGCGATCAAGCAATATGAAAGAACAGTTCATCAGATTTACCTCTGTCATGATAATTCGATTAATGCGGATTACTTGCCAAGCTTGATTCAGCAATTGGAAGTTCAACAATATTCTTTTATTAGTTTGGATAAAGCATTGGAGGATCCCATTTATCATCAAACAGATTCTTATCATAAAAAATGGGGAGTCTCCTGGTTTTATAGATGGATGAAAAACCCAAAAGAAAGGATGAAACTAATGAGGCAAGAACCTGAGTTTAAAAATATTATTAAAGAGTACGAAAGGGTAGTGGCGCAAAATAAAAAGTAAAATAGTAGTATTTGTAAAAAAGAAAAGCTGCATTTACAACTAAGTAAATACAGCTTTTTCTTTTTATTTATTTGAAGTAGTTAGAGATTAACTACACTATATTCTATTTGAGGCATTTCTCTTGCCGAGACTTTTTTGATAGTAACGTTAGAATTTTTACTGCCACTTTTCAAAACTACATTATAAGCTCCAGTTGAAAAAGCTTTACAATTAATTTTGATAAGACTTTTTCCAGCACTCACTTTTTGAGAACCTTTTTTTACAACACGGCCACTTTTATTGACTACTTCAAAATTTACAGTCATAGATTTTTTTGCAGCTATCGTTAAACTTAATTCATTATTAGTAATGGCACTATTTACAGAAGCAACGGAGAAATTTGAATTAGGGTTTTCCTCCATAAAAAATGTTTCACTAATGGTAAAACTACCATCTGTAGCATAATGTAATAATCTATAACAAGCCTTTTTTCCTGTTTTAACTAAATCAAGAAATCTGTAAGAAGTTATTTGAGTAGAATAGCCAGCACCTTTTACATCTCCTACGTTTTTGAAATCTATTCCATTAGCAGATCTTTGGATCACAAAGGCTTGAATGTCAGCCTCTTCGGTTGTTTCCCATGAAAGCATATATCCCATTCCCATTTTTTTAATATTCATTGGCTTGAGATAAACACACTTAGCTGTAGCTAAATTTGCAAATCCAATAGAAAAAATAAAAAGGAATAACACACTAGCAAAATTAAATTGCTTTTTCATAATCAATCGGGTTTGATAAAATTTAAAAATTGGTTGTGATGAAATTTCTGTGATAGAAATTTTCAACGGTTGTTTTCAGAATGAGGATAAGCTCAATTAAAAATTGATGGCTAATCTTCAATTCTCAAAATTTGGTTTTGAGAAAACTAAAGGAATGGGTGTTTTGATATGATATGTGTTACAGGGAAGGATAAAACGTAACTTAAATAAGAATTATAAATTATTACCCGATTATAATTTGATGTGCCAAAAATAACAAAATATTTTAATATATAAAACGAAATATGAAAAAAAACATATTTATTTATCAAAAAAAATTAAAATAGTGTGTGTTAATTTTTGCTGTATATCTATATTCAGTATATAATTTCTATTCTTACAATTAATACCAAAACTCCCAAAAATTGTCTGTTTTCACAAATTGCTGCTGTCGTATTAGTTGTATATGTAATCTATAATTAGATTTACCTTATGAATAAGTAGAAAGGAAAAAAAGGTGTACCTCTTTTTTTTTTAGTGAAAGAATATTTTGATTCATTAACGTCTCAAGGCCTTATAGATATTATGTTTTTTTAAGATATTTAATTTGAAAAAAAAATTGGATCAGATTCTTTTTTAACCACTTTTCTAGATCATATTCCTTGTTTTTTTCAAAATAGACTTACATTTAAGCTAACTATTTCAAATTGCGGATAATTGGATTTGGGATTTTGCTGGGACTACGACCACTTCTCTATACCCAATACTTCTCTTCTCAATATTTTTTCTTGGAAGTAATTATATGACATGTCTGTTATCCGCAACTTGAGTTAACTATTTCTATTTTGAAAAAGAAAAACATACTATTATGATTAAAAAAATAGGGAAAACGATCTGGAGAACTTTCCTCGGTATACTAGCTTTCTTTGCTTTATATTTTCTATTTACTTTTCTGTTAACGATTATTCCTGCTAATCGAAATTTCCAACCTGCTGAAAATGGGGTAGACTTGTATGTTATATCTAATGGGGTTCACACAGATATTTGTTTTGAAATTTCTGATGCACAATTAGATTGGGACAAGGCTTTGGATTTTGGAAGCTTTAAAACTAATCGGAGTGAGATAAAATACTTATCTCTTGGCTGGGGAGATAAGGGGTTCTATTTTGATACGCCAACTTGGGCAGATTTATCAGCAAAAACCGCGGCAACTGCGGCATTGATTCCTTCTCCAACGGCAATGCATGTGACGGTCTTGAACAAGAAACCAACAACTGGAGAAATGACTCGTAAAACCAAAGTGACTAAAGCACAATTATTAAAAATGGAACAGTATATCCTTGACCATATTCAAACCAAAAATGGGAAAGCATCATTGATTGATTGTTGTCGTTATGATGGATTCGATGATAATTTTTATGAGGCGAATGGTTCCTATCATCTGCTTCGAACTTGTAATACTTGGGCCAATCAAACACTTAAAAAAGGAGAAGTGAAAACCGCCACTTGGGCTCCTTTTGATAAATGTATTTTATATCATTTTGAAAATAAATATAATTATGACTGAGAAAAAAAAGAGTACACCTATTTTAGATTTTTTTAAAAAAATCATTGAGTTTTTTATGGGTAAAAAAACGAATAAGAAATAATATTAGGCTCTGACTTCAGGACGATCTTTTTTAACACAGAGCAAACAGAGGAGGGACACAGAGTAAACAGAGAACTCCGTGATCTCTGTGTCTTTTCTCAGTTTACTCTGTGGTTAAAAAAAACATTTCAGTTTTGATATGGTAAGAGAACTAGTTTATTAATTCCCCTACAAACTATTAGTTCACGATTACAGTTCAGACTCCAATTCCGACGATTCATCAGAATATCTTTCTTTCCAACCCAATATTTTCCTATACTTGTTTTTATTATAAATGCTATAAAATGAGAATCAAAATATCTTTACTTCTTGTTATCCTTTTCCAATTTTTTTTCTTTTCAAATGGTCTTGCTCAAAGCGAGATTTTAGATAATTATGTCAAAGAAGCTTTGACTAAGAACTTAACTATCCAATCTGAAATTTTAAAAAAGGATAAGCAATATTCTAAAGTGGAGCAAGCTAAAAAATTGTGGAAACCATCCGTAGATTTAAACGCAAGTTATTTATTTGCTGAAGGCGGAAGAGAACTTTTATTTCCATTGGGAGATTTGTTTAATCCTGTTTATGGAACCTTGAATCAGCTCACTAGTTCAACTAGTTTTCCAACTAATATCGACAATGAAAAAATACAATTAGCTCCTAATAACTTTTTGGATGTGCAATTGTCTATTTCGAAACCGCTAATCAATAGTACCATAAAATATAACCAGAAGATTCAAAATGAATTGTTGCGAATCAATGATCTTGACATGGAGTTGAGTAAAAGAGAAATCGTTGCTCAAATCAAAACTAGCTATTTTAATTACCTCAAAACTTTCGAAGGATTGGCGATCATGGACGAGACTGAAAAGTTGCTTCAAGAAGTTTTGATCTTCAACAAAAAGTTAGTTAAATACGATAAAGCTACGCCTGATATTTTATCAGATATCGAGTTTCAAATAGCCAACTTGCAAAGTCAAAAAGCGATGTTGATGGAGCAGCAAGATTTAGCAAAAGCTTATTTTAACTTATTGCTCAATAAATCATTGGAAGCAGAAATTGTGATAGATGAAAATATATTGCAAGGTGAATTTCAAGCTAGTGGAAATATTATTTCACTAAAAAATACGGCGTTGCAATCTCGTTTAGAATTTAAAAAAATAGATGTTGCTACGGCCTTAAATTCACTTAATCAAGAAAGGATAGATGGAGAAAAAAAACCAACACTTGGCATTTCTGGAGGAATTGGTTTGCAAACGGAATCATTCAATTTTGACAACGGTGGTCCCTTATTTACCATCGGCTTAGGGATGAATTGGAACTTGTTAGATGGAGGTTTGAGGAAAAAGAAAATGGAAGAAATTGATGTCGATCAGCGGATTTTGGAAAATGATCGGAAGCGATTGTCACAGCAGATAGAAATGCAGGTGACACAAGTTTTTTATAAAATTCGTTCTCTCCAAATCAGAATGCAAGCAGAAGAGGTGGCGGTAAAAAGCGCACAAAAAAGTTACGATGCGATCAATGCTCGCTATCGAAATGACAAAGCAATATTAATCCAATTGACTCAAGCTCAAAACAGTTTGACGACTAGCAAAATGTCGCAAGTTCTTTCAAAATATGATTACCTAATTCTTTTAGCTGAATTAGAAAAAGTAATTGGGAAGTAACTAAGATAAATACACTTAACCTAGAGACTAGCACTTGTTCAGATTATTATTTCAATGGTAAACACCAAGAGATATTAACCATTAACCATTCACAGTTAACCATTCACAATGAAATATTTTATCTTTTTTTTGTTCTTCTTTTTTGCTTTCTCATGCCGAGTAGATCATCATCAGAATGAATCAAAAGAACCTACTCAACAAAAGAATTTTGTAAAAGTAGCATCAGTAGAAACTAAGACGGAACCGATCCCAATTCAAGCGATTGGAAGACTTGGTTCAGATACGGAACTCAAACTTTCATTTAAAATTGGTGGATTTATTTCAACACTAAAAGCTAAAGAAGGAGATTTTGTTCGCAAAGGAAGTTTACTAGGAACCATGCGGACCAATGAAATTGATGCACAAGTTTTGAAAGCAGAAAGAGCGGTGCAAAAAGCTAGTCGAGATTTGGAAAGAGTAAAGAAAATGTTTGCAGACTCTGTTGCTACCTCCGAAAATATAGATGATATAACAACACTTTTACAAGTTTCGGAAGCTGACTTAGAGGTAGCAAAATTTAATCAAAAATATGCTAAAATAATTAGCCCTGTGAGCGGTCGAGTGATTCGAAGATTGGCAGAGCCGAATGAGTTGGTTTCTCCGGGGCAACCTATTTTGATGATTGCTTCTTCGCAGGGAGGTACTTATGTGATGAAAGTTTCGCTATCCGATAAAGATGTCAACCGAGTAAAAATGAAGAGTCAGGCTGAAGTAGATTTTGATGCTTTTCCCAATGATATATTTCATGGAAAAATTTCTAATATCGCAGAATCTGCCGATCCAATGACTGGAACTTTTGAAGTAGAAATTTCGATAGATTCCGAAAATAAAAGACTTCGAAATGGCTACATCGGTCGAGCTAAAATTAGCCCAATTGAAAGCGAACCTTATTTAGAATTACCGATTGAATCTATCGTCGAAGGAGACAAAAAAGAAGTGACGATTTTTGTTCCAACTCAATCTGATACCATCGCTAGAGAAATAAAAGTAGAACCAATTCATATCACGAATCATTCTATTTTTATCAAAAGACCTGAAGGAGAAATAATTGAAAAAGTGGTGACAACTGGTGCGGCATATTTAATTGATGGAGATCGAATTTACGTAAAACGACTCTCTGAGTCGTAGCATTAATTTTTAATTTTTAAGAAAAAAAGTAACTATTCAGCATGGATAAAGTGCAGGCGAATTCATTCGCCGATTACTATTAGTTTTAAGCTATAGGATTTATTAGGCGAATAAATTCGCCTGTACAATAGTTACAAAAAAATAACGATTCGAAGAATCGTTTTACATAAAATATGAACTTAACTAGATTAGCCATTCGGAATGCACAATTTGTAGTCATCATAGTTTTGATTGCTATCGTTTTGAGTGTACGTTCATTTATCAGCATGCCTCGTTCGGAGGATCCACAAGTTAGTTTTCCATTTTATAATATGATTATAGTTTATCCTGGGACGAGTCCTGAGGATATGGAAAATTTAATTGTTGATCCTCTTGAAAAAGCGATCAACGAATTAGATGGAATTACAGAGATTGAAGCTTTCGTTTCTGAAGGCTTGGCAAGGGTAGGAGTGAACTCCGAATTTGAAGGAGATTACACAGAGAAATACAATGAAGTTTTACGACAGATAAATAGTGTCAGAGGTGATTTGCCAGATGGAATTGTATTGTTTGATGTTCGCCAAATTAAACCTGAGGAAATGGTGAATTATTTAGTCTTTGCTTTAAGTTCTGAAAATGTGAGTTACAGTGAATTGCAAAACTTGGCGGAAGATTTTGAAGATAAATTAGAAACAGTTAAAGGGTTAAACAAAATAAAAATCGAAGCAAGCCCTGCCGAAGAAATTCGAGTGTCTTTGGATTATGAAAGAATGGCTGCTCAAAATATTACTTTGGGACAAGTCGCTGGAATTTTGCGATCGAATAATGTCAATATTCCAGGAGGAAACGTTGGTGCTGGTTCTAAAAATTTTACGATAAAAAGTACTGGAGGATATGAAAATATTGAAGAAATAAAAAATACGATTGTTGCAGTTGGGAATAACCGAGTCGTTTATCTCAAAGATATTGCTGAGGTGAGAATGGAAAATGAAGACTTGCTGTGGAAGGCAGAATTCAATAAAATGAAATCAATTTTTATCACCTTAAAATTAAAAACTGGTGAGAACATTATTGATGTTGATCGAGAAGTACAATTACTTACTGATGAATTTAAAAATGAGTTGCCGAAAAATATTCACTTGAATGTTTCTTTCGAACAAGCCTCTGCTGTGAAGACTCGGATCAATGAATTTTTTTCCAACTTATTGCAAGGGGTTTTGCTAGTTGGAATTGTGATTTTTTTAGTGTTGGGATGGCGTTCCGCATTTATCATTATTACGTTGATTCCGTTGTGTATGATTTTGTCATTGGGATTATTAAAAGGAGCAGGATTTGGTTTGCAACAAATTTCGATTGCTTCTTTGGTTTTAGCATTGGGACTTTTGGTAGACAATGGAATTGTGGTGATTGAAAATATTAATCGATTTATTCAAGAAGGATTTTCGAGGCGAGAAGCTGCGATGAAAGGTGCTTCGGAAGTTGGGTTAGCTATTTTTAGTTCAACGGTCACGACGGTTTTGTCTTTTTTTCCATTGAGTCAATTGGGAGAGGGAGCAGGTTTGTTTTTACAATCATTGCCTTATACGGTGATTTTTACTTTAGTCATATCATTAATTTTAGCATTGACATTTTCACCTATTTTATCAAATTGGGTGATGGCAAAAAAAGCTCGAACGGAACCATCTTATGCTGACAAGTTTTTTCATTGGTTGGAAGAAAAAATTTATGATCCCATTTTAAGATTTTCATTAAATACAGGTTGGTTGATTATGATTGCTTCGGTAGCTGTTTTTGTTTTTAGTTTTTCTCTATTTCCAAAAATCGGAGTGAGTTTTTTCCCCACGGCAGACAAACCATTGTTGCTCATTGATGTTCGAACGCCTCGTGGTTCAAGTATGGATGAAACAGAAAAGGCAATTGAATTTGTAGAAACAATTTTAGATAGCATGGACTATGTAAAAAATTACACGACCAATGTTGGACATGGAAATCCGCAAATATATTACAACAAAATTCCAGCATCGTTTATGAAATCTAGAGGGGAAGTTTTGGTCAATTTTACCGAATGGGATCAAGGTCGCTTTTATAAAACGTTGTCAGATTTAAGGAAGGAATTTAAGAAATATTTAGGTGCTCAGATTACGACAGAAGAATTAAAAAATGGTGTACCCGTAAGTGCGCCTATCGAAATTAAATTAGTAGGGGAGGATCTAAAAATATTGAAAAAATTATCACTCCAAGTGGAAGATACTTTGGCTTCGACGCCTAATGTGATTAACATCAATAATCCAATGCGTCGTAATCAAACCCAACTTAAAATAAATTTAAACAAAGCAAAAGCAGGATTACTTGGAGTGTCAGAATTAGATTTTGATCAAACAGTTCGAGCTAGTTTAAATGGTTTAGCGATTGATAAAATTACCTTGGATGATGACGAAGATTATAATTTAGTAATTAGAATGCCCTTTGATGAGTCGCCAAGTATTGAAGATTTAAATAAAATTTATGTAGCCAATCAGATGGGCGGACAAATACCTTTAAATCATATTGCTGATGTTCGATTTGAAGGTGGCGTGGCACAATTTGAACATTTAGATTTAAAAAGAAACACTTCCGTTTTTGCAGGAGTGACTGATTTGGATAAAACGATTCCTATCACTCAAGGTATCATCGAAAGATTGGAAAAGATAGATTTTCCACGTGGATATGAATATGTAATTGGTGGAGAATACAAAGAACAACAAAGTACTTTTGGAAGTTTGGGAGTGATTTTGATCTTAGCTCAGGTGGCGATTTTTGCCGTTTTAGTTTTACAATTTCGTTCGGTGTTGCAACCATTTATTGTTTTTTCAGCGATTCCTTTGGCTATCTGTGGATCATTTATCGCTTTGTATTTGACAGGTTGGCCGTTTTCATTTTTTGCATTTGTTGGCTTAATTAGTTTGATTGGAATTGTGGTGAATAATTCGATTATTCTGGTGGACTATATTAATCAATTGGTAGAGGAAGGGCAGATGACTTTGCAAGAGGCGATTATTCTTGGAAGTAAGCGACGATTTAAACCTATTGTGTTGACTTCGATTACAACGATTTTAGGATTGGTTCCTCTGACTATGCAACGCACAAATCAATGGTCGCCGTTGACGATTACGATTATTGGTGGGATGATTTCGAGTACGGTTTTGGCGTTGGTGGTGGTGCCTGTTTTGTATAAATGGTTTACGAAATCAAAACCAAAACCCCCGATTCCTAAAGGGGAGTTTTAGCTTTCCTTTTAAAGATTTCTTTCCTTTTATTTTTCAACACGTAATTAATAATTGAACTTATATAAGTTTTAGAATAACCACAATGTGGTTATTCTTTTGACGTTGATTTTTTATGACCTATTATTACTTTTTATGCTTTTTTGCAAGCAAAAAATATTTACAATTGCAACGGGAGTAAACATAAAAAGTCATAATAGGTCATAAAAAGTCAGCGTCGAAAATCTTTTGCTTAACTGTAGTTTAAAAAAAAAATTTAAATCAATGAAAGAAAATCGTCAATTAAAAGGAAATTCAAAACTCCCCTTTAGTGGTCGGGGGCAAAAAAAATCCACCTCCACCCAACCTTCCCCAGCAACCTCCCGTGATAGGAATTGAAAACTAAATAAGGTGACTTCCATTTTATTCAGCTCTGAAAAAATTCAATTTATCTAAACTATTAAAATTTCAAAACAGATGAAAAAAATTATTTTGCTTATGTTAGCGGGGGTACTCGCTTTTGCCTCATGTAAAAAAGATACCATCGTAATCGATCCAACACCACCGATTGATAACACTCGAAATTTTGTTCAAGTAAATACTTCCTTAGCAGGACAAGTTGTCGATAAAGATAATACTCCAATTACAAATGCTTTAGTAAGTTTTGGAACAGAGACGATTACGACTGATGAAAACGGAATCTTCACTTTTGAAAATGTAACAGTTCTTGAAAACAGAGCTTATGTAAAAGTAGAAAAGGATGGATATTTCCATGGCTCTCGAACTTTTTTCGCTTATGCCAACCAAAGATCAAATGTAAAGATTAGCCTTTTAGAAAAAACAATTCAAGGAACAGTAGGAGCAAGTGGAGGAACAGTTACCACTCCAGAAGGTGTGAAATTAGAGTTCCCTGCAAATGCAGTTGTAGATGTAAATGGAAATCCATATACGGGAACAGTTCAAGTAGCTGCACAGTATTTAGATCCAACTGCTGACAATATCGAATCTATTATGCCAGGTGATCTTCGAGGAATTACAACAGAGAATGTGGAAGAAGGATTAACTACTTATGGAATGGTTGCCGTAGAATTATTAGGAAGTAATGGTGACTTATTGAATGTTGCTGATGGCAAAACAGTTCAATTAACGATGCCTGTTGGAAATACACAATTAAGTTCAGCACCAGCTGAAATTCCACTTTGGTATTTTGATGAAACTAGCGGAGTATGGAAAGAAGAAGGAAAAGCAACTTTGCAAGGCAACGAATATGTTGGAGACGTTTCACATTTTACTTTTTGGAATTGTGATGTTAATTGGGACTTAATTTACTTGGATGGAACGGTCTTATTGGATGGAGTTATTTTAGAAGGATCTTTAGTTTGTTTGTCTTTTGATAATGGAGGTTGGAATTCTTCAGCTTGTGATTATACCAGTACTGGAGGAGTATTTTCAGGACAAGTACCGACCAATACAACATTTACGATAAATGTTTATGGCCCAGCAGGTAATTGTGGAAACTCAGCTTTTTATACTGCTGAGATTGGCCCATTCACAGCTGATGTAACTTTGGATGCAATTGATCTAGATGGTTCTACCATCAATGAAAGTACATTACAGGTAGTAGGATCTATGGTTGATTGTGATAATAATCCAGTAACAAATGGTTATGCAAAAATCACAGTAGGATATTATACATTTTATTCTTACTCCACAGATGGAACAATTGATTTTACTTTTATCCATTGTGGAACTTTGACAGGAGAGGTTGAAGTTACATTTTATGATTTAGATGGAGCAACTAGAAGTGAGCCAGTTACTTATGCGATATCAAACAATATTGACTTAGGAGAAGTGCAAGCATGTATTACATTGGATGAATATATTATTTTTGAATATAATGATACAACTTATACAATGACTGAATATATTACGATCATTGATACTCTAGGAAATGGTGTACAATACATTTCTGGAAGTTCAGGTAATCAAGCGTTTATGTCATTAAATATAGATGCTAATGCAGTTGGAACATTTACGGATGGAGATATTTATTTTTATGCAAGTCAGACTGGCTCTAGTGATAATATTGAAGTTACTTTTAACCAATATTCAGACGTTGATGGAGAAATATGTCAAGGAACATTTACAGGGGCAGTTGCTTTGTCAGGAGGTGGAGTCACCACAGTTACTGGCTCATTTAAAGCAAAAAGAGATTAGGATTAATAAAATAGCCAATCCTTAGTGATTGTAATAATTGGAAATTTATGAAGAGCTATCGACAATTTTTTGTCGGTAGCTCTTTTTTTTCAAAAAAGATTCAACCCACCCAACCTTCCTAATCAATGCTGCGTGAGAGTAATTGAAAACCCGAAATGATAACTATCCTATTATTTCAATTTAGAAAAAAGCTAATTTTTTAAACAATTAAAAAAATCAATTCAGATGAAAAAAATTATTCTACTCGTCTTAGCAAGTATCCTTGTTTTTGCTTCATGTAAAAAAGATCCGGTTATTGTTGATGAGAACCCGCCAATTGATAACACTAGAAATTTTGTAAATGTAACTACTTCAGTTGCTGGACAAGTGATAGATGTAAATAATGCAGCTATCGCAGATGCAGTCGTAAGTTTTGGAACTGAAACAACGACAACTGATGTTAATGGGATTTTCAAATTTGAAAATGTATCTGTTCTTGAAAATAGAGCATTTGTAAAAGTTGAGAAAGATGGATATTTCCATGGCTCAAGAACATTTTTCGCTTACGCAAACCAGCGGTCAAATGTAAAAATTAGTCTTTTAGAAAAAACAATTCAAGGAACAGTAGGAGCAAGTGGAGGAACAGTAACTACTCCAGAAGGAGTGAAATTAGAATTCCCTGCGAATGCAGTTGCTGATGCAAATGGAAATCCATACACCGGAACAGTTCAAGTAGCTGCTCAATATTTAGATCCAACTGCTGATAATCTTTCTTTAATCATGCCTGGA
>JBGCCY010000053.1:0-14071 GCA_045104975.1 Saprospiraceae bacterium
AATCGTACAGGCATCGCCATCATCACAAGACACCACCGAAGTTGTTCCTGTTGAACAATCTACTGAAGTTCCTTGGCATGGAATACAAATGCTTCCATCACAATCTAGAATCGTTTGTTCGTCATCAATTGTATTTGGATCGCCATCATCACAAATTACTACCGAAGTTGTTCCTGTCGAACAATCTATCGCAGTTCCTTGACATGGGACACAAATAGTTCCATCGGAATCTAATACCGTTTGTTCATCATCGATTGTACATGCATCGCCATCATCACAAGCAACTACTGAAGTTGTTCCGTTGGTACAATTTACAGGAGTACCTTGACATGGCACACAAATACTTCCATCACAATCTAAAATTGTCTCTATATCATTGATGGTATTTGGATCACCGTCATCACAAAGTTGGGCTGAAGTAGTACCAGTAGTACAATCTATTGTTGTTCCTTGACAAGGAACACATATAGCACCATTTACATCAAGAATTGTTTGTACGTCATTAATTGTACAAGCATCGCCATCATCACAAGTTACTACCGAAGTTGTGCCATTGGTACAATCTACTGGAGTACCTTGACATGGAATACAAATATTTCCATCACAATCTAAAACTGTTTCTATATCATTGATGGTATTTGGATCGCCATCATCGCAAAGTTGAACTGAAGTTGTACCGGTGGTACAATCTACCGCAGTTCCTTGACAGGGTATACAAACACTACCATCAGATATTAGGATAGTTTCCATATCATTTATCGTACAAGGATCGCCATCATTGCATGAAATTGAAACTTGACAAGCTGGATTAGAATTACATGGTGCAGGAATACCACTACATGGAACGCAAATAGTCCCATTAGCATTTAAGATAACTTCTATATCATTTATGGTACACGGATCGCCATCATCACATGGCACATCTGTTGTTGGTCCAGTATTACAATTTACTATAATTCCAGAACAGGGAACACAAATACTTCCATCACAATTCAAAACAGTTTCCATGTCATTAATTGTATTTGGATCTCCATCATCACAAGCTTGAATGGTAGTTGCTCCATTTGAACAATCAATTACAGTTCCTCCACATGGAGTACATACACTTCCATCTGCAGCAAGTGTTTCCATATCATTCGTAGTACAAGGATCTCCATCATCACAAGGTAAAGCAGTCTGACATCCAATATTGGCACAATCAGCTAATACACCAGCACAAGGAACACAGATACTACCATCTGCTGCTAAAGTTTCTACATCATTATCTGTACATGGATCGCCATCATCACATGGCAAGGAGGTTTGGCAACCAACATTGGAACAATCTTCTAAAACTCCTGCACAAGGAACACAAACACTTCCGTCCGCTGCTAAGGTCTCTACATCATTATTTGTGCATGGATCACCATCATCACATGGCATGGAAGTTTGGCAACCAACATTGGAACAATCTTCTAAAACTCCTGCACAAGGAACACAAACACTTCCGTCCGCTGCTAAGGTCTCTACATCATTGTTTGTACAGGGATCACCATCATCACATGGCATGGAAGTTTGACAACCAACATTCGAACAATCTTCTAAAACTCCCGCACAAGGGACACAGACAATAGTATTATCACATACATCTACCGTTGCCATATCATTTATGGTACAAGGGTCTCCATCATCACAAGTTATGATTGTTGTGTTTACACAATTTGCCGGTGCATTTTGGTTATAAGTATAATCCAAACATATTTCATACGTAAGAGAAATTATACCATCTGTTATTGCTGTTCCATTAGAAGGGCAAGAAGCTGAAAAATCTGTAGCAGGAACTATATCAACTCCAATAATATCAGTTGCACTGATAGCATTACAAGTAGCTATATCTAAAGAGTATGTTCCAGTTGTTGTTGTTCCTCCTCCAAAATTACCACACCCTGGTGACAATACATCCTGAATTATTGGGCAAACTGAAGTTGTCGTTAATGGACAATTTAATAACACATTCCCAAAAATTGGAATTCCTGAACATCCTGCATTAGTTGTAATATCAGTTATTTCTATATTTACAACTAATGAAGTGAGTCCTGGATTATTAATCCCACAAGGCAAAGTTGGAGGATCAAAATTATGTAAGTATCCTTCACTTGGACTTATATTTGGATTATTGTGAACAAAATCATTTCTATCGGGACCTAATAATGAAGTAGTCACAGTTTGGCACTCAGTAGTAGTATACTGACCAAAACCATATTGGGAAATAGAAAAGAGTAAAATGAAAAATATTAATTTAACAAACAAACGAAAATGGGTCATCTTTAGCTTTGTTTTTGAAAATTCAAAACCTAAAAAAAAACTCCCTGAAAACCTTGGGGAGATTTACAGCATATTTATCAAATAAATAGCCTAGTTGATGTAGTAGTTTTTGATTCTGTTTAAGGAAAAATAAAAGAACTAATTAATTCAGGTAGTTGATTATTTTTATTTTAAAAAAAATAAAGGACAATCTTAGCATCTGAATAGATAAGTTTTATCCGATAATAAAATCTTTTTCAGTTATGAAGAAAAGTAAAAAAAGACTTTCCTCAAATGTTTTTTTGACAAATGAGAAAAGTCTTTTTAGTTATTCTTATTATTTATTTACAATAAATTTTTTAGTAATTAAATCATGACCTTCCACTTTAATTGATAACCAATACATACCAGATTGAAGATTGGCTGCATCAAATCTCAATGTACTTTGATCAATTGATTGATATAATTGCTCTCCCACTTTTGCACCTCGAGTATCAAAAATTTCTATAACCGCTGGTAATCCAACAAATTCAGATACAGTTAAATTAATGATATCATTAATTGGATTTGGATAAAGAGTGAGTGATTCAATTTCATGTTGAGTAATTCCTCCTCCAAAATTTGGATCAGAATACCCAGGTTGACCTACAGTACAAGGAGCAGGAACATGACAAAGATTAAATCTAGAGTTAAGTCCCCAGAATAAGCCAGTCAATTCTGCCATGTTGTCTTCGAAATCTCCACAAGTAGAATTACATTGACAAGCTAAGAAATCATTTGCATATTTTAACAAATCATTTACGTTAGGCTCACTTGGCAAGTCATTCAAAATGTGTCCAGGAATATTCATACAAGTCGCACTTAAAGCAAATCCTCCAAAATCTAAGATTCCATTTGAATTCATCATTGCATTGTACCGAATATTCAATGTGGTAGTAACAACTTGACTTGCTAATGAGTTAAACATTCCATCACAAGTTACACCTGAAGGTAAAGAAACAGATCCTCCATAAGTGTTCATCATAGATTGGATACAATCAACATCATCTACCAAAAATCCACAATCACCATTTCCAACTTGGATTGGGTTATTTCCATCATCCAAAAGTGTATTGATAATTTCCTCTGAAGAAATTCCAAACAATGCATCATCTTCATTTCCATAAAATTTCTGAGTCAAAGTACAGAAATCTTGACTGCAATTTCCACTAAATGTAATAGAACAATTACCAGCAACATTTCCACATTTATCAGTTACTTCTACGGTATAAATTCTTTCGAAATAACCTAACTCATTACATTGTGGACTTCCTGTATCATCGATAACATTTACAAAAACATCCCCACAGTTTTCAGAATACGAACTTGCTACCATAGCAAAGTAATCATCTAATTCATCTGCTTCTGGTACATCTGTAATCAACGCCATTGTTGCTTCTACAGGTTCGCATTCGCCAGCAGGTGCCCATACATCAGGTAAAACTGAAACTTTTAAAACAAAAGATTCCAATTCATTTCCACAATTATCGGTACCACTATACGTCATTACAATATATCCTCCATCACAACTATTCCAAAATTCAATTACTTCTGGTTCGATCTCTCCTGAATTTTGGCAGAAACCATCAGATCCATTTGCAAAAGTTGCATTAGGTGCAACAAATCCAAATGCTTCCCAACAATAAATTGAATTAGGTAAATCATCTGGAGCAGCTATAACTGCTGCCTCTGCAGGCATTACTTCAATTACTACAGGAGCTGAAGAAATCGCATTTCCACAATCATCTTGTCCATCATAATTAATAGTAATAAATCCACCTGAACAAGCATCAACATTATAAGTAATAGTTGGTTCTATCAATCCTGAAATTTCACAAACTCCTGTCGATCCATTTGAGTATTGAGCAACGATTCCAGTTAATACTTCAGCTTCACTACAAGTAACTGCTACTGGATAACTTGGAACAGTAATCGTTGGAACCGGTGCTGGATCAATATCAATGTATCCAACCTGAGCTGTAATATTTCTACCACATACATCAGTTCCAAAATATATAACTTCCAAAGTTCCTCCACAACCATCATAAAAATGATTCATTTCTACAAGTGCTTGCTCTGTAATACTACATGCTCCAGTTAATCCATTATCAGCGATTGTTGAAGGTGGAACGAAGGACTGTGCATCTGAACAAGAAAGATTACTTGGTAATGTTGGAAGTGTAATTGTTGGAATTGGTGCAGCTAATACTTCAATAGTAAAGCTACCTCCTTCTATTGTTCTTCCACAAATATCAATTACATCATCATATTGAACTATAATTATTCCTCCACATCTATTCCAAAAATTAGAAATTTGAGCTGGCATCGTACCAGAAATCTCATAAATTCCAGACTCTCCATTATCATAAGTTCCATCTGCAGCTGAATAAGTTTCAGCAACTACACATGAAATTACCGGAGCTAAAGTTGGAAGAGTGACAACCGCTTCAGCAGGAATATAATCACTACCATCACAATCTTCATCAATTCCATTACATGGTATATCTACTGCGCCTGGGAATACATTTGGTGCAGTATCATCACAATCAGTATTATCTAATACAAACCCTGTAGGTTGCGTACACGTTTCTGCAGTAACATTAGCATCTCCAAATCCATCTCCATCAGAATCTGCATACCATGTTGTTGTCTCTTTCCAGAAAAAATAATTATCAAAGTAAACTGTTCCGTTTCCTTCTACTTTAAATTGGAACACATCTGATAAATTTACAGGAGGTGTAAAAGCACTCAACGGTATATCTACACTATTCCATTCATTAGGTACAATAGTAAGAGGAAAAGCTATTTCATTTCCTGGACTAATTAAAAAGAAATTAATAAATGAAGCATCCGCTGTCCAAAAATCAACATGGATAAAATCAAGATCAGAAACATCTTGGTTACTACCAAATTGTGTTCCCTGATAATTCAAATTAAAATACTGCAAAGTATTATTTCCATCGATATCTTGAACTGAAGTGCTCGTTTGTTGTCCCCAGAATGGGTTTAGATTTGTACCCGCTACATTAGTGTAACTATCACTAAATATTGAAACCACACAATTGTCAGCTTCATCTTGAGTTGGAATCGGAGCACCAACTGTAGGTTTTGGACAAGTAGCACTACATCTGTTCCAACCAAAAGTTACTGTCTGAGGCATATTTTCTACCACCGTGATAACACGATTGATATTCACACCATCCACAGCAGTACAACCAGCTGTTACTGAAGTAAAATTCTCAGGACCTTGAAGTTGGTCAAAAAACTTATAAGTTTGATCTCCTACCTGCATATTAACTGTTGCACAGAAAATACCATCTCCATCAGGATCAGACACAGGATTTGCGCCTGCATTCCAACCATTAAATCCACCAAAAACACTTGGAGCTTGAGCTCCTGGAAGGCAGCTCATATCTACACATAATTCGATATCTACTGTAGGAATTGGAACACATTCTTCTTCACAAGTTTCCCAAGCAAAAAGTACTGATTGAGGAGTATTCTCTTCAACTGTAATTGTTCGCATTGTCCCAGCTGTATTCGTACAAGAACCAGCACCTGAAAGATCTTCTGGCCCTTCTTCTTGTGTAAAAAATCTATAATCATAATTTCCAGGCTCTAAACTAACCGTTGCGCAATAAATACCATCTCCATCAGGGTCAGTAACAATATCACAATTTGCACATCCTCCATTAATACTTCCAAAAACACTTGGAGCAGTTGCTGAAGCTTGACATGAAAGATCTACACAAAATTCTATATTTACAGCAGTTGAAACAGACTCTCCATAGAAATAAAAATTATCAAAATAAACAGTTCCATTTCCAACTACTTTAAATTGGAATACATCTGATAGATTTACAGGAGGTGTAAAAGCACTTAGAGGTATCTCCACACTATTCCATTGGTTTGGAACAATGGTTAATGGAAATGCTATCTCATTACCTGGACTAATTAAATAAAAATCTATAAATGAAGCATCTGCCGTCCAAAAATCAACATGCAAAAATTCATTTCCTGATACATCTTGATTACTCCCAAATTGAGTTCCTTGGTAATTAAGGTTAGCATACTTTAAAGTATTATTCCCCATAATATCTTCGACTGTAGTAATAGTCTGTTGTCCCCAAAATGGATTCAAATTAGTTCCAGCAACATTAGTATAACTATCACTAAAAATTGAAATTACATTATCCAAAGTTTCATCATGGATAGGTGTTGGAGCAGCAGTCATCGGACCACTAGGCGGCACTACAGTTCCATGGAAAAATAAATTATCAAAATAAACAGTTCCACTTCCTACTACTTTAAATTGGAATACATCTGATAGATTTACCGTTGGTGCAAAAGCACTCAAAGGAATATCAACACTATTCCATTGATTAGGAACCACAGTAAGTGGGAATGCTACTTCATTACCTGGACTAATTAAATAAAAATCTATAAATGTTGCATTGGATGTCCAAAAATCAACATGTAAAAACTCATTATCTGAAACATCTTGGTTACTCCCAAAAGCAGTTCCTTGATAATTTAAATTCAAATACCTTAAAGTAGGATTTCCTGCAACCAATTCAATTGTTGCATCCGTAGATTGTCCCCAGTTAGGATCGAAATCCGTTCCTGGAACATCCGTATAAGCATCACTAAATATAGAAAGAACATTATCCATCACCTCATTTTGAGTTGGATTTGGTGCAGCAACCATTGGCTCTGGAGCTGCAGTAATATTACTTGCTGGAAGTTGAATATTATCTAATAAAAGACCATTTTCGGTTGTTCTTGCTTGAAAATCAGGAATTATAACTAATCGGTTATAACTATTACCAATCGATCCTGAAAAATCAAAAGTAATTTCTTCCCATTGACCTGTAGTAGAATTTGGAATTTTAATTTCAACAGGCGCACTTGCACCTTCAAATTTAATGGCAACATCACTAATGACGTTTTTCCAAACCATTATTTTTACAGTAGTATTTGTCGCATCGAACATGAATGGTTCAATATCATCCGTAAAAGTCAAGGCAAAAGGTTGTCCATTGAGTCTTGCTGTAAAAAACGCTACGGTTCCTCCAGAATTTGTAACATCACTATTCGGATTAGGAATAATTTGAAGAGGAGGATTATCATCATTTTGATCTACAATCCAAGTCCAATCACCGCCTGTTCCAGCTGGTTCAAAATCAACATTTGTGTATTGAGAATACATAATGTTGGTCATGGCTAAAAAACATAATAGGATTAGTAATACGATTTTTTTCATGTTCAATAAGTTTTGTTTCTATAATTTTTTTGATTGAATATGTACTCATAATGTTAAAATGAAACACACACAGTCTTTGGAGAGCACACATTATTACATCGTGTAATAATTACCTAAACTTACTAAACAGAAACATAACTAAAGAACGATAAAACTACACAAACCTAAATAGCCCATTATTGCACGGATATCCGTGCAATAAGAAACGCACTATTTTACTACTCAGTTTTCGAACGAAATCCGTGTAGCCTTGAGAATTAAGGAGATTTTCTTGTTTCCTGAGGTTTTAATGTCAAATGCCTGATACATCCGACGAAGTGAAGAACTTACGCCTTCTACACTTAAAGAAACTTCATTTGCAATTTCTTTATTACTGATAGAAGGGTTTTTAATGATCAGGTTTAGAATTACCCACGAGGATTCTCCTATGCTAATTTTGATTACCTTTTCAATTTTTTCCTTATTTAGTTCAAATAAGTTTTGGTCATAAATTGGATTGGAAATAGGTTGGTTAGATATTTTTTTTTCCAGAAATTCAATTTGAAGAAGAAGTTTTTCTCGTTCCAATAAATTTTGCTTTTCCCTTTTTTTTATAAAAAATAAGTAACTCAAAATCGTAGTAAAAAGGATACCTAACAAAAAGAAAATCAAGTTATTACTCCCCTCTTTATTTCCTTTTTCAATATCAGAATTCAGCACTTCATTCATACAATATTCCTCGAGAGCCGCTAATTGGATAGTGGTATCATGTGATTCATCTTGCAAAATAATTAATAAGGAATCTTTATTAATTTGTGCAGAAGAAAAGAAAAAAAGGCTAACAAATAGTAAACTTAATAATAGTCTCATTTCAATTTTGACCAAATTATTAGATAGAATTAAAATATATTGATTTTTCAAAGGTAAAGCAATTTATAAAAAGGATTTTAAAAATCTTTGAATAGTCTCTTTGGAGTAGTTTTAAAGAGAAGAATGGTAAGAATATATAGATAAAAACGTCTTCTTGAAAACTAAGAAAGACGCTATTGTATGGTGAACATGTTTTTTAATTACAGCCAGTTTGAAAGATGGAAAAAGGATCATTATTCGGAAAACAGTTTCCAGACAAAACTTCCTCAGGAACATACCTTTCTAAATTTGGGTCGCGCAACCCATTTTCTAAAAAATCTAGCAATTCATTCACTTCATCATCTGTCAAATAAAGTTCTCTAAAATAAGGAGAAAGGTTTTCATCAGCCACTTTACTATTTTCTGATTTTGCTTTTATTTTAAATTCGATAACTTCTCGCAGAGTTGTTTTACTGCTTCCATGAAAGAAATGAGTGTAATCACCTATATTATATAATTGCGGAACTTTGAAGGCATAATTATCTATTTCCTCTCCTGTAAAAAATCCTCTACCCAAGTTTCTAGCATCACTTTCATCCGTATTAAGTGCTTCACCTTGATGGTAAAGATCTTTTGTTCCTAAAGCATAAAATTCTATATTTCCAAATGAAGGACTATTGTGGCAAGTGCTACATCTAGCCTTACCTAAAAATAAAAGCGCTCCTCTTTTCTGCATTTCTGACAAAGCTGTATTATCACCCTTAAGATATTTTTGCAAGGGTGCTTCATTGGCCAAAACATTTCTGAGATAAGCACCTAAAGCGAAACTTGCAGTTATAACTGAATACCTTTCTTCGATTGGAAATTCAGGAAAACATTTATCAAAATATTCACGGTAACCATATTCATCCAAAACTTTGTCAGTAATTTCTAATCGATGCAAAGATAAACCTTCAATATTTTGAGATTCCAAAGCCGCTAACCCTAAATGATTTACTTCTGATAACGGATCATTCCCCCATAAATGTTCTGTTCCTTCATTGACTCCATATGCTCCAAAAATTCCACTCCACAAAGTATTCTCCATGTAACCAACATTCAAAATAGTCAATGGTCGTAGCCCTTGTGCATCAATTTCGTTCTCATCATAACTTTCCCACAACTCTCTCTCTTCTCCATATCCTAAACCTCCATCAGCGATTCCTTGCATTCTTCCTGGGGTAAATCCAGCACTAGCAATATGACAAGAAGAGCAGGAGTATGTTTCTAAACTAATTTCTTGAGAAGCACCTTGAGCCAAACCTGTTTCATGAAAAAGTAGCTGACCCAATTTTACTTTGTCTAAGGTGACTGGATTTTTAGGATCTTGATTTGGCAAGGAAAGAACATCATCACTTTCAGGAAAAATATAATAATCGTAGTTATTGGTTTTAGAAAGTCGATCTAGGGCACCTTTGATTTCATAATCTAAAGGATTACCTATTTTGTCTTGTGTGCAGGAAAAAAAAAGAATGACGAATAAAATCACCGCCTGAAGTAACTTGTTCATTTTAGTTGATTGTTCATGTATTATAAAAAAACCGGAGGAGGGATGATCTGAAGCAAAATTAAGAAATAGAAAAAGAGGAAACGATGACTAAAATCATCTTTTTATAAATATTTTAAAAAATTATATAAAATGGATTCTTCTTAGAAGGCAAAAAAAAAGAGAAGAGAAATATTGAATAAATATTTCCTTTCTCTTTGGCCTCAAATAATTTGTTACAATAATTCGAGACTGATTAACTTATTTTCACACGGGCAAGTTAATAGAGTTTTTTATGGTAAAGAATGACATTTGTCATGAGTTAATCTTTTCTAAAAATCTTTTTTTCTTGCTGTTCTTTTAATCCAAAAAGTAGGTATTCCTACCCATAAAAAAAGTACTCCAATTGCTACCAAAATTCCACTTCCAGATCCTAAGAATTTTTGAAAAACAGCTCCTGTATATCCCATCAAAGCAGATATATCTAACTTCAATAAAATTAGAATTCGAGATAAATCAATCGGGTTCAACATCGAGGTACCAATCGCAAAATTTTCCAAGGGATAATCATTAAAATAGACTAGTAATAATAAAAATATACCATCATAGATAATTGCAAAAAACAACCAAACTAAAATCGCCAATCCAAATCCTTTAATCCGATTTTCATTTTTCAACGCAATAAAAAATGCGATAGCTGAAAAAATAAAGGAGAGAAAAACTCCAACAATCAACAACGTGAAAAAATTAAATATTTCCGCAGATTGAAATATTCCATATAATAAAAATGGCAACCCAACTCCTATCAACAAACTCAAAGACAACGAACTTGCTATCCCAAAATACTGCCCTAAAAAAATATTACTTCGCCTAATGGGTTGTGCTAACAATAGTTCTACAAACTCCCGAGAGTTATAATAATACATGACTGAAAACATGGTTGCAATCAAAGGCACTAATACTAATATCACATTCATCAAACTTATAATCACTTTTGACAAATCTGTACTCAACCATAAAAGCGAGACCGTAAACAACATGTAAAAGGCAGCGTAAATTAACGTCCATCGACTTCGCATCAAATCGAAAAAACTATATTTTAATATTTTAATCATGATTTAATTTTTAAAAGTGGATTAGGTTTAGATTGATATAAAGTACTACCATTCAATGAGTTAGGAGTATTATCTTTTTGTAAAATAGCAGCAATCGCACGTTCGACAGTCGTTTCATTATATTGGTTTTTCAATTTTTTAAGACTTCCTTGGAAATGAATTTTTCCTTCCAAAAGGAAAACTACATCATCAGCAATGTCTTCCACAAAACTCATGATATGAGTTGTAATTAAAATGGTTTTGCCTTTTGCTTTTTCCATATTTATCAAATCTTTGAGATGTAGCATAGCAACTGGATCAAGTCCAGAAGTAGGTTCATCCAATATTATTATTGGACTATCAAACATCAAAGATTGAATGATATTTACTTTTTGACGAGTACCGCCTGAAAGGTGTCCAAGCCGCTTATCTAAAAATGGTTGAAGTTCAAATAATTCAATCAACTCTTGATTATTTCCTTCGGAAGATCGCAGATCTTGAACCATTTCAAATAATTCTTGGACAAATAAATTTTCTGGAAACCGTGCAATTTGCGGTAAGTAATCAATGCCTTCTCGGTATTTCCATTTCCCTTTTACACTTTCTCCATTGATCAAAATATTACCTTGATCAGGAATAACCATACCTAAGATTGATTTTATCAAAGTTGTTTTCCCTGATCCATTAGGCCCTAAAACTGCTGTAATTCCTCCTTGATCAAAAGTCAAATCAACACCTTTTAATACTTGATTTTTTTTAAATGCTTTATGAAGATTTTCGATTGTTATCATTGTGTTGGAAATTTATTTTTTAAAAGAAATACGCTTCATCAATGGCTCATTATCTACTACATTCTTGGGCGTAAAAACTGGACTTACTTTTTCTGAAAAATTAATTATATCGACAAATAAGCTTCGCAGCAAAACAGTTGCTTCAGGAGTTTGATTCACAACATAATTAAACAACTTAACTGGTCGGTAGGGAACATCACCAATTCCATTTCTATCCAAATCATATCCAGAGTAATCACTCCAATAATTTTTATCAAATTCATTTTCATCATTTGATTTAGTAATAGAAAGATCAAAGGTGTTACTCACAAAATTGTTATTGACCACTTTATTGTTGAGGCAACCACCGCTTATCTTTAGCGCCCAACCATTATTTATAAATTCATTGGAACGATAATTTATTCTAGTGGAACCTTCTACAAAAATCCCAATAGTGTTTTCTTTAAAAATATTATTTTCAATTTCAGCATCGTAAATTTCTTTGAGTAATAATCCGTAGGCAGCTTTTCCCCAATTATATTCAAATAAATTATTTTTCATATTTATTTTTTTGGAAAACATAACTGCAACTCCTGCCCCATTTTCACGAAATTCATTTTTGAAATAATCATCGTTATTCGAAAACATAAAATGTAATCCATAGCGGAGATTGTTTTCACTTATATTTTCTTCCACAACACTATAATCAACAAACTCTAAATAAATTCCATCTCGATGATGTTGAACTAAATTTTTTCGAATTTTGATTCGCTTACAATACCATAAATGAATTGCATTTCCAGAAGACATTTCGAGTTCTGCTTCGCCAATTAATTTATTACCTTCCACTACTCCATCTGAGGAGTGTTCTAGGTAAATTCCAAAAAAAGTATTGAGTAAAACATTGTTTTTAATGATGAAGTTTTTCGACTTACGAACTCGAAGACCTGCTCGATCTTCCAAGTAACTTGTTCCTACATTCTGGATTTGAAGACCTTCTATAGTTACATCATCTACAATAATGGTGAGAATTTCGGTTTTACTATCACCATCTAAAATGGGTAAGTCTAAGCCTTTTATAGTGATGGATTTATCTACTACGATATTCCCTTCTTTGTAAATACCTTTGTGGATCAAAACCACATCTCCAGTTTTTGCAAAATCAATGGCATCAACAATGGTAGTATATTTACATGTTTCGCAAACTTCGATTTCTTTGGCAAAAGAAGTTTGAAAAAACAATATACTTACAAGTATAAATTGGAATAATTTCATTTTGGACATTTATTTAATTTTAGGAATTTAGCTTTCAAATATGCTAATCAGAAATTGAAGTTTTTATTTTTCAAAAAACATCATTTCTTTTAATCAATCATTTTTCTTTCTGAAAATATTCTTTTAATTCTGTCCATGAAAACAATTTCCCACCCTTTGCTTCCAACATTTCTTCCGCATTTTCTTCTTTTCCAAAGGCTGTCAAATTAGCACCCATTGGGCTCGATAATTTTTTACTAATTAAAAAAGTACTTTGCTTGGCATCAATTAATTCTTTAGGAGAAGAATAATCATTGACTAATTCGAAAGCAAATTGAGTATCTTTTTTTTCTTCCGAATATCCAATTAAACATTCGATGGCATCAAACTTAAACACCTTCCCTTTTGAGGAAACCAACTCTGCTCCATGTTGGGGATCCACGATACTCATTTTACAAAAATCACACATATCAGAACCATATTCAATTGGCTCGGGTGTAGGTGTACAGCTACTAATTAGCCACAGCATACTTAGAAGAAGAAGTATTTTTTTCATTTGTTTTGTCTATTTTATTTTTTACCCACCAAGCGGCCATTGCAAGAACAGCTGAAACCATTGCGAGATATCCTCCTGTGTGAGGGAATGATTTTGCTACAAAATTGATGATATGCTTAGTGCCAAAAACTGGTGGTTGGAAAGATGCTCCAGGGAATTTCATTGGTGCTTTAGGATCAAGGGAATGACCATAATCGTACTCCCACAAATAGAAATCATAAATGCCTACTATTCCTATTATTCCAAATAGAATTACCCAACCTAAATAAAAACTTCGATGATTAACACCTGCTGCTAACAAGCCAAGTGCCATTAATCCCATGATGATGAAAGGCATATATTTAAGTTCAGGGATAGATTCAGGTTCTATTTTTTTCATACCAATATAGTGATTAAGGATATTGATATTTTGTAATACCGATGGACTATCACCACCTATCTTATCGATATGAATATTCA
>JBGCCY010000054.1:0-5897 GCA_045104975.1 Saprospiraceae bacterium
CATCTTTTTGGTATTTAATGTTTTTTAATCGAAGAGATGGTGTTTTTCTTTTTTTTCATTGCCGCTAACTTATAAATATTCGCACCTTTTTAATTCCTAATCCGTAATAATTACATTAGGAAATAAGGATTGTAATTTACAGCTTTCTTTAATCTTTCCTTTTCCAATTTCCCAACAATATTTTAATCTCTAAGACTTTTTTATCTTTGCATTTTTATCAGAAAATGTTGGTTTTTTTATTTCATTTGAAAATACATTTTATTTAGGAACAACATGAAAAAAGTACTCTTTATCTACTACATCTTTGCTGCAATTATCTTTGCGGGATTTGCAACACATGGATCTGATAATCCTGAAATATTTATTTTCTCCAAAGTATATTTAGCGATTTTAGTGGTCATGGCTTTGGTATTATTTATTGCTTTCCCTTGGTGGATCAATAGTTATGGAAAAAAAAATGGGGCGAAAGGTATCTTCATGGCATTACTTCCCTCTTTGATCACTTTGTTTTTAATCTACCTTGGAGGGCACTATTATTACTATCAAACACAAGAACATTTGTTTGATCCTTTTTTACAGATGCCTCCTAACAAATATGAATTTGGTGCAAAAGAAGATAGCACTACTTTCCGAGTACTTTGCATTGGTGGTTCCACAACTCGAAATGTTCGATTGGATACCATGGAACGCTACCCTTCTGTGCTTCATCAAATTCTAAACAAAAAGTTTCCCAATAAAAAAGTCGAAGTACTTAACGCAGGAATGGATTGGTACACCAGTAAACATACCAATATCAATTATGCGGTGTACGCTAGAGATTTTCAACCTGATGTTGTCATACTCATGCATGGCATCAATGATTTATATCGATCATTTTCTCCAAAAAGTTTAGCTGTGGGTGAATACAAAAGTGATTATACTCACTTTTATGGGCCAAGTATTAGTGGCGCAAAACCGCCTACTTTTGAATCACGAATAAATTATATCGTTCGGAAATTTTGGTTCACTCCATCTTTCGATCCTTCGAGTTTTGATATTTCTGTTTTTAAATCCTTAGACGATTTCCCTAAATATATGGGTAATGCTGTTGAACTTTTTCAAAATGATGGAGCTGAAGTTATCCTTGTCTCTCAACCTTATCTTTACAAATCTGAACACTCTGCTGCAGAGGAAAAAGTACTTTGGATGGATCGAGGCATGTGTATTTTAGATGGCAAATATCCAGATGGCGAGACGATGGCACTTGCCATGGATGCTTACAATATGAAAACTGCCGCAGTTGCCTCAAAATATAAAACGGTCTTCGTACATGGCGAACCTGCTTTACCAAAAGATTTAGATCACTTCGTGGATGATGTGCATTACACTCCGCTTGGTGCTAAAAAATTAGCAGAAGCAATTGCTAGCAAAATAATGGTTAATGATTAATAGAGAATGGTTAATACCAGTATTTGTTAGCACCAAGCAGAATTAACCATTCACCATTATAAATTAACCATCAATTACTATGTATGATTTTGGTATTTGGCTTTATTCTTTTGGTATTTGGGTGACTTCTTTTTTTAATAAAAAAGCTATGTTATGGATCCAAGGTAGAAAGGGTATTTTCGCCAAAATGGAATCACAAATTACTGATAATCAATCAATTATATGGTTTCATTGTGCCTCACTAGGTGAATTTGAACAAGGTCGTCCACTCCTAGAAAAAATAAAAAAAACACTTCCTGAACATAAAATATTATTAACTTTTTTTTCTCCATCAGGTTATGAAATTCGAAAGAATTATGAGAACGCTGATTACATTTTTTATTTACCTATAGATACTAGAAGGAACGCAAAAAAGTTTCTCAAAATCGTTCAACCCACGATGGCTTTTTTTGTAAAATATGAATTTTGGTTTAATTACCTTAATCAATTAAATCAAAGAAAAACACCTACTTATTTAATCTCCTCCATTTTTAGAAAAGACCAAATCTTCTTCAAACCTTATGGCTCTTTTTTCAAAAAAATGTTGCTTTTCTTCGACCATATTTTTGTCCAAAATGAAACTTCGAAAACGATTCTTTTAGACAATGGTATTTCTCATCTTTCAGTCGCAGGTGATACACGAGTAGATCGAGTTTTAGAAATTCAAAAAAATAAAAAGTCATTTGATCAAATAAAATCTTTTAAAGGTACCGCAGACATTTTAATTGGAGGAAGCACTTGGCCGCCTGATGAAGACATTTTAATTGAATGGATTCATGCTCAAAAAGATTTTCGTTGGAAATTTATTATTGCACCTCATGATATTAGTGAGCATCATTTAGTCGAAATTGAAAAGAAATTAAAAATCAATACTGTTCGTTTTTCAAAAGCCAATACGTTTAATTCCGCTGCTGCAAAAGTGATGATCATCGATAATATAGGGATGCTTTCCAGTCTTTATCAATATGGGAAAATAGCATTAATTGGTGGGGGATTTGGAAGTGGAATTCATAATACTTTAGAACCGATCACTTTTGGACTGCCAGTTATTTTTGGAAAAAAATATACTAAATTTGAAGAGGCGATAAACTTGGTAGAAACAGGTGGTGGATTTTCTATCGTCAATTATGATGAATTTAAAAGTGTGATGGAAAATTTAGCAAATGATGAACATTATAACAATGCTTCTACAAATGCCAAAAAATATATTCTGGAGAGTCAAGGAGCAACGAAAGAAATTTTCGATTTCGTATTTTCAAATATAGATTAATCATTTCCCCAATAGATCTACTGATAAACTAATTAACTAATAACTAGGAATATCCCTTCCTTTTTATAAAATTTGCACTCTCAATTTGAGGAAATAGAAAGAATCAAGAATGGATGCCAATCAGCTTTTCGAAGCATTTAATCATATCAATATTGCAGTCATCGGAGATGTTATCATCGATCGATATTTAGATGGAAAAGTTACTCGAATTTCTCCAGAAGCACCTGTGCCTATTGTTCATTTGAAAAAGGAAGATAACCGACTTGGTGGAGCAGGAAATGTTGCATTGAATATCAAAGCAATGGGAGCAACTCCATTTTTATTTAGTATAATTGGAGAAGATGAAAATGCTGAAATTTTCGAAAAATTAATGCCTAAAAATGATTTGTGGAGTGGTGGTATTTTACATTCAAAAGAAAGATGTACCACGGTCAAAACTCGGGTGATGGCCAATCATCAACAATTACTTCGAGTGGACAGAGAGGATACGCATGAACTTTCTAAATCAGAAGAAGAGAACTTCATCCATAGCATCCAATCATTTTTGTCTGTTCAAAAAATTGATGTGCTCATTTTACAAGATTACAACAAAGGAGTACTTTCTCTTTCGGTCATCAATAAAATTATTTCTTTGGCAAAGGAAAAAGAAATTCCAATTGTGGTTGATCCAAAAAAAGCTAACTTCCTTGCTTTTAAAAATGTAGCAATATTCAAACCCAACTTAAAAGAGATTCAAGAAAGTACACCATTTGAAGTTTTGCCTAATTTTGATTCACTCAAAAAAGCAAGTGAATTCTTACGAACCAAATCAGGCGCAAAAAATACAATAATTACGCTTTCGGAAAAAGGAATGTTTATAGATGACAGTCAGAATTGTCAAATCATTCCGACTCAAATTCGCAATATTGCTGATGTTTGTGGAGCAGGTGATTCAGTAATTAGTTTGACTGCTTTAGGCTTAGCTTTGAAATTAGAATTAAAAGAAATTGCCAATTTAGCTAACCTTGCAGGAGGACAAGTTTGTGAAAAGGTAGGAGTCGTTCCAGTCGATAAAAATCAATTGAAAAGAGAATTTGATGAATTGAGAAAAGTGGATAATTAACTGCATGATGAATTTTTTTCATAAAAAAATCGCCATCAAATTTCTTTGATGACGATTTTTTTATGGAAAATTCTTCACTTCTATTTCCCTCCCATCATATTTTTAATCAATCCAACTACTCCAAGTCCAGCTCCTCCTCCAATTCCACCTGCAAGAACACTAGATACAATACTCATCACATCTAGTCCTCCCTCTCCTGCTGCACCAGCAGCTGCGCCCATTCCTAGCATTCCTAAAACCTGGCCACCTATACCGCCGCCAAGAATTCCAGCAACAGAATTCCACATAGTTCCTAATGATAAATTTTTCATAACTGAACCTGCAAGATTACCTCCTACTGCTCCAGTAATCAATTGAATAATTAATGGTAAATACTCCATAATTTAAAATTTTTAGTTAATTAATGTTTTGTTTGTGAAATATAGTAATAGATATTTTCCAAACTACAAAACTTTTGCAAGTTCTCAAACTTTAATTTTTTTAATTTAGATTTAAAGTTATTTGTAGTATTAAATTGGTTTAAAAGAGGAAAATGAGGAGGAGAACTGTATAATGTTTAATTTGTGCTTTTTTAGAAATTTACTTTATAATATATCATGGCAAAAAAAATAATCATTTTAGGAGCGGGGTTAACGGGTTTGAGTATCGCCTATTTATTGAAAAAAAATGGAATTACTACACATATTATTGAAGCTCGAAATCGAGTTGGTGGACGAGTTGAAACCATCAAAGGAAATCAAGCATCTCCAATGGAAATGGGAGCAACTTGGTTTGGAAAAAAACACCAACATTTGATGACCTTTTTGGAAAAACTTAATATTGGTATTTTCCAACAATATATGCACGGGACTACTTTTTTTGAAACGATGTCCTTTGCGCCTCCTCAAAAATTTGAAGTTCCTGCATCGGAAGAACCTTCTTTTAGAATCCAAGGTGGAACATCTTCTTTGATTTTTAAATTAGCTACCGAAATAGGAATGGAAAACATTTCACTCCATCAACCTATTTCTAAAATCGAAAAAAAGGAAAATACTATTTCGGTTTTTACACATGATGGAAATATTTTTGAAGCGGATTTAATTATCTCAACTATACCACCAAAACTTTTTGTCCAATCCATTGAATGCTCTCCTCTCCTACCAAAAGATGCCACAAGTATTTTTGGAGATACCCAAATCTGGATGGAAGGTTCAGTAAAATTTTCAGTAGAATATGCTTCCCCTTTTTGGCGAGAACAAGGACTTTCTGGAGCAGTATTTAGTCAATCAAGTTTGATTCCAGAAATGTATGATCATACAAATTATGAGGAAAATAAATTTGCACTTAAAGGATTTTTAAATGGATCAATTGTTCAATATTCGAAAGAAGATCGAGAAAAGATGGTTATCCAAAACTTGAAAAAATTCTTTGGATCAGATGCAGAAAACCATATTGGATATTTTGATCGAATTTGGGAAAAAGAAAAATTCACTTTTTCACCAACTGAAAATTTCCTTCCTTCGCATTATAATAATGGTCATCCTATTTATCAAAATTCGTTTTGGGATAATTCATTATTTATGGCAGGAACGGAAACATCTCCAAACTTTGGAGGCTACATGGAAGGAGCCATTCAGTCTGCTTTATTAACTTCCAAAAAAATAATTAACGCTCACAACAATACAATTACAACATAAAATGCTGCACATTCCAGGTTTATATATTGCGAATTCTAATGATCGAGGTCGAGGTGTTTTTACAGCTCAGGAATTAGAGAAAGGTGATTTAATTGAAATTTGCCCGCTCCTAATTATTCCAAAAAAAGATGTAGCAAAGATTCATCAAACCGTTATTCACGACTATTATTTTTTATTGGAGAAACCTGAAGGTGCTGCTTGTATCGCTTTAGGTTACGGTTCTATTTATAATCATCAATCAGAGCCAAATGCTATTGTTATTTTTGATTATGAAAAAGAGGAAATCGAAATTCAAGCTTGCAAAAAAATCGAACCAGGTGATGAAATTTTTATTGATTATACTGATGGAGGAAAAGAGGAAGCACCGTTGTGGTTTCTTCCT